>OZ244940.1:0-309182 GCA_965222035.1 Candidatus Amphirhobacter sp. | reverse complement strand
ATGAGCTCGAGCGCACCGGCCGCATGGGCTCCTTCAAGGTGGCGGCCATCATGCGCGACAAGGTCCCGACGGCGTGCGCGCCGGAGACCGAGCTGCAGGATCAGGACGAGCTGGTGGTGGTCTCGCAGCGGCACGCCGGCATCGACGCGCTCAACAAGCGGCGCAGCGTGATCGGCGCGGAAAGCCGCAAGATCTTCATCGCGGGCGGGACGCTCATCGGGCGGACCATCGCCAAGCAGATCGAGGAGCGCTACAACGTCACGCTGATCGAGCCGAGCCAGGCGGTCTGCGCCGAGATCATCCAGGACCTCAACCACACGGTGGTCGACCACGGCAATCCAGCGGACGCGAACATCCTGCGCAACGAGAACATCGAGGACTCCTATTACTTCTGCGCGGTCACGCACAACGACGAGGAGAACATCCTGGCGGCCATGCTCGCCAAGGACATGGGCTGCCGCAAGGTGGCGGTGCTGGTGCGCAAGAACTCCTATGGCGACGTGCTCATGCACCATCGCATCGACACGGTGCTGTCGCCGGCGAACGTCACGATCGGGACGCTGCTGAAGGAGCTGCGCGGCCGCAAGCACGAGAGCGTCCAGATGCTCAACGAGGCGGGCGCCCAGCTGGTGGAGTTCAACATCCACGAGCAGGCGAAGATCGTCGGCTCGTCCTTCGACCGCATCGAGTGGCCGGCCAACGTCATACCCTGCGTCCTCGGCTCCGCTCCGGCGAAGGAAGGCGGCAAGATGCACCTGCTGTTTCCGGACAGCGGGCACGTGATCAAGGGCGGCGACCGCATCATCGTCTGCTTGACCGACGGCGACAGCCGCACGCTCAACACCCTGCTCGACATACCTTTCTACGCCTGAGGCGCGGCAGTCCGGCGCCGACATGAAGCTACCGGTCCCGCGCCTCATCCGGCTGCAGTCGAGCCTGGTGAGCCCGTTGGGCAAGGTGCTGGCGATCTTCGGCGTCAGCATGTTGATTCCGACCGTAGTGGCGATTTTCAGCCGCGACAATCCGCTGCCTTTCCTGCTGCCCGCGGCGGGCGCCCTGGCGATTGGCTTTTTATTCTGGCGCCTGGGCGATCGCGCCAGCCGGGGCTTCAAGCCGCGGCACGCCTCGCTGCTGGTGATCATCATCTGGTTCGTACTGCCGCTGATCGGGGCGCTGCCTTTGCTGCAGTACACCGACTACTCGCTGTCGGACGCGTATTTCGAGGCGGTCTCGGGCCTGACGGCCTCGGGCGCGACGGTGCTCAGCGGCATCGACGAGCTGCCGGCGCCGGTCAAGCTGTGGCGCGGGGTGATGTCCTGGCTCGGCGGCATGGGCTTGATTGTGCTGGCGGTGGCGATCCTGCCGAACCTGGGCCTGGGCGGACGCCAGCTGATGCGCTCGGAGATCACGGGCCCGAGCCAGGACAGCGACCTGACGCCGCAGATCAACGAGACGGCCAAGGGCCTGTGGACCATCTACGCGTCGCTGACGGCGCTGTGCATGCTGTGCTACTGGATCGCTGGCATGGATTTGATGGACGCGGTCGTGCATGCCATGACCACCCTGGCGCTGGGCGGCTTCAGCAACCATGACGCGAGCTTCGGCTTTTTCGATTCGCCGGCCATCGAGGGCGTGGCGATCGTCTTCATGGTGATCGCGGGCTTCAACTTCGCGACGCATTTCGCGATGACGCATAAATTCATGCATCCTGACAACGTCCCGACGCGGACGAGCGAAGGCCGGCTGGCCCGCGTCAAGGAGCGGCTGGGTTACTATCTGTCCGGCTATCGCCAGGACATCGAACTGCTGCCCTATCTGCTGGCGCTGCTCCTGGCGGTGGCGGCGACGGCCGGTCTGCTCTACCAGTCGGGCGCTTACGCGAGCTGGGGCGAGGCCCTGCGCTACGGCGCCTTCAACACCATTTCGATCATCACGACGACCGGCTACGTCAACACCGACTTCTACGTCCACTGGCCGCTGTACCTGAGCCTGCTGATCTTGATGCTGGCGAACTTCTGCTCGTGCAGCGGCTCGACCGGCGGCGGCATCAAGATGGTCCGGGCGCTGACGTTCATCCGCCGCACCCGGGTCGAGCAGACTCGCATGCTGCATCAGTATTCCTACACCCAGGTCAAGATCGGCGGCAACATCGTATCGGAGGAGGTGGTCTCCTCGATCTTCTTCTTCGTGCTGGCGTACACGGCGACGATCGTCGTTACCACCTTCCTGCTGCTAGCGAGCGATCCGGGCCTCGATCTGGTCACGAGCATGTCGGCCGCGATCGCGAGCGTGAGCAACACCGGCCCGGGCCTGGGCGACGTGGGCCCGGGGACCAATTACGCGGTGCTCAATCCCATCGGCATCAACATCTGCTCGCTGGCGATGATCCTGGGCCGGCTGGAGTTCCTGATTTTCCTGCTGGTGTTCAGCCGCGACTTGTGGCGCTAGCGGGACATGGTAGAATTTGCCGACCTTCTCAGCTAGCGAAAAAAAGCAGGAGAACAACAATGAACAGCAAACTACTCATCGCAGCGGTAGCGGCCAGCATGGCGGTTGCCGGCGTCGCCTCGGCGCAGTCGATTGACACCATCCAGGGTCGCGGCGAGCTCATCTGCGGCGTGTCCGGCGGGCTGGCGGGCTTTTCCGCGCCCGACGACAGCGGCCGCATGCAGGGCGTGGACGCCGACTACTGCTACGGCCTGGCGGCGGCCCTGCTGGGCCCGAACGCCCCCGTGCGCTTCGTCAACCTGACTGCGAAAGAGCGCTTCGAGGCGCTGGCTTCGGGCGAGATCGACGTGCTGTCGCGCAACACGACGCACACCCTGACGCGCGACGCTTCGCTGGGGCTGAACTTCACGTACTACAACTTCATCGACGGCCAGGCGTTCCTGGTCTACAAGAAGCTGGGCGTGAAAAGCGCGCTGGAGCTGGACGGAGCGCGCATCTGCGTGCAGTCGGGCACCACGACCGAGGCGAACATGGCGGACTACTTCCGGACCAACAACATGAGCTACGAGCAGATCGCCTACGACACCTCGCCGGACACGACCCAGGGTTTCGAGAACAACTACTGCGACGCCCTGTCCTCGGACACGTCGCAGCTGGCCTCGATCCGCTCGGAGCTGGCGAACCCGTCCGACGCGGTGATCCTGCCTGAGGTGATCTCGAAAGAGCCGCTGGGACCGGTGGTCCGCCAGGGCGACGACGAGTACTTCAACCTGGCCAAGTGGGTCCTGTTCGCGATGCTCAACGCGGAAGAGCTCGGCATCACCAAGGCCAACGTCGACCAGCACCGTTCCGACAGCAGCGCTGACCCGGCGATCAAGCGCCTGGTCGGTACCGAAGGCGGCATGTGCAAGCTGATCAGCGACAAGCTGGACGACGCCTGCTTGTACAACGTCATCAAGACGGTCGGCAACTACGGCGAGTCCTACGAGAAGCACGTCGGCGCGAACACGCCGCTGGGCATCGCCCGCGAAGGCACGCCGAACGCGCTGTGGTCGAAGGGCGGCCTGCTCTACGCGCCGCCGCTGCGCTAAGGGCTTTATCTGACCGGCACGCAGCTGCCGGCGGCAACCGCAGCCCGCGTCCCTAGCAGGACGCGGGCTGTTTTTTTTGAAACAACACCATGGCTGAGAGCAAGCATCCCGACGCCGCGGCGATTCCGTGGTGGCGAAGGCCGAAGCCGCGCTCATACATGTTCCAGGCCGCGGTGGTGGCGGCCACGTTCTATGCGCTCTATGTATTGACCAGCAACGTCATCGCGAACCTGCGCGATCGCAGCATCAAGACGAGTTTTGATTTTCTCAACGAGACCGCGACCTTCGCGATCCCCCTCAATTTCTTTCCCTTCTGGGACTTCACCCTGGGCGAATCCGTTTATTGGGATGTCTTCATCATCGGGATCCAGAACACGATGCTGGTGATGCTGCTGGGGATACCTTCAGCGACGGTCTTAGGGCTGGTGCTGGGCGTAACCAGGCTGTCGCCCAATTTCCTGCTGCGCAACATCGCGCTGGGTTTTGTGGAGATTTTCCGCAACACGCCTTTGCTCTTGCAGCTTTTATTCTGGCACTTCGCCTTCTTCCCGCCGATTTACAACAGCCTGCCCGCGGTACGCGAGAGCATCCTGATGGGCGGAGCGGTCTTCAACAGCGCGGGCATTTACCTGCCCTCTCCGGTCTTGACGCCAGCGGCGGGCTGGGCTTTGGCGGCGACGCTGCTCGTGGCGGCGACGGGCATCTGGTGGCTGCGGCGCTATGCGCATCTGCGGCGCATGGCGACGGGCCAGGGCCTGCCGGTCTTCAGCTACGGCCTGGGCATTTTAGTGGCGGCGCTGGCGCTGTTCGCATGGATCTTCAGCGACCAGATCACGGTAGACCTGCCTGCGAAGCGGGGCCTGAACTACAGCGGCGGCATGCGTCCGACCAAGGAGATCATCTCGCTGTGGTTCGGCCTGACGATCTACACGGCGGTTTACATATCCGAGAACGTACGCGGCGGCATTTTATCGGTGAGTCCGGGCCAGAGCGAAGCGGGCATGGCGCTGGGCCTGGGCCGCATCATGCGCATGAAGCTGGTGGTCCTGCCCCAGGCGCTGCGGGTGATCATTCCGCCGACGATCAGCCAGTACTTGAACTTGACGAAGAACTCCTCCCTGGCGGTGGCGGTAGGCTATCCGGACATCACGAACATCTGGCTGGGGATCGCGCTCAACCAGACGGGCCAGGCGCTGATCATCGTCTTCATGACGATTGTGGTCTACGAGACCATCAACGCCTTGACTTCGCTGGCGACCAATCTGTACAACCGCAGCGTGCAGATCAAGGAGCGCTGAGGCCATGCCTGCGCCCGTCCTGCGCCATCCGACGCTGCACTGGCTGCAGCGCAACCTGTTCTCTTCGTGGCTGAACACTTGCCTGACTTTGCTCGGGGTGCTGTTGCTGTGGCAGCTGCTGCCGCCAGCTTTCGAATGGGCGGTGGTCAACGCGACCTTCTCGGGCTCGGATTCAGACTCCTGCAAGTACATCGACGAGCACGGCGAGAAGGTAGACGCGCCGGGCGCGTGCTGGACCTTCGTCAAGATCCGCTGGCCGCAGTTCTTGTTCGGGCTGTGGTACACCCGCAATTTCGACCAGGCCTGGCGGCCGGTGCTGGCTTTCATCCTGGCGCTGGCGATCATCACGATGTTGATGCTGCCCATCATCACGCCCAAGCGGCGCTATCACATCGCGGTGTGGGCGCTGCTGCTGTATCCCTTCATGGCCTACGCCCTGCTCAACGGCGCGTGGCTGGGCCTGCCGGAGGCCAAGACGGCCGACTGGGGCGGCCTGACGCTCACCTTGGTGCTGGCGTCGCTGGGGATCATCGCGGCCTTCCCGCTGGGAGTCTGCCTGGCGCTGGCGCGGCGCTCGCGCATGCCGATCGTGAAGACCTATGCGGTGCTGTGGATCGAGATGTTCCGGGGGATGCCGCTGATCACGCTGCTGTTCATCGCCTCGGTGATGCTTCCCTATTTCTTTCCGGCGGGGACAGAGATCGACAAGGTGGTGCGCGCGATCATCGCGATCACGATTTTCCAGTCAGCGTACACGGCGGAGGCCATCCGCGGGGGCATGAGCGCGGTCCCGCGCGGTCAGTACGAGGCGGCCGAGGCCCTGGGCTTCGGCTTTTGGAAGAGCACCTTGCTGATCACGTTGCCGCAGGCCTTGAAGATCTCGATCCCGGCGATCGTCAATTCCTTCATCCAGCTGTTCAAGGACACTTCGCTGGTGCTGATCATCGGCCTGCTCGAGCTGCTGAACGTGATCCAGGTCGCGGCCCGCTCCTCGCAGTGGAAGGGCTACGAGGCCGAGGGCTACATCTTCGCGGCGACCTTGTTCTTCGTCTTCTGCTACAGCATGTCGCTGTACTCGCGGGGGCTGGAGAAGCGCCTGGACACGTCGCTGGCGGCGCGGCGCGCGCAGCAGGACTAGCGGGTCCGGTTAGATAGAATCGCAGCGGGAAGCGAGGTATTCATGAACACGGCAACGGGCAACGGCAACGCCGAGCCAATCATCACCATCAAGGGCCTGAACAAGTGGTACGGCGCGCATCATGTGCTGCAGGACATCGACCTGACGGTATCCCCGGGCGAGAAGATCGTCGTCTGCGGCCCGTCGGGCTCGGGCAAGTCGACCCTGATCCGGTGCATCAACCGGCTCGAATCCCACCAGCAGGGCACCATCATCGTCGACGGCACGGAGCTGACGGAGGATCTCAAGAGCATCGACGAGGTGCGCCAGGACGTCGGCATGGTGTTCCAGCATTTCAACCTGTTCCCGCATCTGACGATCCTGGACAACCTGACCCTGGCGCCGATCTGGGTGCGCAAGACGCCCAAGGCGGAGGCGACCGAGGAGGCGATGCACTATCTGGAGCGGGTCAAGATCCCCGAGCAGGCGTCCAAGTATCCGGGACAGCTGTCCGGCGGGCAGCAGCAGCGGGTGGCGATCGCGCGGGCGCTATGCATGAATCCGAAGATCATGCTGTTCGACGAGCCGACTTCGGCGCTGGACCCGGAGATGATTTCCGAGGTCCTCGACGTGATGGTTGAGCTCGCGCATGACGGCATGACGATGCTGGTGGTCACGCACGAGATGGGCTTCGCGAGCCAGGTGGCCGACTGCGTGGTCTTCATGGACGAGGGCAAGATCATCGAGTGCAGCGAGCCCGGCAAGGTCGACGCGTTTTTCAAGGAGCCGCGCAACGAGCGCACCAAGAAGTTCTTCGGGCAGATCCTGCATCACATATAATATGCGGTCGCAGCAAGCGAAACCATGGCTCATCTGACTTATCGGCCCTCAAGAATCAAGCGCAAGCGCAAGCACGGCTTTCGCAAGCGCATGCGCACCAAGAGCGGCCGAGCGATCATCAATGCCCATCGCCGCAAGGGCCGCAAGCGCCTGGCCCTTTGAGTTCTTGTCCCCTTGGCGGGACCACCGCCTGCGCGGCCCGCAGGATTTCGCTGCGGTCTTAAGCGCGGGCGAGGCCGTCAATGGACGGTATCTGCGCATCAGCTATCTAGCGCTCGCGCCCGGCCCGGCCCGGCTGGGGATGGCGGTCAGCAAGCGTTATGCGGGCACGGGCGTGCAGTACAACCGGGTGCGGCGGCGCATTCGCGAGCAGTTCCGGCTGTACCAGGAGCGGCTGACGGACCTGGCGGTGGCGGTGGAGCTGCGCGCTGCGTGCCGCACCCAGGCCGAGGCGCGGGCGGCGGCGGCCGAATGCGGGGAGCTGCTGCGGCGCGTGGCGCAGCTTAGCGGACGATGAGCAGGGATTTCCTCCGCCTGCTGGTGACAGGGATGTTCGCCTTCGCCTGCGTGCTGCTGTACCAGCGCTGGGACGCTTATCAGCAGGAGCGTACGGGCGAGCTGCTCACGCAGCAGGCGCCGGCGCGCACGAGCGCCCTGCCGGCCGCAGATGACGCACCTGTCACCGCGGCGCCGGCCCCGGCGGCCGATGAAGCGGCCATCCCGCAGGTCACCCAGGAATTGACGCAGCCGGGCGCGGGGGCGAGCGAGACGCCGGTGATTACACCCGATGACGGCGGCGCGAGCCGCGCTGCGGTCGTGAGCATCAGCAATGAAAACCTGAGCGCGAGCTTTGACGCGACGGGCGATTTGGTGCGGCTGGAGATGCCCAAGCATCTGGTGAGCCTCGAGGGCCCGCCGCTGCCGATTTTCCTGGACACGCCGGTGCATCATCTTTATCCGCAGACGGGCCTGCTCGGCGAGGGCTTGCCGACGCATCAGGACCCGGGCTGGCGCTACAGCGCCGGCTTGTCCGACGCCTCCAGCGTGGCGAGTACCTGGAGCGGGCCGGCGGCCTTCATCGTGCGGCGCTACAGCCTGGCGTCCGAACCCTATCAGCTGTCAGTTAGTTACACGATTGAGAACCGCTCGGCGCAGCCGTTGACGGGCCATGCCTATTACCAGCTGCTGCGCGACGGCCAGGCGCCCTTGGACTACGCCTCGACCATTCCTTCCTTCTACGGCGCGGCGATTTACACCGAGGACCGCAAGTACCAGAAGTTCGACTTCGACGAGTTCGACGAGAGTTATCCGCGCAAGGTTGCAGACGGCTGGATCGGCTTCATCCAGCGTTATTTCATGGCGGTGTGGCTGGACAGCAATGTGGCGCGGGAGAATTACATGCGTCCGTTGGCGAGCGGCGACGTGGCGATCGGCGTGATCCGGCCCTTGGATCAGGTCGCGCCCGGCGCGACGGCGACCCAGGTCCAGGGCATGTATGCGGGCGCGCTGGAGCAGCGGGTGCTCAAGCGCGTCGACGAGCGGCTGGGGCGCCAGCTGGACCTGGCGGTGGACTATGGCTTGCTCAAGCTGCTGGCGTCGCCTCTGTTCACGGTGCTGGATTGGCTGCATGCGCTCACCGGCAACTGGGGCGCGGCGATCGTGCTGCTGACGTTCTTGATCAAGCTGGCGTTCTTCCCGCTGTCAGCGAAGTCCTATCGCTCGATGGCGCGGCTGCGCAAGGTCACGCCGCAGCTGCAGGCCTTGCGCGAGCGCTACAAGGACAAGCGGGAGGAGTTCCAGAAGGCGACCATGGAGCTGTACCGCAAGGAGAAGATCAATCCCTTCGGCGGCTGCCTGCCCATCTTGATTCAGATTCCGGTCTTCATCGCGCTGTATTGGATGCTGCTGGAAGCGGTGGAGCTGCGGCAGGCCCCGCTGGGGCTGTGGATCGGGGACCTGGCGAGTCCGGATCCGTTTTTCATCCTGCCCTTGCTGCTGGGCGCGTCGATGTACGGCCAGTTCAAGCTCAATCCGGCGCCGACCGATCCCACCCAAGCGATGGTGATGAAGATCATGCCGATCGGCTTCGCGGCCTTCTCGATCATCATGCCGTCGGGCCTGGTGCTGTACTGGATCGTCAACACCGCGCTGTCCATCGCCCAGCAGTGGCAGATCACCCGCAGCATTGACGGCCCGGCCAAACGATAGCGATCTGATCGCGGCTGCGGCCACGGCCCAGGGCAAGGGCGCGATCGGCATCGTCCGCCTGTCCGGTACAGGCGCCCTGGACGCGGGCAAGAGCATCCTCGACCGGCCCGCGCGCATCGAACGCGTCAACCGGCGTCAATTCCTCGCTGCGGACGGCCGCATCATCGACGCGGGCATCGCGCTGTGTTTTCGGGCGCCAAGATCGTTCACGGGCGAGGACATGCTCGAGCTGCAGGGCCACGGCGGGGTGGCGGTCCAGCGCATGCTGCTGGAGCGCTGTCTCGAGCTGGGCGCGCGCCTGGCCGAGCCCGGTGAATTCTCCCTGCGGGCGTTCAGCAACGGCAAGCTGGACCTGACGCGCGCGGAGGGCATCGCGGACTTGATCAACGCGACGAGCGCCCGGGCGGCGCGTTTGGCGGCCGCGAGCATGAGCGGAGCTTTGCGGGCGGCCCTGGACGGGCTCGACCAGGAGCTGCTGGCGGCGCGCAGCGGCATCGAGGCCGCGATCGACTTCGGCGAGGATGTTGAGTTCAGCGCCAAGCATCTGCGTGAATTGGGCGCGGCCGCGCGCCAGCTGAGCATGCGCGGCGGCGAGCTGCTCGAGCAGTGCCGCCGCGCGGCCGCATGCCAGGAAGGCGCCAGCATCGCGCTGGTAGGCCGGCCGAACGCGGGCAAGTCCACGCTGTTCAACCTGCTGTGCGGGGAGGACGCGGCGATAGTCGACAGCAAGCCGGGTACCACCCGCGACGTGGTGAGCAAGCCAGCGCAGATCGAGGGCATCGCGGTGATGGTGCACGACACCGCCGGCCTGCGGCCCGGCGGCGCGGCGGTCGAGCGCGAGGGCATGCGGCGTACCCGCCGCATGCAGGAGGCCGCGGACGTGGTGGTGGTGGTACAGGACGCGCGCGACAAGGAGCCGCCGGCGATCGAGCACGACCTGCTGGTGCTCAACAAGATCGACCTGCTCAAGTCCAAGCCGCGCAGCGGCGGCAAGCGCGTGGCGATGGCGGCGAAGGCCGGCGCGGGCCTGGCGACGCTGCGGCGGGCCCTGGCGCGCGCGCTGGGCGCGGCGGGCGATGAGCCGGCCTTTTTGGCGCGCGCGCGGCACGTGCGCGCGCTGGAGGAATGCGTACGGGAGCTGGAAGCTGCGGCGCGCAGCGCTCCCGCGGAGCTGGTGGCGGCGGCCGAGCATCTGCGGCGCGCGCACGGCCATTTGGGACGGATCACGGGGCAGACGGACGTCGAAGACGTCCTCGGTGCGATATTCGCCCAGTTCTGCATCGGCAAGTAAGGCAGTTGGATAGAATCTGCCGGCAGAAGCCATGGAATCCATCCTCACTTTCTCGGGCCCGCGCAGCTAGCGTCATGGACGACGGTCAGCGCGTGGACAAGACGCCGGAGCAGTGGCGCGCCGAGCTCAAGCCGGAGGTCTACAGCGTCACGCGGGACAAAGGGACCGAACCACCCTTCTCCGGCATCTACAACGCCTGCAAGGACCAGGGTACCTATCGCTGCGCATGCTGCCAGGCGCCGCTGTTCAGTTCGGCGGACAAGTTCGAATCGGGCACGGGCTGGCCCAGCTACACGCAGCCCGCCGCCAGCGGCGCGGTCAAGGAAGCTGAGGACTCCTCGCACGGCATGCGACGCATGGAAGTGCTCTGTTCGCGCTGCGACGCGCATCTGGGACATGTCTTTCCGGACGGCCCGGCGCCGACGGGCATGCGCTACTGCATCAATTCCCTCGCCCTGGAGCTGGACAAGGATGCTTAAGGCCCTGGCGGACTGGCTCCCGCTGCTGCTGTTCTTCGGGGTGTATGTCGTCAGCGGCGAGATCAAGCTGGCGGTGGGCGCGCTGATGCTCGCCATGCCGATCGCGGCTGGCGCGCTGCTGCTGCGCAAGAGCCCGCATGCGAAAGTGCATGTGTGGTCGACGGCGCTGGTGCTGGCTTTCGGCGCGCTGACGCTGTGGCTGGACGATCCGCTCTTCATCAAGCTCAAGCCGACCACGCTGTACCTGGGCCTGGCAGCGGTGGTGGTCGGCGGCATCCTGTTGCGCCACAATCTGGTCGCGAAGCTGCTGAGCCAGGCCCTGCCGCAGGTCCCGCAGGCGAGCTGGACCGGCATCGCCCTGCTGTGGGCCAGTTTCCTGGTGGTACTGGCCCTGCTCAACCTGTACGTCGCCTTCAACTACAGCGAGTCCCAGTGGGTGGCCTTCAAGACCTTTGCTTTGCCGCTGCTGACCTTGGTGTTCATGTTCGGGCACTGCAGCTGGCTGATATACCAGCATCGCAACGATGACGGCAGCAGCTGAGAACGCGGCGGCCCTGCTGCGCGCCCGGCTGCGGCCGGCGCGGCTGGAGATCGAGGACCGCAGCGACGAGCACCTGGGCCATGCCGGGGCCGACGGCGGCGCGCATCTGCATCTGCGCATCGCGGCGGCGAGCTTCGCGGGCCTGACGCAGCTCGAGCGCCATCGCTTAATATACAATAGCCTCGGCGACCTGGAGCGTTTGGGCATCCACGCCCTGGCCATCACGGCTGAAGCAGCCGACTGACATCCAGCGCACGTCGCCGTTCCTCTAAATATCCGCTCCATCTCAAATTGAGTGACATACCTATGAAGAAAGCCACATTGCTGATTTTGTACCCGCTGCTGCTAGCCGCGGGCGCGCACGCCCAGGAAGAAGATCCCGATCCCGCCACCGAGGCTGAGCGCGAAGCAGCAGCAGCAGCCGAGGAAGAGCTCCCGCCGCTTGATCCGAGCGTCTACGCCGTCATCAACGGCCAGGAGATTCCCTTTGAGATGGTCCAGGCGCTGATCGGGACCAACCAGATTCCGCAGGAGCAGCTCAACAACATCCTGCGCCGCATGGTGCGCGGCATCATCATCGCGCAGGAGGCCCAGCGCCGCGGCTATGACCAGAACGACAGCTATCTCGAGATGCAGCAGCAGGCCAAGAACCGGCTGCTGTTCAGCATCTTCAGCCAGCAGACCTTGCGCGACAATCCCGTCAGCGACGAGGCGGTCAGGGCGCGTTTCGACGAGATTGTCGAGCAGTACAAGGACAAGCAGGAGTACTACGTCTGGCACATCCTGGTCGACGATGAGGAGAAGGCGAAGCAGTTGATCGAGCAGATCGGCGGCGATCCCAGGGCCTTCAACACGGCGGCCAGGGAACACTCGCAGGACAAGGGCTCAGGCTCCGGCGGCGGCCTGCTGGGCTGGGGCGTGCCGGAAGACTACGTCCCTGAGTTCGCGGCGGAGGTGGAGCGGCTGGAAGCGGGCGAGTTCTCGGACGAGCCCATCGAGACGGAGTTCGGCTGGCACATCCTGCATTTGGAGCAACAGCGTCCCTACGCCGCGCCCGAGTACACCGATGAGCAGCAAGAGGCCCTCCGGCAAGATTTGCAAGTCGAGGCCCTGATGCAGGCCGCGGCTGCTTTGATCGACGATCCAGACGCCGTCAATGCGGAAACCGAAGAAGAGCGGCTTTCCTTGATGGGAGCGATCGCCGAAGCGGTCGAGCAAGAGGATTTGGGCCAGGACCCGGTGTTGCTCAGCCGGCTCGAGCTGATTGGTTACCAGTTGCTGTCTGAGGTTTTCGCCCGCGAGTTCATAGCGGAGAATCCGATCACCGCGGACAAGGTCCAGGAGCGTTACGATTTGATTGCGGCCGAGCGCGAAGGGACGGACGAGCACTTGCTGCACCACATCCTGGTCGCGGACGAAGACCAGGCCAAGCAGCTGATTGAGACCATCGGCTCCGACATCGAAGTGTTCAAGCAGCAGGCGCAGGAAGTCTCCCTGGATTCCAGCAACCGCAGCAACGGCGGCTACCTGGGCTGGGTCCAGCTGCACACCATGGTGCCCCCCTTCGCCGAGGCGGTCCGCGCAATGGAGGAAGGCGCGTTCTCCACTGAGCCCGTACAGACCCCCTTCGGCTGGCACATCATCCATGTCCTCGATCGCAAGCCCTTCATCATGCCCGACTTGGACGAGACTGAGATCAGGCAGATCCGCAGCGCGCTGGAGAACGAGATGATCAGCCTGGAGATGGAGCGGCTGATGCGGGACGCTGAGATCCGGATCAACCGGGACGACGGCAGCAGCTAGCCCGTTCCCGGCGGGCAGGTCCAGGCCCCGAGCACAGGTCCCTGCCCGGCCTGCTGCACAATCACGGCGCAGCCGTGGCCGGGCGGCGGCGCGGGCAGCGCGAACCACATTTCATCGCCATCGAGGAGTCCTTGGGCATCGAGGTCGATGACGATATTGTGGTTGCGCAGGGTCTTGTCCTTGTTCTCGCCGCCATCGATGCTGGTCACGGCGGCGCGCAGGTACACGACGCTGAGCACTTCGAGCGCGGCGCGGCGTTCGGCCCTGTCATCTCCGGCGTGCACTGTCCAGCCGCCCTCGGGCCGGGCGCGCAAGGACACGGCCACATCCGGCGGCGGTACGGCCTGGGCCTGGGCGATGGCGCGGTCGATGCCGCGGCGACTGGTTCCAGAGGCGGAATAAGCGCCCTGGATGATCATCTGCGGGGTGAACACGTCCATGGCGTAGCGCCGCTGGCGCATGGTGAACGCGGGATCTGAATAAGGATCGCGCCACAGCGAGCCGCGATAGACCAGGTCGTCCCAGTAATCGACGTGCATTTCGAGCGCGAGGACATCGTCGCGCCCGAGGTAGCGCTCAGCCAGCAGATCCTCGGCGGGCGGGCACGAATAGCAGCCCTGGGAAGTGTACAGCTCGAGCAGGACGCGGCGCCCGTCGGCGCCGGCCGTCGCGGCCAAAACCAGGCTGGCGGCCAGGGCCAGGCCGGACAACGGGGGCCAACAGCGTAGAATCGCCATTAACAAAGTATAATTCACCTGCCATGAAACGCTCCAAGAAGTCCGCCGCCGGGTCCTATGATTCGACCAACCTGAAGAATTTCCTGTCCGGCTTCGAGCGCCGCAACCCGCAGGAGCCCGAGTTCCAGCAGGCGGTGCGCGAGGTTGCCCACGACGTCTTTCCTTACCTGAGCGAGAACCAGGAGTTCACGGACAAGCTCATTTTCGAGCGCATGACCGAGCCCGACCGCATCATCGTCTTCCGCATCTCGTGGGAGGACGACGCGGGCAACATGCGCATCAACCGCGGCTATCGGGTGCAGTTCAACAATTCGATCGGTCCTTACAAGGGCGGGCTGCGCTTTCATCCGAGCGTCAACCTGTCGATCATCAAGTTCCTGGCCTTCGAGCAGACTTTCAAGAACTCCTTGACGACCCTGCCGCTCGGCGCGGCCAAGGGCGGCTCGGACTTCAATCCGCGCGGCAAGTCCGACGCGGAGGTCTCGCGCTTCTGCAAGGCGTTCATGACCGAGCTGTACCGCTTTATCGGCCCGAACGTCGATGTCCCGGCCGGCGACATCGGGGTCGGCGGGCGCGAGGTGGGCTATCTGTTCGGGCAGTACAAGCGGCTGACCGGGGAGTTCGCGAGCGGGACGATCACGGGCAAGGGCCTGGAGTACGGCGGCTCGCTGGTGCGCGCCGAGGCGACGGGCTTCGGCACAGTCTATTTCGCCGAGCACATGCTCAATCACCGCGACGACAGCCTCAAGGGCCTGAAGTGCTGCGTCTCGGGCGCGGGCAACGTGGCGCTGCACTGCGCGATCAAGCTGAACGAGCTGGGCGCGCAGGTGCTCACGCTGTCGGATTCGACCGGCTTCATCCACGATCCGCAGGGTTTCGACCGCGCCAAGCTCGATCACTTGCATGACCTGAAGTTCAACCAGCGCCAGAGCATCGCGGCGTACGTCAAGAAGCATCCCAAGGCCAGTTACCATGCGGGCAAGCGGCCGTGGGGGGTCAAGTGCGACGCGGCCTTCCCCTGCGCGACCCAGAACGAGATCAGCTTCGCCGAGGCCAAGACCCTGCTGGCCAACGGCTGCCGCCTGGTCGCCGAGGGCGCGAACATGCCCTCTGAGGAGAAGGCCATGCAGCTGTTCCGCAAGAAGATCCTGTTCGGTCCGGCCAAGGCGGCGAATGCCGGCGGGGTGGCGGTCTCCGGCCTGGAGATGAGCCAGAACACCATGCGCATCAACTGGACTGAGGCTGAATTAGATAGCAGACTCAAGGAGATAATGAAAGAAATCCATGCTCAATGCTTGGATTATGGCAAGGGTGCCAGGAACGTCGACTACGTCCGCGGGGCCAACCTGGCTGGTTTTGTCCGGGTAGGCCGGGCGATGCTGGCGCATGGCGTTTAGGCGCAAAGTTCTCCGTGTTTGTTGTAAAATAGGCAGTTAATATTGGAGAGATAGCACATGGCTAACAGCAATATCCTAATTCTGGGAGCGTCTGGCCTGACCGGCGAGGAAACGGTGCGCATCCTGTCGCAGGCTGGTTTCCCGGTCCGGGTTACCTACCGGGAGATTTCCGAGCTGACCAAGCTGCGGCACTTCGCCTTCGAGGACGCGCATGCGGACTTCAATGACACCGAAAGCCTGAAGAAGGCCATGGACGGCATCGAGCGGGTGTTCGTGATCCAGCCGGTATCCCAGCAGATGGTCGAGCAGTCGAAGAACATCTGCGAAGCGGCCAAGGCAGCGGGCGTCTCCCACATGATCAGGATCTCGAACATGATCACGGGACCGGACATCGCCTCGGACATCGCCAAGATGCACTACGAATCAGACGAGATGCTCAAGGCACTGGGGGTGAACTACACGATCATCAAGGGCGGCAGCTATTACCAGAACATGCTGTATTCGAGCTTGACGATCATCCGGCACAGCAACTTCGCGCTGCCGCTGGGCACGGCCACCCTGTCGCATGTCGACGCCCGCGACATCGCGCTGGTCGGCGCGCACGCCCTGGTGGACGAGGGCCATGAGAACAAGGAGTACACCATCACGGGCCCGGCGGCGATGACCATGCACGTGGTCGCGCGCAAGCTGAGCCGCTGCATCAACAAGGAGATCCGCTTCATCCCGGTCGAGCCCAAGACGGCCAAGCAGGTTTTCCGCGACAACGGCCTGCCGGAGTGGAGCGCCCAGGCGATCGGGGACATGTTCATCGAGTACGCCAGCGGCAAGTACAAGTTCGTGACGCATGACTTCAAGAACATCACCCATCAGGACCCGCGCACCTACGAGGCTTTCTTCGCCGACTACCGCGATTCCTTCCTGCGCGAGACGCTGACGCCTTTGGGTTCCTAAGGGTCCCGGCCGGACCCGTCTGGTGGCACCCTGCCCCCCGCCGCTTGCGCCGCAAGCTTGTTTATCTGCTGCTGCTGCCGCTGGCAGCGGCCTTGGCTGCCCTGCTGCTGCGCGCAGCGTGGCTGGAATGGGAGCGCCAGCGGTGGGAAGAATATGCGCAGGCGCCGCTGGCGCTTGAGCAGCCGGTGATCGCGGAAGTAAGGCCGGGCGCGGCGATGCAGACGGTGGCGGCGGACCTGGCGAGCGCGGGCGTGATCGCCGAGGCGGCGCGCTTCAGCAGGCTGGCGGCGCGCCGGGAGCAGGATCGGGCGATCAAGGCGGGCCAGTACCGCTTTGTCCCGGGCATGAGCCATGCTGAGGCCCTGGCGCGGATGGTGGCCGGCGAGGTCGAGCAGGCGCGGTTTGCGATCATCGAGGGCTTGCGCTTCGCGGAGGTGCTGGCGCAGCTGCGCAGCGATCCTTCCTTTGAGCGCACCCTGGGCGAGCTGGGTCCCGACGAGGTCTGGGCGCAGCTGGCGCCGGGCGCGGAGCGCGGCTACGAGGGCATGCTTTATCCGGACACCTACCTGCTGAACTACGGCGTCAGCGACCTCATGGTGCTGCAGCAGGCGTACGAGCGCATGCAGGAGCTGCTGGAGCGGCAGTGGGCGCGGCGCATGGACGGCTTGCTGCTGGCCTCGCCGTACGAGGCCCTGGTGCTGGCTTCGATCATCGAAAAGGAAACGGGGATCGCGGGCGAGCGCGCCCGCATCGCCTCGGTGTTCCACAATCGCCTGCGGCTGGGCATGCGGCTGCAATCGGATCCGACGGTGATTTACGGCCTGGGCGACGCTTTCGACGGCAATCTGACCCGGGCGCATCTGGAGCAGGACACGCCGTACAACACTTACACCCGCCGGGGCCTGCCGCCGACTCCGATAGCGATTCCGAGCGTCGCGGCCCTGGAAGCGGCCTTGCATCCGGAGAGCAGCGATTATCTGTATTTCGTCGCGGACAACACCGGCGGGCATTATTTCTCCAAGAGCCTGCGTGAGCACAACAACGCGGTCAACTGCTATCAGCGCCGGCGCGGGTGTCCGCAATGAAAGAAGACCTGCCAAGCCGTTTCATCACCTTCGAGGGGATCGACCGCAGCGGCAAGTCTACCCAGACCAAGCAGCTCAAGCGCAATCTGGACAAGGCGGGGGTGCGCTGCATCGTCACATCCGAGCCCGGCGGCTCCGGCCAGATCGGGGCGGCCATCCGCGAGATGCTGATGAATCCGGACATCAAGCGCAATGAGATCACAGCGGCGCTGCTGTTCAACGCGGACCGGCATGAGCACGTCACCAGCATCATCCAGCCGACGCTCGCGAAGGGCATCTGGGTGATCTGCGACCGGTTTTACGATTCGACGATGGCGTACCAGGGCGCGGGCGGCGGGGTGGACCGCAAGTTCCTGGAGGATCTCAACCGCATTTCCTGCGGCGACCTGCGCCCGGACATGACCATTTTGCTGCGCGGCGATGTCGACCACCGGCTGCTGCGCAGTCCCCGCCTGGATTATTACGACCAGGGTCACAAGGCTTTTGAGAAGCGCGTCAGCAAGTACTTTGACGACATCGCCTCGGCGGAGCTCGATCGTTTTGTGTCGATTGACGGCAGCGGCACCGTCGAGGAAGTGGGCGAGGCCATCTTCACCGAGGTCAAGCACCGCTTTCTCGATTAGGGAGGGGGCGCGCGGCCGGTGCTCGATCCCGAGCTGCTGCGCATGGCTGCCGGGCCCCTGCCCTGGCATGCGGGCCATCTCCGCGAGCGCCTGGCGACCGGCCTGCCGCAGGCCTTGCTGCTGCAGGGGCGGCTGGGCGACGGCCTGGAGCAGGCTTGTTTGCATCTCGCGCAGCAGGAGCTGGCGCGCGGCGGGCCGGAGCAGGAAGAGCTGCTGCGCGCCGGGACTCATCCCGACTTGCACTACATCACCCAAGCGGCCAGCAGCACGAAGCGGCTGCGCTATGACATCGTCATCGACCAGGTGCGCGCGCTTGCGCGCGACGCGGGCCTGACGCCGGTCAGGGCAGCGGTACGGGCCTGCGTGATCGCACCGGCCTGCCATCTCAACCGCAGCGCGGCCGACGCCCTGCTCAAGCTGCTCGAAGAGCCGCATGGATCGCTGCGCTTCATCCTGGGCTGCGAGAGCCTGGGGCGCCTGCCGGCGACCATCAGGAGCCGCTGCGTCCAGGGCATCCTGCCGCGCCCGACGCGCGCGGAGGCGAGCGCCTGGATCAAGCAGCAGGGCCTGGAAAGCGATCCCGAGCTCCTGGAGCTCGGGGACAACGCGCCCTTGCTGGCGTGGGAGTACTACAAGGCGCAGGCAGCGAGCGGCAAGGGCAGCGATTTCCGGACTGCAGCGGCCAAGCGCCACACGATGCTCCGCAAGGCGCACGGCAAGCTGGCGCAGTTATGCGCGGGCAAGCAAATTGAGATCCAGGAGCTGACCGCCAAGGAGGGCGTCGAGCCGGCGATGTGGCTGAGCTGGGCCCAGCAGTGGGCGGCAGCGGGCACGCGGCTGAGCATGGGCCTGGCTGCGGACAGCGCGCAGGCGGAGCGCATATTCCAAGCATCGAAGCGCGGGCGGGATCCGCTGGACTGGCTCAATTTGCAGCAGGAGCTGACCGACCTGCGCAAGTTGATGCGACACGAGCTCAACCGGCAGCTGCTGCTCGACCGGGTGGGCGCAGCCTTTCGCATGCTCGGCTATGCTCGTTGATTCGCACTGTCATGTGCACTATCCTCCGCTGCGCGAGCGGATGGACGCCGTCATCCGCGCGATGGGAGCAGCCGGCGTCGACCAGGCCCTGACGGTGTGCACGCAGCTGGATGAGGTCCCGCTGCTGCGCGAGCTCATGGACGCCCATCCCGGGGTGCTGTACGCCTCAGTCGGGGTGCATCCGAGTACGGACGCGGGCGCAAGCTGCGAGCTGGACAGCCTGCTGGAGCTGGCGGACAGCCATCCGGGTTTTTGCGCGATCGGCGAATGCGGGCTGGACTTCCACCATCACGGGCCCGAGGCCCGCAGCTGGCAGCAGCCGCGCTTCGCGACCCAGATCGAAGCGGCCCTGGCGGCCGGCCTGCCCTTGATTGTGCACACGCGCGAGACCATCGACGACTGCCTGGCGCTGCTGGAGCCGGCCTGCGCGCGCGGGCTGCGGGCGGTACTGCACTGCTTCACCGGCAGCTGGGAGCAGGCCCAGCGGGCGCTGGACATGGGTCTGATGCTTTCTTTCACGGGCATCATCACCTTCAAGAAGGCCACTGCGGTCCTTGAGGTCGCGGCGCGCACGCCGCTGGAGCGCTTGATGATCGAGACCGACGCGCCCTATCTAGCGCCGGAGCCCCATCGCGGCAAGGACAATGAGCCGGGGCTGCTCAAGCACATCGCGGCCAAGCTGGCTGAGGCCCGCGGCCTCAGCTATGAGGACCTCGGCCGCGCTACAGCGGCAAACGCAAGAAACTTCTTCGCCCTGGGGGCCAGGCCCTAGGAATCGCCGCCCAGCGGCTTGCGGTTCTGGGCCAAGAGCATGTTGCGGCGCACATCGGTCCATTTCGGCTTGAGCTCGAGCACCAGCCGGTAGTCTTCGACTGCCTCATCGTACCGCTCCAGGTTGTGGCGGAGCAAGGCGCGGTTGAAAATGCCTTCAGCATAGCTCGGAGCCATCTTGACGGCCTGGTCGAAGTCCTTCTCAGCCTCTTCATATTTGCCGATGCGCATATATGAGAGCCCGCGGCTGCTGTACCATTTGCCATTTTTCGAATTGAGCTTGATAGCCGAGCTATAGTCAGCGATAGCCTCTTCATTCTTGTTCTCGACCTGGTAAATGAGGGCGCGGGTGATGTAGTGGGTGGGCTCTTTCGGATCGAGCTCGATGCAGTTGCTGAAATCAGAAAGCGCGAGCAGGCGGTTGCCCAGGCGCAGATGGACGGCGCCACGCATGCGGTAGGCGCGGGCGGCGGGCTGGATTTCCAGGGCCTTGTCCAGCTGGGTCAGGGCGTCTTCATATTTCTTGTCCGCGGACAGCCGCATGGCGCGCTTGATGAAGTGCTCCGCGGCGAGGGCGTGCCGGTCGATGCTGCCTTCCTCCTGCGCCAGCGCAGGCGCGCCGGACAGCAGCAGGGCGACGGCGGCGAGGGAGCGCAGCAGCGATTTGATCATGCTGGCCGCAGCAGGTTGGGAAAATGATGCTGGTAATCCTGGACCAGCAGCCGGCGCGGGGGTTCGTCCTCCTCGATGTCATTGGCGACGCCCACGGGATCGTAGAAGAAATTGTCATTGTCATCGTCATTGGCCAGGCTGATCTCGACCGCGACGACATCGCCGCCGGCAGCGATGAAATCGTGATAGACCCGCGGCTCGATGGTGAGGCTCTCGCCCTGGCCCAGGACGATGCTCTCTCCGGGCAGGAACTCGCGCTCCTGGCCATCGACCATCACCTTGAGGCGCTGCTGCTCATCGAGCTCGCCGTTCTTGGCGGCGTGATGCAGGTGCACATTGAGAGTGGCCTCGCTGCGATTGATGATGTCCTCGGTCTTGACGTTGTGATAGTGGAAGGGCGTGCGCTGGCCGTCGCGCTGGACCAGGATCTTCTCGCTGTACAGCCGGCCGGCGCCGGACTTCAGCTGGCGCCAATCGCCCATGCGGGTGGTAAACACGACTAATCCCTTCTCGACGAAATCATCCATGCCGAAATCGGTCACGGTCCAGCCCAGTCCGGCCTGGACCAGCCCGGCGCCGCCGCGGTTGCGTACGTGGTCGGTCAAGTCCTCGGGCGACAGGAAAGCGAACGGCGGCAGATAGGCGCCGATGGAGTTGATAAGGTCCTCAGCATCCGCCAAGATGGTATTGATGTGTGAGCGTCTCACAAGCGGCCCTATACCGCCCTATTTTATCAATTATGGGCGATGCGGGCTAGTCCTTTTTGCCCTTGACCCCCAGATCGCGCAGTTTCTCGGCATATGGGAGCGCTCCTTGCTTGCCAGTCAAAGACTTGCCCAGCTCTTCGATGCCGCTTTTGCTTTGGCTTTCAAGCTTCCCGAACCGCTGTACAGCCAGTTCCAGGGCATCCACCAGCTTGGCGGCGACCCCTCTGATCTCTTCCGTGCTTTTCTCCAGTTTGTATCCACGCCAGATGTGCATAATGGTGCTCAGGGTAGCGAGCAGGTTGGCTTGGCCGACCAGTATCACTCTCTTGGCAATGGCGTTTTCGAACACCTTCTCCTTTTCATCATTGCGCATCAACAGTTCCCATGCTCCTTCAACGGGCATGAACATCAACACCACATCCAGCACCTCATGTCCGTCTAGTTTGAAATGGCGATATTTCGAAGCCTCATCAATCTGCTTCTTGACCGCGGCCTGCAGTCCAGCTATGCTGTCCTCACGAGTTTGTTCATCTTCCGCCGCGGTGTATGCCACATAGGAAGCCAATGAGACCTTGGCATCGATCACAACAGCCTTGCTGTCGGGAAGCTTCAGCACAACATCGGGGCGCAAGTCCCCCTCTGGGCTTTTGTGAGTTTGTTGCGTGAGGAAGTTCTCATCCTTCTGCAACCCGGCCAGCTCAAGGGCCCTTTCCAGTCTCATCTCGCCCCAATCACCCATCATCTTGACCTTCTCGCCGCTCAAAGCCCTGGCAAGGTTATTGGCTTCCCCTCCTAACTCACTGATTGTCGAACTCATTTGATTGAAATGAGTCTGGATGGCAGCGTTCTTTTCCGCAGTCTCTATCAAGTTCTTATCCAACTTTTGCTGCGCCTTTTCGAGGTCCTCCTTATAAGGAGTGATGATGCTGTCAAGCGACTCTTTCGCCTTCCCTTGCTGGTGCTCAAGCACTTCCGCCGAAATCTGCTTGAAGCGCAGATCCAAGTGCTTGACGATGCGGTCCGGGGCAGATTTATTCTGCCTGACGAATAATACTCCTCCCAGGGCAAGCGTAACCACCCACAAGCCGAGGAAAATCCAACTTTCAGTTTCCATGTTTGTATTATACCCCGATTCCTGAATTAATCAAGGGTTGGACTTTAAGCCGCCAAACTCCACAAATATGCCGCCGCTACCGTCCTATGGGGCGCCCATTGCGGCGCCGTCCGCAGCAGCCGCGCAGCCGCATGCTCCATATCTCGGGCCTTGAACAGCCGCATCGCCCCGCGAATAACCCCCACATCGCCATGCGGCATGATGTCCGGGCGTCCCAAACCAAACATCAGCACCATCTCAGCGGTCCACGGCCCTACTCCCTTGATGCTGACCAGTTCCGCGCGTACTTCATCGTCGGTCAAGCGCTTCAGCTTGCGCAGCAGGCCCGGATCGGAGCTGAAATGCCGGGCGCAGGCCTGGATGCTGGCGGCCTTGCCCGCTGACAGGCCGGCAGCCCGCAAACGGGGCAGGCGCAGGCTCGCCAGGCCCGCCGGCATGAACGGCATGGCCGTTTGCGCCGCCAAGCGCCCGGTAATCGCTCCTGCGGCCGTACGTGAGATCTGCTGGCCCACGATCGCCACCACCAGAGCGTTGAACGGCCGGCTGGGCATGCTGCGCACCGGCTGCGGCTCAGCGCGCGCCAGCGGGCCTAGATGCCGGTCCTGGCGCAGCTTGGCCACCGCTGCCGCCACGTCCCGCGGAGCAATCGGCATGCGCTTCTGTTCGAGGACGAAGTCCTGCATGCTCAGTCCCCGGCCAGCGAGCGCTTGAGCTCGGCCAGGTCAGCAATGGGCTCGCTGCACTTCATGTCCGAACACAGATAAGCGCACAGCCCGCCATCAGCGGGAGCGGGCTTGCGGAACACCTCCGCCACCTCCCTCCGGGGGTCGGCGCAGACCAGCATGGTCCCGCAGGCATAAGCGGGCATGAGCTCTTTGATCCACGGCTGCGCCGAGCCCGCCGCAGCCGGTATGATCACCAGCGCAGGCGGCTGATGCAGGAGCTCGGCCGCGCGCATCAGGCTGCAGCACTGGCTCGGCCCGCCCTGCAGATGCGCGCTGAAAGACGTGATGATGTGCTCGGCCTGGTCGAGATGCCCGGGCCTGGCGCTCAAGTGCGCGAAGCGGATCAGCTCCTGGGCGATGATGCCGTTGCCCGAGGGCAGCGGGCCGTCATCGCAGGCCCTCAGGCGCCGCAAGGCCTGGGGCGCGTCCTTGCTCGCGAACAGCAGCCCGCCGCCTTCATCATCGAACCGGGCGTGGATCTCCTCAATCAAATTCTCCACCGCATCCAGGCGCGCCGGAGTGGGTTCGATCTGCAGCATCGTCATCTGTGCCTGCAGGTAAT
Source organism: Candidatus Amphirhobacter sp. (assembly GCA_965222035.1). Taxonomy (GTDB): domain Bacteria; phylum Pseudomonadota; class Gammaproteobacteria; order Tethybacterales; family Tethybacteraceae; genus Amphirhobacter. The sequence continues at coordinate 285,684 of OZ244940.1, read as the reverse complement.
AGGCGTAGTCGTCGAGGAAGGCAGCGGTGTCCGCCAGGCCGGCGGCCGTGCGGTACAGCATCAGCCGGCCGTCAGAGCGCAGCCGCTGCTCGATGAAGTCCAGGCCCAGCCGCGCGGCCTGCAGCAAGCCGTCATCGCCCAGGATCCGCCCTGCCACCCCGTACGCCTGCGCCGCCAGGGCGCAGTTAGAAAGCAGCATCTTGCCATCTACAGCGGGCGCTGGCCTGCTTGAGCGCAGCTTGTCCAGCTGCTCCCGCACCGGCGCCAGGGCGGGCGGATGCCCTTCGTAGGATGGCAGGCGCCGCAGGCGCAGATGCAGCATGCCGCCTTCGAAGTTCGCGGGCTCAGCGGCGTTAGTGTGCTCGTCCAGGACCGCCAGCGCCGCAGGCTCCAGGGCCTGCTCGAGCTCAGTACGCGCCCACAGGTAATAGCGCCCTTCTCCGCCCTCGCTGTCCGCATCGAGCGCTGAGGCATAGCCACCGGGCTCCAACTCCATGGTCTGCAGCCAGCCTATGGTGTCCGTCGCCACGTCCAGATAGGCTTGGTTGCCGTACACCACCCCCGCGCGGGCGTAGAGATCAATCAGCTGGACGTTGTCCGACAGCATCTTCTCGAAATGCGGGATATCCCACAGCGGATCGACGCAGTAACGAAAAAAGCCGCCACCAATGTGATCGCGCAGCCCGCGCTGAGCCATGGCGTCCAGGGTCAGGCCCAGGCCCGCGCGCAGCGTCGAGTCGCTAGCGGCCGCCGGAGCAAGGGTGTATTGCAGCTGTGGCAGCTGCGGGAACTTCGGGGCCTTGCCCAGGCCGCCGTTGTCCTGGTCGAAGCGGGCGCTGAGCTGCTCCAGGCACAAGGCGGACGCGTCCTTGGCTACGAAGCCGTCATCCGGCGGCAGCGTGTCGATGGAGGCCAAGACCTCGCCGATGTGCGCGTTCTGCTCGGCCACCTGATCTCGGCCGTTGGCCCAGACCGCCTGGACCCGGCGCAGGATGTCCGGCAGGCTGGGCATGCTCCCGCGCGGACGGGGCGGATAGTAGGTCCCGGTGTGGAACGGCACCAAGTCCTCCGGCGCCAGGAAGGCGGTCAGCGGCCAGCCGCCGGACGAGCGGCTCAGCAGGAAATGCGCCATCTGGTACGCCCGGTCCAGATCGGGGCGCTCTTCCCGATCGACCTTGATGCAGATGAAGTTCTCGTTCATCAAGCGGGCGATGTCGGCGTCGGCGAAGGATTCGCGCTCCATCACGTGGCACCAGTGGCAGGCGGCGTAGCCGATTGACAGCAGAATGGGCGCTTCCTGGGTCCGCGCCAGGGCCAGGGCCTCATCGTCCCAGGGCTGCCAGTGGACCGGATTGTCCTTGTGCTGCAGGAGATAGGGGCTCAGGCTGGAGCCCAGGCGATTGCTGGCGGCGATGGCTGACACGGGATTGGCTTGGCTATTATAATTGGTAATTCTTCCTTGGACTGCTAGGTTTTCACCGAGGCGGGATGACAAGCTTGGCAATAAATGTCAGCAGGATTAAAATATAGCCAAGGTTGCGCCAGTGTCACTCACCAGTCCATTCACTCCCGGGTTCGGCTCCGTGCCCCCGCACATGGCGGGACGGGATCCGGAACATAAATTGCTGAAAGAAGCGCTGGCGGCGATCACCGGCCCACGGAAAGATAACTGCGGCCCGCTGCAGAACGGTCCGCCTCCGATCTTGAAGGTTGTCGGCCCGCGCGGAGTGGGCAAGACGGCGCTGCAGACCTGGACGGAGGAAGAGGCCGAGCCCATGGATGTTGATATCGAGGCTATGGCCTGGTTGCCGAGCGGCCAAGCCAAGTGTGAGATCTCCAAATTCCTGAACGACATGGCCCACATCCCTGGCTTCGATCGCAAGCAGGTCTCAGACCGGGAGTACCAACTCATCAAAGAGGCGCAGGACTGGCAGCATGACCAGCCGCCGATTGAGGACTTCGAGGGAATCCTAAGGAGCCGCCTGCGGTTCCGCCCGCTGATGCTGCTGCTGGACGAGGTCATGCATTATGATTTGGAGGTGCTGGGCAAGATGCTGCATCACAGCCAGGTGTTGATCGACGAGGGCTGGCCTTTGTCTGTGGTCCTGGCGGGCATCCCGACGCTTGACGCACACTTGGAGAAGGTGGATGCAAGGTTCATTTACCGCACCAAGGACATCTACATCAATCTCTTGGATTCCGACGCGACACGCGCGGCCGTGAGCAGGCCGTTCACGGATCGCGGCATAGCGGTTGCAGACGACGCGCTGGAGCTGATGGCGGGCTGGACCGACAATTATTCCTATTTCACCCAAGTCGTGGGCGATAAAGTCTGGGATGCCAAGGAGGCCGCTGGCTGCACGGAGGTGGATGTGGCCTTGGTGCAGAGTGTTGAGGAAGAGGTGTGGAGAAAACGCCTTGATATTTACGGATCAATTTACGAAAGGCTCTTCCAAGATCTATTGCTAGAACAGGCGGGAAAGGTGGTGGCCGCCATCGAGGCCGCGCCTGAGCCCTTGAATCCTGAGCAGGTGTGCGCCTGCATGGCGGAAGGAACCGACTTGGACGCCAAGGGCGCTATTGAAGCCTACAACCAGCTGCTGCATGCGGGCCTGATTTGGGCGGACGGCGACTCCAGGGTACGCTCGACGCTCCCGTTGTTCTTTGATTATTTCAAGAAAGAACAAGAGCAGTAACACTCCTGATGCGCGCCAAGCCAAGCTCATGAAGTTGACAGAATAGTTCCCTTTACTTGGCAATCAATGCGCAGCGGGTTAAAATATAGCCATGACAGCAGCACAGCCCTCGGGCAATCCATTTCGTCCAGGCACCGGCTTTGTACCCAAATATCTGGCTGGTCGGGAGCCGGAGCAGGCCTTGCTGAAGGAAACGCTGGATGCGATCTGCGGCGAGCGGGATGGCAGGTACGGCCCTTTGATTGACGGAGCGCCCCAGCCTTTGAAGATCATCGGCGCGCGCGGAGTGGGCAAGACGGCGCTGCTGACTTGGGCGGAGCGTGAGATCGAACCCAAGAAGGCTGACGTCGTACGCCTGGCCGATCCGCCGGACGGCGATTCAGAGAAAGGACTCTCCATATTCCTGAACCAACTGGCGGACATCCCGGGCTTTGACTGGAAGCAGGCCGAAGCTCAGGTGTCCAAGTATTTCCATTTGGCGCGGAACTGGGAGCCGGGCCAGCCGCCGCTGAAGAACTTCGAGAGGGTCCTGCAGGAGCGCCTGCGGCTCCGTCCGCTGATGCTGCTGCTGGACGAGGCCATGCATTACGATCGGAAGATGCTGAAAACGATTCTGCAGAAGAGCCAGATTTTGATGAGCCGGGAATGGCCGCTGGCATTGGTGCTGGCGGGGACCCCGGCGCTGAACGTGCATTTGGATGATGTGGACGCGACCTTCATCAACCGCGCTCGGAACATCTACATCAATGCCCTGAAGCCCACTGCGACGCGCGAGGCCCTGGGCAGGCCATTCCTGGACCGCGGCGTGATGGTTTCGGACGAGGCACTGGAGCTGATGGCGAGCTGGACCGATGACTATCCCTATTTCATTCAAATCGTGGGTAGTGAGGTCTGGAAGGCCAAGAAGGGCGCCGCGAAGGTGGATGTGGATTTGGTGCAGAGCGTGGAACAAGCCGTGCAAGAGCAACGCGATGATTTTTACGAATCAATTTACAGAAAGATTGACAAGGCGCAGTTGCTAGAACATGCGATGAAGGTGGTGACAATCATCGAGGCCGAGCCTAATCCTATGCCGCCTAAGCAAGTGCGCACCCGCATGGCGGAAGGCACTGATTTGACCACCAGTGACGCCTATGAAATCTTCAGCCAACTGCTGGATATGGGTCTGTTTTGGACTGTTGGCCGCAGGGTGCAAGCGGCGATTCCATCATTCTTTACTTATTTCAAGGAAGAATACAAGCGTGATCACGCCTAGTGCGTGCCAAGACAAACTCGTGAAGTTGCAGGCATAGTCCCTTATAATTTGCCTGCGGATAGATTGCTGGGAGGGAGCATATGCAAGCAGAACTGCTACTTGATTGCCAGGATACCCTGGGAGAGGGCCTGTGCTACGACGCCAAGGCCAACCTGCTGTGGTGGGTGGACATCCCGATGTCTTCCAAGCTGCACTGCCTGGACCTGGCGACCCAGGAGCACCGCAGCTGGAAAATGCCCGAGATGATCAGCTACGCCGTCCCCCGCGTGGGCGGCGGACTGCTCATCGCCTCCCACGGCGGGCTCAACTCCTTCGATCCGGATGAGGGCAAGCTCAAGCGCATCAAGCAGATCGAAGACCGGCCGTTCAACCGCAGCAATGACGCATGCTGCGATCCCGCCGGCAACCTGTGGGTCGGGACCATGCAGAACAACGTCGCGCCGGACGTCAGTCCCATCAAGATCGCCAGCGGCAGCGGCGCCCTCTACCGCGTCGATGCCCAGCTGGAGATTGAGCTGAAGCTGGATGGGATTGAGATTCCCAACGCATGCTGCTTCAGCCCGGACGGCAGCGTCATGTATTTCTGCGACACGCCGGAGAACAACATCCGCGCTTACGATCTTGATCTCGCCAGCGGCGCCATCAAGCCCGGGCGTGATTTCGCCACCCACGAGCGCGGCCTGCCCGACGGCGCCACCGTCGATGCCGACGGCGGCGTGTGGAGCGCCCGCTTCGGTGGCAGCTGCGTGATCCGCTTCGATCCTGACGGCAAGCCGGACCAGATCATCGAAGTGCCCGCCTCGCAGATAACATGCTGCACTTTCGGCGGGCCCGAGTTGGACACGCTGTACATCACCACCGCCCGCATCGACCTGCCCGCTGACAAGCTGGCCAAGGAGCCGCAGGCCGGGGGATTGTTCGCGGTCAAGCCCGGCCGCAAAGGCGTCCCCGACCAGCAGTTCGCGGGCTGACGGGCTACTGCTTGCCTGGCTTGCCAGGGGCCGGCTGGTCCTTCGCTGACCGCTGCCGCAGCGCCTCGCGCCCGCGCTCGAACCGCTCGGGCACTGGACTGTCGAGCATCAGCTTCTCGCCGCCGGGGAGCTCCAGCCCCAGGCGGGCCGCATGCAGCATCAAGCCCCGGCTGCCGCGCCGGGCCAGGACGCGATTGCGCTCGCGATCGCCATAGCGGTCATCGCCGACTATCGGATGGCTCACCGCCGCCAGATGGGCGCGCGCCTGATGCGTCTTGCCGGTAACCAGTTTCAGCGTCAGTTCGGCGCCGGACGCGTACTGCCGCAAGCAGCGGCAGGAAGTCTCCGCCCTGGCGCCGTCATCCGCCACCACGCTGCGCCTGCCCCCTTGCTGGGCGGGCGTCGGTCGCAGCGGCAGGCTGATGCGGGCGTGCTCCCCGCTCCAGCGTCCCCAGACCAGGGCCCGGTAGATCTTCTCCACCTTTCCCTCCCGCAGCTGCGCGGCCGCATGCCGCAGGCCGCGACGGCTCTTGGCCACCACCAGCAAGCCGGAGGTGTCCTTGTCCAGCCGGTGGACCAGCTCCAGGCTCTGCTCGCCGCGCAAGTGGCGCGCTGCCTCGATCAGGCCATAGCTCAGGCCGCTGCCGCCGTGTACCGCCAGGCCGGCCGGCTTGTCGAAAATCAAGTAGTCGCCGTCCTCATAGGCTACCGGGAGCTCACGCGGATTCTTGAACTGCAGCGGCCGACGCTCTCCCAGGCGCAGGGCCGGCAAGCTGATGCTGTCGCCGGCCTGCAGCCGCTGCTCGGGCCGCGCCCGCTTGCGGTTGCAGCGCACCTTGCCGGTGCGCAGCAAGCGGTATACCAACTGCCGCGGCGCGCCCTTGAGCTCGCGCAGCAGATAGTTGTCGATCCGCTGGTCCGCATGCTCGGGCTGGACCTCCAGGCGCATGGTCCCCGGCTGGGCGCCGCTGGCAGGGCTGCTGGAGGTCATTGAAAATACGGGGAAATGCGGCTGGAGACCGGCCCGGCTGGGACGGCGGATGGGAAATATTATAAAATTAAAGCCTATTGGTCCTTATGGTCCAAGCGTGAGAAGGACCCGTCAGGGTGAGAAAGCGCGCAAGCCGAAGGACGTCGCCGGAGCGCTCAGCGTTCTTGTATTCTAAAAACCTTATCCACATGAGAAGAGCAGCCATCCATCCGAGGCACCATTTTCGCGCACGCAGCGTTGCGGCCCAGCCGCCGGCGCGACGGGCGCGGGGACCCGCTCTTCTTGCCCCTGCCCTAGCCAAAGGATCCAGCCATGCGCAAGATACTTATCAGCACCGCCAATGCGGAAGAAAACCGCATCGCCGTACTTGACAATGAAGTACTAACCGACTACCTGTCGGTCATAGCGGGCCAGGAGGACCGCAAGCTCAGCGTCTTCGCTGGCGTCATCGAGGAGGTCGAGACCTCCATCAACGCCTGCTTCGTCAATATCGGCGATTCGGGCAAGAAGGGCTTTTTGCAGTTCGCGGACATCGCGGAGGAATGCCTGCCGCCCGGCGAGGGCACCATCGCCGAGCGCCTTGAGCCCGGCATGCGCATGCTGGTCCAGATCATCAAGGATTCGCGCAGCGAGAAGGGCCCCCTGCTCACCAGCCGGATCAAGCTCTCCAGCAACAATCTGGTCCTGCTGCCGCGGGAGCGCAACGCCAAGCCGCTGAGCATATCCCACAGCGCCACGCCGAGCGAGCGCCAGCGCCTGATGGAGACCGAGGGCCTCGCCAACCTGCCAGAGGGACACGCCATCATCATACGCTCCAACGGCCTTGACCAGACGGGCGAGGAGCTGGTGCGCCAGAAGAACAACCTGCTGGAGTTCTGGGGGCAAATCAACCAGTTCTTCGACCAGGCTGAGGGCCCGCAGCTGATTTACGAGAACCTCAACATCGTCAACATCTGCCTGACGGAGTACCATTCCTTCGCGACCGACGCGATCATCTGCGACGATGCCGACACCCTCAAGGACATCAAGGGCTACATCGAGCTCATGAAAGCGGCCGAGCCCGGCATCCTGCGGCTGGTGGAGCCGGGCGAGCCCATCTTCGACGAGCGCATCCTGCGGCAATTGGACGCGCTGCAGGCGCGCAAGGTCAAGCTCAAGTCCGGCGGCGAGATCGTCATCGACACCACCGAGGCGCTGGTGGCGATCGACATCAACTCCAAGCGGTCGCGGAGCCAGAAGAACATCGAGGAGACGGCCCTGAACACCAACATCGAAGCGGCCACCGAGATTTGCCTGCAGCTGCGGCTGCGCAACCTGGCGGGCCAGGTCGTCATCGACTTCATCGACATGAAGTCCAAGGAGAACCAGCAGAGCCTAATCCGGCACATCGACCGGGAGTTCCGCCGCGACCGCGCCAGCATCACCATCGGCGAGATGTCCAAGTTCGGGCTGCTCGAGCTCACCCGGCAGAACATCGGCCGGCCTCTGCACGAAGCGCATTCCAGCGTCTGCTCCCACTGCGACGGTACGGGCCGCAGTCCGCAGACCCTCTCCCTGGCGCTCGAGATCCTCGACCGGATCAAGGAGACGGCCTTCAACCGCAAGCCCAAGGTGATCTACGCCGAGATGCCGCTGGACCCGGCCATCTACCTGCTCAACGACAAGCGCCAGGACCTGGAGCTGTTCCGGAGCAACAACGGCGTCGAGGTGATCATCATTCCCTCGACGGTACTCAAGGGCCGGGACCTCAACATCCGCACGGAGCGCCATGCGCGCCGGCCGGACGACCTCGACAAGAGCAAGAACAGCAACGGCAACATCGTCCCGCCCTATCTAGCGAACAACAACGGCCGCGAAGCAGCGATTGCGGCCATCACCAATCAAAAAGCCCTGGAGACCATGCACCGCAACGACCCTGCGGGCGCGGCGCAGCCGCAGGCCCCGGCCAGCGGCACGTCCGCGGCCCCGAACAACAGCGGGATGCTCACCGGCATCTCCAACTTCCTGTCCGGCCTGATCAAGAAAGATGGCGAGGGGCAGCCCCAGCAGGCTGAGGCGCCAGCATCCAAGCCAGCGCGGCGGCGCGGCGGCGGCAACGTGCGGCGGACCCGCAGCCGCGGCGGGCGCAACCGCGGCAATGCCGCCAAGCAAGGCGAAGGCGGCGGCAACCAGCAGCGCAAGCGCACGCGGGCGCCACGGCCGCAGCGGCCGCAGCCCAAGCAGGATGCCAGCGGCAGCACCGAGGGTGGAGAGCAAGGATCATCGAGCGCTCCTGCCAGCCAGCAGCCAGCGAAGAAGCCAGTTCCGGCGACAGCTACGCAGCAGGAAGAGCGCTCGTCGGGCTCCAGCGACAGCTAGAGCTAGACGTCCTTATGCGGCCCTGGTATTGAGGCCGCGAACAAGCGAAGCCGTTTCAAGGGAGGCGGCTTGGGCTGTTCTGACTCCTAGAAACTACCCTTCGCTGGATGAACGAGACACCTGTCCGTTCATCCTAAATTGAGTATGGCCTGAGCTTGCGCCTCTTCTGTACGACCTAGCTCAGCCCCGCAGGCGGGCATCTCCCTCCTTGCAAAACTTTGGAAGATTGGAAGAGCCAGCCGCCCTTGCCGCTGCCTGCCGGCGTCGGCCGCTATTCTTTGAATTCGAGGTGGTACTCGACCTTGAGGTCGTGGTCGTCCCGGCCTTGCGCGCCCTGCAGGTTCAGGCCGAACTTGCTGAAGCCGTAGTTGTAGCGCATGCCCAAGGTGTACTCGTCAGTGCTCGCATCGCTCAGGCGATAGCTGGCATACGGCGTCAGCAGGCCATAGGGGATCGCCATGCCGTAGGAAGCTTCGCTGCCCACGCGCAGGCCCGCCCTGCCCGGGACCGTCAAATCGCTGATCTTGGCCGCGTCGTACAGGGCTTCGCCCGTGCCCAGACCGCCATAGGCAGGCGTCATGCTGAAGCTCAGGCCCAGGCCGCCGCTGCCGACACTGCTGTAGGAGAACTTCATGTTGCCGCCGTAAGCGTCCAGCTCCTCGATCTGCAGGTACCGGCCGCTGAACGCCAGGCCCAGATGAGTGCCCTGGAACGCCAGGCCCGTAATCGCCTCAAAGCCGCTGACGGCGTCCACATTCGCATCTTCAGTCGAGTTGCGCCGCCCGTAAATCGCCAAGCTCGGGATGAACTGGCTTTCCTCGCCCAGCGCCAGCGCCGCCTTGTACTTCATGCCCACGCGCAGCGACTTGCCCTCGATGTCCGGGATGTCTTCAATCTCCGCCTGGCCCTCTACGACACCCTTGTTGGTGAACTCCGAGCTCGAGGCGCTGTATTGCAGCCGCAGGTCCAGGCTGTGCGGGCCCTGGTGATCCAACAGCGCCAGCACGTCGCTCGAGGCTCCCAAACTGTAACCCATGCTGGTCAATTCGCCCTCGTTCGTGTAGTGGGAGGCCTCATTGAACTCCGCATCTGAGGCAGTGAGCTCGACATCGCCCAGGCCATAGCTGAAGCTGGCCCAGGCCGAGGACGCATCGCCCAGGAAGACCGCGATATACGGGTTGACGGTGTAGACGGCCATGTTGTAGTCTATCGGCTTGCCTGGGTCCGAGGCACTCGTTGTGAGCGTGAGATCGAACTCACCCTTGTGATAGCCTATGCCCAAGCCTCCGGCCAGGTTGCGGCCGATTCCTTCCAGGCCCAGGCTGCCGCTGACGATGTCGCCCTCGAACTTCATGCCGGTGCCATCTTCCTTCAGATCCTGGCTCAGCTTGGTATAGTCGCCGCGGCCCCACATGCCGAAGCCCACGCCGTCGCTATTGCCATTGGCGCCCTGGCTCAGCGGCAGGGAGAATTTCTGGCCCGCGATGAATTCCTTGAAACTGAGCTCGCCCTCTTCCAGGCCCCTTTCCTGACCGGAAATCATGTCGCGCAGCTCTGCGACCCAAGCCGATTCTTCTTGATTGGCCAGGCTGAGGCCACGATCGCGCTTGGAACGCAGGCCGGCGACATGCTCGCTCAGCTGCAGATCGTTCAGATGCATGATTTCCCTGACGATAATCGGCGTGACCTCATTGTGAATGATTGAGACCTCGACCGACTGGTTGTAATTCATGCCATCAACCGTTACCCTAAGCTCGTAGGTGCGCGGAGCGCTTGCTAGCTGGTCAACGTCCCGGGCGATCATGCGTATGCTCAAGGTGCCGGCGCTAAGGGTAACGCTTTGCTTGATATGCAGGTGATAGCTCGCGGCGTTCGCATTGGCGCCGAGCTGGCGCACAGCTGCGAACTTGTCGCTGTGGGTTTCAAACTCAAGCCCCAGTACGCCGCTCTCTTCCAGGTCACCATCTACCAGGTGAACCGTGATCGAGAGGGGTACATTAGCCGATGCGGTTGCCGCTATGCTGTCGCCGATGGCGTAGTTGTTGGGCTCCTCAAACCGGTCGATTCGCGGCGCGCGGTTGGGCTCGATGCCCGTGGTCGCTTCCAGGGTCGCCATCACCGTCGCTCTCTTGCCCTGGCCGTAGGCTATCAGAGACACGGTGATTCTCGACGGGCTCTTGAAAGCCAAGGTGGCGCCTTGCCGGACTTGCAGCTCAAACCTGGTTTGGTCGTTGATGGGCGGGGTGGCGTTGATGGTGAACAAGCCCTGGTTGCCGGTCTGGACAATCATTGAGACCAATGTAATCGGAATGTCCTTCTCCGGATTAGCGATCAAGGTGAAACCGGTACCCGCATCAGCCGCAAAGGGACGCTCAAGGGCCCGCAGCCTGACCGTCTGCTGGCCCACAATGCCTAGGTTGAAATCAAGCTCATCTTCGGTGACGAGCAGGGAAACTGTGAGCGAGGAGCTGATGCCAGACAGGTCAGTGGCGACTATCGTCAAGGGCAAGGACGTGGCGACTGTCGGGAACACCGGCGTGGTGCCTTGCTTCAACTGCAGGGCCGCTGTGCCGGCTGCGACGTTCCTGAGCGTCGGGCTGAAAGTGAAGAAACGCTGGTAAGCGCCCTTGATGTCCAGGCTGGCGATCGCGCGATTTCCTGCTCCCGCCACCGTGATCTCAAAGCCGGTGTCAATGCCGCGCGACAAGGCCGTCGTTGTCGACCGCAGCTCCAAGGTCTGGATGCCAACTATGCCAATCGTCGGCTTGCGCGCTTCGGTGGCTATGATGGTAAACAGCGAAGTAACGGGATTGGTGTAGACATCCACCCTGTCAAAACCAGTTGAAATATAAATTGAGGTCTTAATGCCAGCGTAGATTGTGCCGGGCTGCGGGACCGTACCAAACATTTTCATGCCATCGTCTTGCAACACCAAAGTCAGATATCTGCGCGAGGGAGTAGGCAGCTGCGAGACGGTGCCTGCGCCGGTGTCCTCGGTGATGGCGACCGTGCCAGACTGGATTGTGTCCATCGTTAACCTGGTTCGATCCTCATGGCGTATCCCGCCGTAGAGCCGCTCGAAATAAACGCCGGCCTCAACGGTTACCGGCCCGCCGCGGCCAGAGAAGTCCGGCAAGGTGGCGGCGGCTACCGCAGGCATGAGCATCGTGATCGCGTAAGGCACGCTGCTGGCTGGAGATGTGATGCTTACGGGCACATTGATGAACTCGGTCGTGGTCCTATAGCCTCTGCCGCTCACTGACGTGGAAACGGCCGCGACGCTGCCGATGCTCTTGACCTGGATGATGCGCTGACAGCCCTTGTGAACGCCTGCGGTGATGGGCTCGAGCCGCGCCGCGCCTCCCATGATTTCGGTGTTGATATGGTCATTCGCGCTGCCGTCGCCAAAGCAAATGCGAGCTTCGGTGTCGCGGGTGGGGGAGTTCAGATAACGCAGGAAGCCGCCGGAGAGGCCACCCGCGGCGTCATCGCGATTGACATGCGTCGCCAGCCGCAGATAATCAATCGCCGTCGTGAGAAAGACAAACCTGTTGTGCGCAGGCTGCGCGTTCCGGTTGGCAAGAGGATTCAACTTGCCGGTTTGAATGTTGAGCGTTACCGATTGGCCATTTCGCACAGTGACCCAACTCGCGGTCCTGGCTCCCCAGGGCCAAGGATCGGCGTAAGCGACGAGGGTAACGATCTCCCTCCCTATGACGCCGCGCGGCTCTACGCTGATATGCTGCAGCGTGGTCCCGCCTTGGATCGCAGTCACTACTGCAACCCGCTCCTGTCTCCCGCTGTTGGGGGGAACTTCGACAGTGATGAAGGTGGAGAGGGTCGTACCGCCCCTGATTGTTATCTCCTGGGCGACGACGCGGTCTCCATAAGCTTGGATTTCAATGGGAGCGGTGCCCCCGACCTGGTCCAGCCTCACATAATCGGTTTCGTCGAAAATCAGGTCGAGCCCTTGCCTGTCCCCTATGATCGTGCCCCGTATGTTGTAGTCCTTGATCTTGCCCAGGCCGCCCTCATACAAGTTCTCTATCGCATAAGGCAGCCTCGCGGTCAGCGCTCCCCCGCCATCGCTCAGGGTGAAGTCGGCGCGAGCGTTGAGCGAAATGGTATAGCGCCCCAGCATGCTGCGGACGACGGTTTGCACGACGCCTAGGTAGTCTGTGAAGGTAACGGAGCTTTGGACCTCAGTCGTGATGATGACGTTGTCAAACGGCTGTCCCTGCGCCTCATAGTCAAGCGTGGCGCCCTGTTTCAGCGAGACGTCGAATACGTATTTCTGGGTCCTGACCAGCGCATTAAAATTCAAGCTCGAGCGCGTGACTGAGACGGAAACCCGCGGCCCGTTCCCTGTCTGCACCGTCGTCGTCGTACGTAAGGTTATCGGACGCCACAGGAGCGTGTTCTCCACGGTGTTGTCCACCAGCCTGCGCTCCACCGCGGCCTCCGCCGGAATGCGCAGGGTGGGCTGGCCGAAGGTCTCGCGCAAGTTAAGCACCACCCCCTTGCGCACGTAGGTGAAGCTGCCGATGCGATGCGGGTCATATACGGTCAGCGTCGTATTGCCATCGACAGTCACCCTGCTGCGGCCCTGCGGCAGAACCCCTTCGTGAAAGGTCTGCGGAATGCTGGTAACAGACACTGTGGTGTCGAAATAACTGTTGGTGTCAGACAAGATCGTCATGACGGCGACCGCCCGGTTCGCTGCGCGCTGGCTGTCCTGCGCCTGGATGATGAACGAATGGATGTTTGCCGTACCGCGGTAAATCCCGCTCACCACGCCATCGTTGGAGACGGCGATGCCGGGCGGCAGCTCCAGCCCGGAGTATTGCAAGCGCGACCGGTCCTGCTGGTCTACGTTGAAAACCCGGTCGCTGATCTTGTATTCGACCGACGCTCCTCGCCTGGCATACAGACGCGGTATCTTGTTGATGGCCGCGAGATTGAGCGGGAAAGGCTCGTAGATGTTGGAGACCGAGACCTGCGTTGCCGCAGTGGTGTTGCCGGCCTGGAGCAAAAGCAGGATGGTCTCCTCGGTCTCGTAGTCGAAATTCGAGTACATGGCCGAGGTGGCGGCGGCTGGGCTCGGGAATTTCTTGACCCCTACGCCGTAATGATGCACCGTGGCTTGGGTGCTAGTACCCGCGAGCGTGATTACGCTGTTGCTTAGCGAAATCGCCTGGAAGCGAGTGAAGAAATCAACGACGACCAGCGTCGGAGGATCCGAGTCGTAGGCCGTGAGCCGGATGCTCAGGCCCGGCAGCATGATGACGCTCATGGTGTATGTGGCGAAGCGCTTCGCCTCAATGAAATTGTTGGTCAACGTCGCCGTGATGAGGGCGTCTATCCTCCTGTAGCAGCACTCGGTGGTTGTGATGGTGTTGGTAGGAGGCGGAGGGTTAGGGGCAGTGCCGGGATCGGGCTCGACCACTGTGACCGTTATCGTGATGCCGTTGGGATCGGTGACATACTGCTCTTGCGTCAGATTGTACGTGAACTTCCTGTCGTTGTCCATCGGCCCTTCCGGAATGGGAAAAGGCGCGATGCCCATGCCGCCATGATGGCCATTGATGACGCTGATGCCAGGCTGGGTCTGCGCGCTGGCAATCAAGGGGAACAAGGCTGCCAGGGCCAATGCCGCCAAGCCCCTGATGGAGAATTTGCAATCCATATTATTAACGCCGTAATTTTACACTAATTGCGTCTTTAAACTGAAATCTTGCGCCGATGCCGCTACCCCCCCCCGAAATCAGGTGAAATCTCACACAAACTGGCTAATCTTCCCCTAGGGGCCCAGGCTGATTTCGTAAAATTCCTTGCCTGCAGGAACACCGCCGGTATAGCTCAGTTGGTAGAGCGGCTGCCTTGTAAGCAGCAGGTCGGGAGTTCAAGCCTCTCTGCCGGCACCTCCTCACGCCTGGCGGCCCGCGACCGCCTGCTCCAACGCCCCCACCACCTCGTCCAGCCGCGCGCGCTGCCGCCAGGAACAGGCCTTGTTGGCCACCAGCTGGGCGCTGACCTCCAGCACCGTCTCCAGCTCGGACAGGCCGTTCGCACGCAAGGTCTCGCCGGTCTCCACCAGATCCACGATCACCTGCGCCAAGCCCGTCAAAGGCGCCAGCTCCATCGAGCCGTACAGCCGCAGCACCCGCGCCTGCAGGCCGGCCGCAGCCAGATGCCGCCGCGCCAGGCGCCGGTATTTGGTCGCGACCGTGATGTAGCTGCCGCTGCGCTTGGCGCCCGCATAGTCAAAACCCCGCTTGGCCGCAACCGCCAGGCGGCAGCGGCCGATCCCCAGGTCCAGCTCGTGCAAGACCGAGGCATGCGGATGCTCCAGCAGCAGATCGCGGCCCACCACTCCCAATTGCGCCGCCCCGCTGCCCACATAAGTCATCACGTCGGCCGCGCGCACCACCAGGAACCGCACCCCCGCATCCGCGCTCGCCATCACCAGGCTGCGCCCGTCGCCGCGGGCCTCATAGCCTGCTTCCGCCAGCAGCGGCAGAGTCTCGTCCAGCAGGCGCCCCTTCGCCAGGGCTATCGTCAGCTGGCGGTCAGCCGCGGCCATCCAACGCCCCTCAGTCCTGGTCGCCGAGCAGCTCGTCGACCTTGTCCGGCGTGACCTTCTCATGCATCTTGATGTTGTTCTCAATCACCACCGGCGCCGCTCCGCAGGCGCCGAAGCACTCGCCCTCCACCAGGGTGAAGCGCCCGTCCGCCGTGGTCTCGCCGAAGCCGATGCCCAGCTTCTCCTGCAACCGCTCCGCCGTACGCAAGGAACCCATCAGGGCGCACGGCAGGTTGGTGCACAAGCACAGCTTGCGCGCGCCCGGCTGCTTCAAATCGTACATGTTGTAGAACGTCGCCACCTCATACGCCCGGATCGCAGGCACGCCCACCACCTCGCGATGTGCTCGATCAACTCCGGCGACAGCCAGCCGTGATGCAGCTGCGCCAAGCGCAAGGCCGCCATGATGCCCGCCTGGCGCTGGCCCTCGGGGTACTTCGCGCACTCCTTCTCAATGCGCTCGTAGACCTCAGCCGGCAACGGCCGCGCCGCCTCGCTCACCGGTCTACCTCCCCGAAGACGATGTCCATGGTCCCGATCAGCGCCACCACGTCCGAAAGCATGTGGCCCCGCGCCATCTCGTCCATCGCCGCCAGGTGCGCGAAGCCCGGCGCCCGGATCTTGAGACGATACGGCTTGTTCGATCCGTCCGCAATCAGGTAAATGCCGAACTCGCCCTTGGGATGCTCGACCGCCGCATAGGCCTCGCCCGCCGGGACCGCGATGCCCTCGGTGAAGAACTTGAAGTGATGGATCAATTCCTCCATGCCGCTCTTCATGTCCACCCGCGGCGGCGGCGCCACCTTGTGGTCGGATGAGATCACCGGACCCTCATGCTCCTGCAGCCAGGCGACGCACTGCGCGATGATGCGGTTGGACTCGCGCATCTCCGCCATGCGCACCAGATAACGGTCGTAGGAATCGCCGGTCTGGCCCACCGGGATGTCGAAGTCCAGGCGGTCGTACACCTCATACGGCTGCGTCCGGCGCAGGTCCCAGGCCACCCCCGAGCCGCGCAGCATCGGACCGGTGAAGCCCAGCGCCTTGGCGCGCTCGGGCGCCACCACGCCCACGCCCACCGTGCGCTGCTTCCAGATGCGGTTGTCCGTCAGCAAGGTCTCGTACTCGTCGACGCACTGCGGAAAACGCTTGCTGAAGTCAGCGATGAAATCCAGCAGCGAGCCCTCGCGGGCCGCGTTGAGCCGGTCGCAGTCCTTCTTGCCGCGCACCTTCGAAGGCTGGTAACGAGGCATGCTCCCCGGCAGGTCGCGGTAAACTCCGCCCGGACGGTAGTAGGCCGCATGCATGCGCGCGCCCGAGACCGCTTCATAGCAGTCGAACAGGTCCTCGCGCTCGCGGAAGGCGTATAAAAACATCGACATCGCGCCGATGTCGAGCGCATGCGCGCCGAGCCAGAGCAAGTGGTTCAGAATGCGCGTGATCTCGTCGAAGAGCACCCGGATGTACTGCGCGCGCTCGGGGACCTCGATGTCCAGCAGCTTCTCGATCGCCAGCACATAGGCATGCTCGTTGCTCATCATCGAGACATAATCCAGCCGGTCCATGTAGGGAAGCGACTGCAAGTACATGCGCTGCTCCGCCAGCTTCTCGGTCGCGCGGTGCAGCAGGCCCACATGCGGGTCGGCGCGCATCACCACCTCGCCGTCGAGCTCCAGCACCAGGCGCAGCACGCCGTGGGCCGCCGGATGCTGCGGGCCGAAGTTGATGGTGTAGTTGCGTATCTCAGCCACCGCTAGCCACTCTCCTTGCTCAGCTCTCGCGCCCGCGGCCCTTGCGCACCACCCGGGGGACCACCTCGCGCGGCTCGATCGAGACCGGCTGGTACACCACCCGGGCGCTGTCCGGGTCGTATCTCATCTCCACCTCGCCGTAGACCGGAAAGTCCTTGCGGAAGGGATGGCCGATGAAACCATAATCCGTCAGCAGGCGCCGCAGGTCGGGATGCCCCGTGAACGCTATCCCGAACAGGTCGAAGGCCTCGCGCTCATACCAGTTCGCCGCCGGCCACAGTCCGGTCGCCGTCGGACACGCGACCACCTCGCCGTTGGGCAGGAACACCCGCACCCGCAGCCGCTGGTTGCGCCGGGTCGATAACAGATGATAGACCACCGCATAGCGGTCCTCGAACTCCTCGCCCGCGTCCGCGCCCGCAGGCAGCATCGCGTCCCGCGTGAACAAGCCCGCGCTGCCCGCGCCGAAGGCCGAGTAGTCGACCCCGCACAGGTCAATCAGCTGGTCGAAGGCGAAGGGCTCCTCGTCGCGCAGGGCGCGCAGGTCCGCCAGCAGCCCCGCCGCTGGCAGGCGCAGCGTGACCTCGCCGCGGCGCTGCGAGACACGGCAGCCGGGCGCGTCGAAACGCGCCGTCAACGTCGCCGCTAGGCCGGCGGGATCGGGGGCGGGATACTGCTGCATGGCGCCTGGCGGCCTCGTGCTATTCTAAGGTGCGACCGGACCGCTGTTGTTCATCTCGGTCACCAGCAGGTTGTAGTACTCGCGGAACTCAAGCGGCGCCTGCGAAATCTGCGGGTACTCGTCCGACAGCAGCTTCAGGGCCCGCGCCTGGCGCCCCTGGCCGCGGTAGAAATTCGCCAGGTTGGTGTAGATCTCCGGCTTGAACGCCAGCTCCAGCGCCTCCAGCAGGGTCTCCTCCGTCATGTCGTCGAGCGTCTTGCCCTCCGGAATCAAGGACTCATGCTGCTGATACAGCACCACTTCCACCGTATACAAATCCGCCAGGTTGCCGTTGTCGAACAAAAAATCCTCCGGGTTCTCCTGGACATTGTTGATCCACTCCAGCTCCTTGCGGGCGCGCTCATCGTCCACGCCCTGGGAGATCGCGTTCCACATCAGGAACAGCCGGACCAATTCATTGCTCTCATAAGCCTGGTCGATGATGGACTGCCAGCGCTCGTCCAGCACGAAACCGTTGTCCGCCGCTTGGCGGATCGCCTGGATCAGCGTCGAGATCACGCTCGCCGCCTGCTGCCGGGTCCAGCGGTCCGTGATGTGGTTGGCCCGCTCGATGTTGCTCTGCATCCAATACAGCAGGTTGTCCGACAAAATCACCCGCTGCTGGTTGTTGTCGACGTTGTGGCGGCGCCAAAAACCCAGGAAGTCCGAGCCCAGCTGGATGCTGTTGAACAGGTTCTCCCGATAGGGATGGTAAAAAACCGGGTCGGACTGCTCGCGCATGAACTTGGTCAGGATGCGGGTCTTGTCCGGATCCGTCGTGAACGGCGAATACAGCCGCAGCCCGAATACCAGGCCCTGGTCGTTGTAAACCCTGACGTCCGGCCGCACGCCTTCCACCAGCTGCATGTGGCCCACCGGCAGGTCGAGATCGTCGAAAGTGAACAAATGCGCGTTGGGATCGACCGTGTGCAGCTTGTACATCGCCAGGTCGCGTCCCCAGGTGTAGTCGCTGCGGTCGTTCTGCCGCCAGTGCCAGCCCAGCGACATCATCACCACCGCCGCGCCCAGCCCCGCGCCCAGCAGCTGCGCCCTGCCCTGAGCCTGCCAGCGCCGCGCCACCCAGCTCGCCAGCCAGGCCAGGCCATAGCCGAAGCAAATCAGCATCAGGCCGTAAAACGGCAGGAAGTACACCCGGAAAGCTGAGAACCAGATGAACTCCGCCTTGAAGTCCAGCATCACGATCAGCATCGGGCCCGAAGTGATCATGCCGGCCATCAGCGCCAGCGCCAGCCACATGTGGCGCGCGTTCAGCAGCATCGCCACCCAGCCGGCGACCGCCACGCCAAAGCCCAGCGGCGTGATCTGCACCAGCATGCGCTCGATGAAAAACCGCGTGAACCCAATCTTGTCGTCCCAGCCCACGCCGGCTTGCTTGTCCACCCCCGAATAGCCGCTGCGCGTGATGTAAAACCACAGCTGCTCCAGGTCGGAGATCGGACCGTAGAAATTGAGCGCCACCGGCGTGTGCGAGCGCCATATGAACCAGGCATAGGGCAGCAGCCCCAGGATGAAGAGCGCGCCCCCCAGCGGCAGGTTCAGCAGCAGGCTGCGCCACTGCGCGATCACCAGCAGCAGCAATGTAACCGAGGCCAGGCCGATCAAGGGCCAGTGGTTGGTCAGGCTGAGCGCGTAGGTGAAGGCGATCAGCATGTACAAGCCCCGCTGCCGTTTCTTGAGGTCGGTGTTGCTCGCGAAGCGCAGGCACAGGGCGAGCACGATGAAGTACATCGCCGTGTTCAGCGTATACACCTCCGCGATGATCGCCTGGGACCAGAAGGCCTCCGAGGCCGCATACGCCATGGCGGCAACGACCGCGCAGGCGCGGCTGTTGACCAGCATCGCCATGATCAGATACAGCGCCACGCAGGAAACCGCGCCGGCGAAGCCCGAGAACATGTGCCCGCGATAGGCCGGCGACAGGAAATCCGGCAGCATGTGGAAGAACGGCGAGCCCAGCAGGGTGTACAGCGGATAGCCCGGCGGGTGCCCGACGCCGAAGTGCTCGAGTATCATCAAGAACAAGCCGTCGTCCTCCAGCGCCACTTCGCGCGGGGCTGTCAGGCCGAACAGCGCCAGGGCGAAGCAGAAGACCGCGAACGCCGGCGCGAGCTCGTCGCGCCACTGCAGGCGCCGGGCCAGGATCGGCGCCAGCGCCTGGCGCTTCAGCGTTCTTAACGTCGGGCGCTCGTACCGCAGGCAGAGCATGAAAGCATCGCCCGGCTCCGGCGGCGGCTCAACGGCCTCCGGCGACGGAGCTTCCGCCCGCGCGGCCGCGGCGCGGGAGCGGCGTCCGCGTTTGCTTGATGCTCGGCCACGGGCCATGGCGCAGGTCGGAAAGGAGGTGGGGTTGCGGAGGGATTAACGCCGCGCGATGGTATTGGTGCGGCGGATCTTGTGCTGCAGCTGCAAAATGCCGTAAAGCAAGGCCTCGGCCGTCGGCGGACAGCCGGGGACGTAGATGTCGACCGGGACGATGCGGTCGCAGCCGCGCACCACCGAGTACGAATAGTGGTAATAGCCGCCGCCGTTCGCGCAGGAGCCCATCGAGATCACCCAGCGCGGCTCGCTCATCTGGTCATAGACCTTGCGCAGCGCCGGCGCCATCTTGTTGCACAGGGTACCGGCCACGATCATCACGTCCGACTGCCGCGGCGACGGGCGGAAGATCACGCCGAAGCGGTCCAGGTCGTAGCGCGCGGCGCCCGCATGCATCATCTCGATCGCGCAGCAGGCCAGGCCGAAGGTCATGGGCCACATCGAGCCGGTGCGCGCCCAGTTGACCAGCTTGTCCACGCTGGCGACGACGAAGCCGCTCTCCTTGAGCTCGGGCAGGCTGACCGGCGGCGGCGGGCGCTCCGGATGGCGCATCACTCCCACTGCAACGCCCCCTTGCGCCACTCGTAGGCGAAGCCCACGACCAGCACGAACAAGAAGAACATCATCGACCAGAAGCCCAGCGCGCCGACCGCGCCCAGCGAGACCGCCCACGGGAACAGGAACACGATCTCCAGGTCGAAGAGAATGAACAGGATCGCCACCAGGTAATAGCGCACGTCGAACTTCATGCGCGCGTCCTCGAAGGCCTCGAAGCCGCATTCATAGGGCGCGTCCTTGGCGGGATTGGGCCGTCGCGGCGCCAGCAGCGTCCCCAGTACGATCAGGGCCGTGCCCAAGGCGCAGGCCACGCCTCCGAAGACCAGGACGGGGAAATACTCGTCAAGCATCGATGCAGCCGCGCCCTAAATTATATGATTGAAAGCCGTTGCGGCCGTCGCGCGCTGGGGTGCCGATGGCCAGACTCGAACTGGCACGAGGTTCAACCCTCACTGCCCCCTCAAGACAGCGTGTCTACCAGTTCCACCACATCGGCCACGCGCGCTACTCTTCATCGGCCGGCGCCTCCGCCGGTACCGGGACCTCGGAAGCCGCCGGCTCGAGCACTGATTCCTGCTGCTCCCGCGCCTCTTCCTCCGCCAGCAGGTCGAGGACGCTGTCGCCCGCGCCCTCGGGCGTCGGCGCGACCACGCCCAGGGCGAGCGCGGTTGAAAAGAACACCAGCGCCAGGACCGAGGTCAGGCGGCTGAGCAGGTTCGCCGAGCCCGCGACGCCGACCAGCGAGCCGCGGGCGCCCGCGCCGAAGGACGATCCCATCTCCGCGCCGCGGCCCTGCTGCAGCAAAATGACGATCACCATCACCAAGGCGGTGGCGACGTTGATTGCCAGCAGCAGCGTGTACATCGTTGTTCAATTCGGACTATGGCGCGGCGGCGGCGCAGATCGCGCTGAAGGATGCGGCCTGGAGGCTAGCGCCTCCTACCAGCAACCCGTCGATGTCCGGCTGGTTGAGAAAGCCGGCGGCGTTGTCCGGCTTGACGCTGCCACCATACAGAATGCGTATTTTAGCATCGCCGGCGGCTGTCTGCAGCCGGGAGCGGATCCAGGCGCAGGCCTGCTGGGCGTCGGCGGGACTGGCCGCCAGGCCGGTACCGATGGCCCAGACGGGCTCATAGGCGACGGCGAGCTCGCAGGATGCAGGCCATGCGGGGGGCAGCGCCGCGGCCAGCTGCCGCTCCAGGGTCTGCTCGAGCTTGCCGCCCTCGCGCTCGGCCTGGCTCTCGCCCACGCACAGGATGGCGCTGAGGCCCGCGCCGAGCGCGCGCGCGAGCTTGGCGCCGGCGAGCTCATCGCTCTCTCCCGCCTGGCGGCGCTCGGAGTGCCCCACCAGGGTCCAGCCGCACTTGAGGTCGACGAGCATGCGCGCGGTCACGCAGCCGGTGTGCGCGCCGTCGTCGACATCGTCCAGGTCCTGGGCGCCGATGGCGACGTCCTGGATGCCGGCGGCGGCGCGCAGGTAGGGCGCCGGTACGCACAGCAGGGCCTCGATGGCGGCGGGCGCGGCGAAGCCCTTCCAGCTGTCTATCAGCTCGAGCGAGCCGTTGGCCTTCCAGTTGCCTGCGATCAGTTGGCGGTTGCTTGCCATGTCTTCATCTCCTTGAGGAATGCGATGGTGTTGTCGAGGCTGTCCTCGCGCCGCAGCGGCTGCAAGGCCGCGAGGATGCGGCCGCCGTAGCCCTTGCTGCGCAGGCGCGGGTCGCAGAGCACGGCGACGCCGCGGTCGTCCTCGCCGCGCAGCAGCCGGCCGACCGCCTGCTTGAGCAGCATGGCCGCGGGATAGACCTGCAGGGACTCGAAGGTACTGCCTCCATCCGGGTCCTGGCGCTCGGCGAAGCGCTCGCGCGCCTGCATGATCGGATCGGACGGCGGGATGAACGGGATCCGGTCGATGATCACCAGGCGCAGGGCGCGCCCGGGCACGTCGATGCCCTGCCAGAAAGTGCGCAGGCCGAGCAGCAGGCGGCCGTCGCCGCCGGCCTTGTGAAAGTGCTCCTGGACCAGGCTGCGCGGATTGCCATCGAATTGATTGACCAGCGTGAGGCCCGAGCCCCCGAGCTTGGGCCGCAGCCAGCGGGTCGCGGCGTCCAGGTCCCGCTTGGCCGCGAACAGCATGAAGGCCCCGCCGCCGCTGGCGATCGCGAGCTGCAGGCCCAGCTCGGCAATCTCCTCGACATATTCCTGACGGTCCTGCTGTCCCGTCGGCGCGGTCTTGAGCTTGGGCAGATGCAGCACGCCGTTGCGCTGGAAGTCGAACGGGCTGGCGATCGCCAGGCTGGAGGCTTTCTTCAGGCCCAAGCGCTGCTGGGCGGAGTCGAAGCGCCCGTCCCAGGC
Source organism: Candidatus Amphirhobacter sp. (assembly GCA_965222035.1). Classification (GTDB taxonomy): domain Bacteria; phylum Pseudomonadota; class Gammaproteobacteria; order Tethybacterales; family Tethybacteraceae; genus Amphirhobacter. The sequence continues at coordinate 263,111 of OZ244940.1, read as the reverse complement.
CATGGTGGCCGAGCACAGCGCGACCGCATGGGCGGACAGCACCTGCTGCTGGAAAGCGGCCGCGGTGTCATAGGGCGCGCAGTACAGGACGGCGTTCTTGTCCGTGCGCTCGAGCCAGCCGAACACATCGCTGTCCTCCGGCTCCCGCCAGGCCGCGAGCACCGTCTCGGCCTCGTCGCAGACGCCGTAAATCTTCTTGAGCGCCGGGTGCCGGTCGCGGTCCTCCTCCACATGCCCGAGCACCGCGCCAGCGGCCGTGCTCAAATCCAGCAGCGCCTGCTCCAAGCCTTCCATCTCCTCCAGCGCCGCGCGCGCGCCCATCGTCTTGCTCGCGGACTGCAGCAGCTCTTTCTGCGCGGCCGCCGCCTGCCGCAGCAGCGCGTCGATCAACTCGTCGAGCTTTGCTTGCCAGGCCTGCTCCGGTTTCCAGCCCTCGCCCTTCTCCAGCGTGCGCCGCGTCAGCAGGTCCTCGAAGAAACTGTCGAGGGACGCCAGGCTGAGCGAGCGCCCGAGCAGGTGATGGATCTGCTCGACGACGTGGTGACCCTCATCGAACACGCAGGCGGCGTACTCCTCCTTGGCGAGGTCGCCGGCGGCGAAGTACAAGGCGTGGTTGAGCACCAGCAGCTGCGCCTCGCGCGCCTCGCGCAGCTTGCGGAAGTAATAGCAGTCGCGCTGGTAGTGCTCGCAGCCGCGGCGGTCGCACTGGCTGGAGGTCGCGGTCACCAAAGGCCAGACCGTCGCGAAGCGCCGCACGCCCTTGATGGCGCCGGTATCGCCATCGAAAGCATGGTCGTCGACGCTCTCGATCACCCGCTCGAGCTCGGCGGCGTCGCGGCCACCGGACACCAGTTCACTTTGGGCGTCATCCTCGTAGTCAGCGACGGTTTCGGCGAGGCGCTTGCGGCAGACGTAGTTGCCGATGCCCTTGAGGGTGCATGCCTTGACCTCGCGCTCGAGCAGCTCTTCGAGCCGGGGGATGTCGCGGCGCGCGAGCTGGTCCTGCAGCGCCTTGGTGTTGGTCGCGACGATCACCTTGGCGCCGCTGAGAATGGCGGGGACCAGGTAGGCGAAGGTCTTGCCGATGCCGGTGCCGGCGTCGATGAGCATGTGGCGCTGCTTCGCGCCGAACAGGTCCGCGCCAATCTGCTTGGCCATGGCGACCTGGCCCGCGCGCGGGACGTAATCATCCATGGCCGCCAGGGGCCCGTCGCTAGCGAAAACCTGCGCGATGCCTTTGGGCGACAGCTGCTCCATGGATGGCGGGGATTTTAAGGTAAAGCACCTGCCAGCCTGGGCGGCTCGACCAGCAAAAGCTTGCCTGGAGATGGTTTTGGATTTTGGTTGATGACTTTCCTATGAGCTTATATGCTTGATTTGACAGGCCTGCGTCCTGCGCTTTAATAAAAGTCTTGGCGTACCAAAAGGCTAGGTGTAGCGCGCCTACTCGTGGAAACAATATTATGAAGATTGATGCCAAGCAAAGCAGGCGGTTTGCTAGTTTTTCATCTCATCCTCGGTAGCCTGCTCCATTTCCTGCAGATAGGTGAAGAACGAAGGGATGCCGGCTTCCATCTGGCTTTCACCTGCATGCCAAATGAAGCCCAGCCACTGCAGGCGATCGACGATGTCCTGGGCATCTTCCTCGCTGAGATTGGCGTTCTTTTGCTGCAAAACAGACACAACGGTCTTTCTCTTTGCTGTGGCGTCTTTTTGCCGGGTAATAACCTCAGCTACCTGCAGAGCATATGGTGCGAGCTGGCGTTTGTTCATCTCATCATAGATTTTGCCGTAGAAAATGCCGCGCTTGCGGCTAATCCCTGTCTGGGCTTTCTCCACCAGCGCGACATCGACGCGCCGCTTTCCTTTTTTGGGCAATGCCTCCCAGACCTCCGATCCCACCAGCTGGACGAAATAAGGGTAGTTGTCGGTCATGCCCCACATCATCTCCAAGGCCTCCGGCGCGACCTCGATGCCGCAGTTGGTAAACGGATCGCTGAGCGCCTCCTTGCTCTCCTCGGTCGCCAGCAGGTTGATGTAGATGTCCTCGCTCATAGCAAAAAACCTGGTTTTGAGACTTATCATATAACTGCACAAGTCCGGAGCGCCCGCCAACAACATCACCAAAGGATGTCTTCGAGTGATTAGATCATGCGCGAACCACAACATGAACCCCATGATATCGAGTTGGTAATGATGGGCCTCGTCCATCATCAAGACCATGGGCCCTTGGCGCAGCCTGGCTTCCAAAGCATGTTCGTACATGTAAGCGACCTCCCGCCAACTCATGCCTTTGTCGGTGCCGACAGATGCGTACTTGGAGCCCCGCAGCAAACGCAGCAAGCCATTGTCCGCGTCTCCGGTGATCTCATTGAGCAGGCGCTCCATCGCTTCGCCTGGGGACAGGTCCTTGGCGTACTTCAGACGAGCAACATGGATGCCCATCTCCTGGGCTCGTTCCCGCATCCAGTCGAGCAGCAGCGTCTTGCCCGCTCCGCGCGGGCCCATCAGTACTATCGGCGCCATTGACGTGCACTCCAGCCGGCCATCCTTCTGGATCTCGCTCGGTTCGATGGTTCGCAGGGCCCTTCCTAGCAATTTGAATCCTCTCTGCCGGCCGACGACATGCTCCGGGCAGGTTCCGGCGCCGAAAGAAAATGGGTTTTTGTTGGCAGGCAATACGACCATAACCATATTTTAGGGGATTATATGGGATTTGGATACTTAACTTGGCGAACCCAGTCTAGTGAGCTTGAATGAAATTTGGCGTACCAAGGATGAATGCAGTAAGCCAACCTGTGGCATCAATCCCTTATTGGAATTGCGTCAAGTGAAGTATGTGGCTTCCTTCCCTATCTTCCGCAAGCCAACGTTTTAGCGCTCGGAAAACTCCTCTTCTATCCGCATCTTCTCTGCCGAGGGATTTATTATTTTCTTGTCCAAGGCTTTGCTTAATTGACGTGCAGGCAATGGGTAAATTACGAGGAAGGATCCGAGGAGAGCAAAAGCCTCCACGCTTTTCTGCCAATAGGCAATGAACGCCTGCACTAACACCCAGCTCGGCAGAAGCACCTGCACAACAAGACTGAACCCCTCCCCTACAACAAGGAGAATAGCTGCCAAGAAGTATTTCCAGCTTAGCGGCTGTTTTTGCCGAACCGTTGGGCTAGGAATTTCGCCACCCCCCGAAAACCCAGCATCCTCTCTTCCATCGTCCGCTCTCTCAGCGGCGGGAAGTACGCCTCGCGCAGGATCCTGCCCACCTCTTGCGCGAACGACTCGTCCTTCACCTCGCCGTTCTCCTTGGGTGGTTTGTTGACTGGTTCGGTCATTATCTGGGTCCTCGTTGGCTGATTTTATCACAGTTGGAATGAGCGGCTGTAGCGGATGGAAGAACGGCTATTATACACATTATTCCCCAAGACCAGCAATGCTGCCGAGTAAGAACCAGCATCGCAGCCACCCCACCACCCTAGGCTCCAGCCCGGACCGCTGCGACCAAGGCTTCCATGTTCGCGACCGGGGTGGCCTTGTCGACGCCATGGCCCAGATTGAAGATGTGGCCCGCCGGCGCGTCATACTCTTGCAGTACCCGCTTGACCTCCCGCGCGACCGTCGTCGGATCGGTGAGCAGGACCGCCGGATCGAGATTGCCCTGCAGCGCAACCCGGCCCGCCGCAATGCGGCTGAGCGCGCCGAGATCGCTCTGCCAGTCGACGCCCAATCCTGCCACGCCGGTCGCGCAGGCCTCTTCCGTCGCGTACGCCGCGCCGCGCAAGAAGGCGATCACCGGCTGGACCACGCCCGTCGCGCGCAAGGACGCTACTATCGATTGCAATGGATTGATCAACAGCTCGTCCGCTTGCGACCGCGGCGCCAGGCCCGCCCACGAATCGAACAGCATCAAGGCGTCGCAGCCGGCCTCAGCCTGCTGCTGCAAGGAAGCCGTTACCGCCGCGACGTTCGCCGCGATGATGCGCCCGAACAATTCCGGCGCGCTGTGCATCATCGACCGCGCCGTGAAGAAATCGCCGCCGCAGCCCTCGATCATGTAACAAGCCAGCGTGAACGGCCCGCCCGTAAAACCAATCAAGGCCTTGTCCGCCGCCAGCGCCGACCGGGCCTGCATGATGGCCTCGCTCTGATAGGCCAGGCGCTCCGGATCGAACGCAGGCAAGGCGTCGACGTCCGCGGCCGTGCGCAGCGGCGCGCGCAGCACCGGGCCCTCGCCGTCGACAAAGTCCAGCTGCAAACCCAGCGCATCCGGAATCAACAGGATGTCCGCGAACATGATCGCCGCATCGAAACCAAAGCGCTCGATCGGCTGCAGCGTAACCTCCGCGGCCAGCTCCGGCGTACGGCACAGCTGGAGGAAAGAACCCGCCCGGGCGCGGGACTCGCGGTACTCGGGCAAATACCTCCCGGCCTGCCGCATCACCCACACCGGGACCTCGCCGTCAGTGTCCTCGCACGCCAGCGCCCGCAGGAACAATGGCCGCGAAGTGGCAGCGGGTTTAGAATTCATGTCTATGAAAATGCTCCAAGACAAGACCATTCTGGTGACCGGCTTGCTCAGCAAGCACTCGATCGCCTACGCCATCGCCAAGCTGTGCGTCGAGCACGGCGCCCGGCTGCTGCTGTCCTACCAGAACATGGACCGCCTGCGCGAACGGGCCACCAAGCTCGCCGAGGAGGACTTTCCCGGCGTCCCGCTGTACCCGCTCGACGCCGGCTCCGATGAAGACATCGAAAACCTGTTCGGGCAGTTCGAGAAGGACGGGACCAAGCTCGACGGCCTGGTCCACTCCATGGCCTTCGTGCACCGCCGCGCCCTCAGCGGACCCTATCACCAGGCGACCAGCCGCGCTGACTTCCAGCAGGCCCTCGATATCAGCGCCTACACCTTCACCGGCCTCGCCGCGCGCGCCGCGCCGGTGCTCAATCCCGACGCATGCCTGCTCACGCTCACCTACCTGGGCGCGCAGCGCGCCATCCCCAACTACAACGTCATGGGCGTCGCCAAGGCCGCGCTCGAAGCGTCGGTGCGCTATCTCGCCGCCAGCCTCGGGCCCAAGCAAGTGCGCGTGAACGCCATCAGCGCCGGGCCGATCAAGACGCTCGCCGCCTCCGGCATCAGCGGCTTTGACAAGATCCTTGAAGTCGTCGCGGCCGAATCGGCCCTGCGGCGCAACATCAGCCAGGAAGAAGTAGCCGGCGCAGCCGTCTTCATGCTCAGCGCCCTGGCCTCGGGCGTGACCGGTGAAATCCTCCATGTAGACGCCGGACACAACTTCATGCTCGGCCGGATCGATGATAAAGAGGCCGCGCCGGACGCGGCCTAGATCGCCGGCGCTGGCTGCTGCTGCCCTGCGGCATCCGGCACGAACTCAACCACCTCGTACTCTTCCCGCAGCTCGTTCGCCAAGCCGATCTCCATCAGGCTGCGCATGACCTGCGCATACAAGGTGTTGTACTCCTCGCGATAGGCCTCGCTGGGCTCGGCCCGCTCGATCGCGTCGATGCGGAACAAGTCGATGCGGTCCTGCCCCGGGGCCACGTCGACAACATACACCGGCAGCTTGTCCGTGTTGCTGTAGAACTGATAGTCAAACATCACCTGGCGGTTCTGCTCGGTGATGCCGTCCGGCAGCTCGCCCGTCAAGCTCACGCGCCCCTGCTCCTGCTCGTCGAAGGCATACGGGAGCGCCGCGCCCTCCTCGATGGCCGCGTTCAAGTGCCCCTGCACCCGCTGCAGCAGCTCGGTCACCGCGTAGTTGCGCCGCAGCGTCAATTCGATCTTGGGCGCGACCTCCTCGAACTCCAGGACTTCCTCCGCGCGGACCTCCAGCGCCTGCAAAAAGATGTAGTCGCCGTCCGCGCGCAAGATCGCGGGCGAGATCTCCCCGCCGCTGCGGAAGTCCTCGTCCAGCGCCGCGCCGAGAACCTCGATATCGTCGAACGGCGCCGGCGGGTCCTCGCCGGGCTCGAACACGGTCCAGTCGCCCTCTTCCACCTCCAGGCCGAATTCCGCCGCCAGGGCCACCAGGGTTTGGCCGGGATCGTCCGCCAGGCGCTCTTCAATCTCCAGGATGCGGTCCTCCAGCTGCTGCAGCACGTCGTCCTCGCGACGCTCCGCCAGCAGCTCGTCCCTCACTTCATCAAAGGGCCGCGTCTTGCCGCCCACCAGGCCGGTGACCTTGAAGACCGCCCACTCCCCGTCCAGGTCCTGGGGCGGGACCAGCTCGCCGACCGGCGTGCTGAAAATCACCTTGGCAACCGCCTCCGGGAAATCCGACCGCGACAGCAGCCCCATGTCGCCGCCCGTCTCTTTAGAACCCGCATCAGTCGAACGCTCCCGCGCCAGGGCCGCGAAGTCCGCGCCCTCTTCCAGCTCGGCGTAGACCGCCGCAGCGGCCTCCTCGTCCGCGAGCATGATCATGCTCAGCTGGCGCTCGGCCGCATCGCGCAGCCGGTCGCCGCGGGCCTCGTAATCCTCGCGCAAGGCCTCCTCATCGATCTCCGCGGTCGAGGTGAAGTCGTCCGCACCCAGCGTGATGTGGGCGTACCGGGCTGCTTCGGGCTCGACGTAATCCGTCAGGTTCTCGTTGTAAAAGCCCGCCTTCTCGGCCTCGGTGATCTCGCGCTCCTCATCCAGCTTCACCGGCATGCTCACCTTGCGGAACACCCGCTCCTCGGATCCAAAGCCCAGCAGATGCTCCATCATCCCGCTAGCCAGCGGCGCTGAGTCAAACAGGCCGCGGACCTTGTTCGCCAGCAAATCGTCGCGGGTCGTGCGCTCGTACGAATAAGTGTCGTCGATGATGTCCTGGTAACGGTCCCGGGAGAAGCGCCCGTCGATGCGGAACAATTCGTTGGAGCTGATGCTCGCGACCAGTTCCTTGTTGCCCACGCGCAGGCCGGCGTCCTCGGCCTTGGTCACCAGCAGCAGGCGGTTGATGTAGCTGCTGCGCTCCTGCGCCGCGACCTGGTTGATGAACTCAGGCGATTCCAGCACGCTGCGCGGATAGCTGTCGCTCAGCTGCTCGATGCGGGAAATCACCAGATTGGCCAGCTGCTCGTTGCTGAGCATGCGGCTTTCCACCCGCAGGGCGACGCCCTCGGTCGCGAAATTGGAGAACGCGCCGACCAGCACCATCGGCAGCGCAATCGCAATCACGCCGACGAGGCGGCTGAACCTGCTCTTGAACAAGGAAGCCTAGCCGCGGCGCGGCTGGCGGAGCTGACGGGACTCGAACCCGCGACCTTCGGCGTGACAGGCCGACACTCTAACCGACTGAGCTACAGCTCCTGGGAATGGACGGCACTGGCAGGCAGCTGCGAACCGCCGCAGGCGAACAGGGGTGGGTGCTGAGAGATTCGAACTCCCGACCCTCGCTGTGTAAAAGCGACGCTCTACCGCTGAGCTAAGCACCCGCGGCAGCTCTCGGCCGAGGGCTTACCTGACCGCGTCTTTCAGCGATCGTCCGGCCTTGAACTTCGGCGAGTTCTGCGCCTTGATCTTGATCTCGGCGCCCGTCTTCGGGTTGCGGCCCATGCGGGCGCTGCGCTTCGAGACCGAGAAGGTACCGAAACCCACCAGGGTCACCGTGTCCTTCTTCTTCAGGGCCTTGGTGATGTTGTCGAAGAGCGCGTCCACCGCCAGCTTCGCTTTCGCGCCGCTGATGTCCGCGTCTTTCGCCACTTTGTCGATCAAATCGCCCTTGGTCATGTCTGTTCTCCTGTGAATGGATGCCGCTATTCTAGCATAAAACCGCCACAATCAATGCGCCGCCCGTCCGCGGGCCGCAGCGGCCGAGCCCGGCGCGGTCCACGAACGCGCCGCCGGCGGCTGCCGCACCGCCACCTCGGCGAGCACTTCGCCCACGTCGCTGACGGGCACGAAGCGCAGCTGGCGGCGCAAGGTCGCCGGTACCTTCTGCAGCAGATGGGCGTCGTCCCGGGGCAGGATGATGGTCTTGAGCCGATGGCGCTGGGCGCTGAGCGCCAGTTCCTGGTAACTGCGCAGCATGCCGCCGCGCAGCTCGCCACGCAGGTTGATCTCGCCCGCGATCGCCACGCCGGGACGCAGCGGCGTGCGGGTGCACGCTGAGAACAGCAGCGCGAACAGCGCCCCGCCCAGCGGGCCGCAGTACGAGCCGACGCCGTATTGCATGTTGATGCACACCTGCCGCTGCTTGAAATCGAAGCCCTCCGGCAGGCCGAGGCGCTCGGCGTTGGCGCGCAGCAGCGTCTGGGCGACCGCGACCAGGGACTTGACCTCGTCCTCGCCGTGGCGGGTCAGACCCAGAACCTCGGTCTTTTCCTCGCCCTCCCGATTGTGCAGCAGGGCCTCGATCGGGACCACGCCGGCGCCGGGCTCGAGGCCGCAGCAATAGCCGATGCGGGCGCGGGTGGGCACGCTGAAATACGGATAGTACTCCGGCCGGGACAGCAAGTCGGGCAGCTGCTGCTTGCCGACGGCGCGGCGCGCGGCGGGGAGCTTGCCGCCCGCCTCGGCCTTGGCCGTCGCGAGCTTGCGGCAGATCTTCGCGACGCAGCGCTCAAGGCCGCGCACGCCGGCCTCATAGGTGTAGTCCTTGATGATCTCGCGCAGGGCGGCCGTCGGCAGCTTGACGCCGTCCTCGGCGAGGCCGTGGCGCCGCAGCTGCTTGGGTATGAGATGGCGCCGCGCGATGTCGATCTTCTCGTCATCGACGTAGCCGCTGAGCTTGACGATCTCGAGCCGGTCGCGCAGCGGGTCGGGCAAGGCGTCGGTGTCGTTCGCCGTGACGATGAACAGGATCTCGGACAGGTCGAACTCCGTATCGATGTACTGGTCGACGAAACTGCGGTTCTGCTCCGGATCGAGCACTTCAAGCAGCGCCGCGGCCGGATCGCCGTGATAGCCCTGCATCAGGACCAGCTTGTCGATCTCATCGAGCATCAGGACTGGATTGCGCACCTTGGCCTTGATGAGGGCGTTGATGATGCGCCCCGGCATGGACGCGACGTAGGTGCGACGGTGCCCGCGGATGGCGGCCTCTTCGTGGATGCCGCCGAGGGAGATGCGCGCGAAGCTGCGCTGGGTCGCCCGGGCGACGCTCTTGCCCAATGAGGTCTTGCCCACGCCGGGCGGGCCTTCGAAGCACAGGATGGTCCCGCCGGGCTTGCCCAGGCGGCGCTGGACCGCGAGATGCTCGAGGATCCGCTCCTTGGGCTTGGCCAGGCCGTGATGGTCCTCATCCAGGGCCCGCTGCGCCGCGCGCAGGTCGATGGCCTCCTCGCTGCGGCGCGACCACGGCAATTCAATCATGCGCTTGAGATACTCGGTGATCACCGCATGCTCGGGCGAGGCCTGCGAGACGGCCCGCAGGCGGCGGATCTCCTCCTCGCACTTGGCCGCGGCCGCCTTGGGCATGCCCGCTTCCTTGACCTGCTTGAGCAGCTGCTCGGCCTGCGAGGCGCCGGAGCCCTTGAGCTCTTCCTGGATGGCCTTGGCCTCCTCGGCCAGGCGGTACTCCTCGTGGCTCTTCTCAACTTGTTTCTTGACCCGGCGGCGGATGCGCTGGTCGAGCAGCATCTCATCGCGGAACTGCGCGAGATGCGTGATCAGGATGATGGCGCGCTGCTCGATGTCGAGCGTGCACAGCATGTCGCGGGCGAAATCCGGGTTGGCGCTCTCGACCATCATCATCGCGAGATGGTCGACGCTGTCCGGATTGCGATCCATGTCCGGGAACTGGCTCCCGAAGGCCTTGGGCAGGCCGCCGTGCTTGCCGTCGCGGCCGCCGAGGGCCCGCATGATCCCGCGCGCGATCGCTTGGGTCTGGCGCTGGTCCGGCTGCGACTGCGGCAGTGGCTCCCAGCCGTGCAGGAGATCCTCTTTGCTCTTTCGATCAAGCACGCGGACGCGCTCGAGGCCCTTGAGCATGATCTTGGCGCCCTTCTTGAGCCGCTGGACCGACTGGACCCGTACCCGGCAGGCGATGCTCGGCTCGCCTGCCTGAACCAGCTTCTCGGTCATCAACAGCAGGCTGTCGCCGTTCCGCAACGCTTCCTCACAGACGGCCACATTTATGTCCTCGTGGCTCGTGAACTGCCGGCTAAAGCCCGGCAGCACGTAATACAGCGGGCCCTCGGTATGCAGGATGAGGGCGTACCGCGGGGACGGGATGTCCTTGGTCATCTCAGTGCCGCTCCAGTGCCGGGGCGTCGTCGCGCGGCGGCGGCGGCGCGGATGTCGCAGCGCCGGCCGGCTTCCGCCACGGCCGCGGCATGCGCGTGAGCGCATGCTTGAGCACTTCATCAACATGCTTGACCGGAATCAATTCGAGCCGGTCGAGGATCTCCTGGGGCATGTCCCGCAGCTCGGGCTGCTGGATCGCCGGGAACAGCACCCGCTTGAGGCCGCGGCGGCTCGCGCCCATCAGCTTCTCGCGCAGGCCCCCGACGATGCAGGCCTCGCCGCGCAGGTTGAGCGCGCCCGTCATGGCGGTGTCCATGCGCGCCGGAATGTCGTTGGCGACCGAGACCAGCAAAGTGAACAGCGCCAGGCCGGCCGAATTGCCCTCGCCGCCGATGTCGACGTCGGGCCAGTGGATGTGAATCCCATGCGTGTCCAGATAATCGGCGGGCAGGCCGTACTTGGGCAGGCCCGCGCGCAGGACCGCAGCGGCCGTGTCCACCGACTGCTCCAGCATGTCACCCAGCGAGCCGGTCTTGCGCACGCCCTTGTCGCCGGCGATCGCGACGCCGTCGAGCTGGCTGACGATGCCGAACAAGTCGGCCTGTACCGCCAGGGAGTTGATGATGCCCGAGCGGTCCTCGCCGTGCAGCGGCGGCGGCAGGCTCGGCGGGTCGAGGATCGCGCGCGCGCGCTTGCTGTCGATCGCCAGGCGCGCCGGCGGGCGGGTGCCGCCGCCGCGCTCGTGCTCCAGGACCTCGTGGCGCAGCAGCTGCGCGAGACAGCGCTCCAGCTGCCGGACGCCGGCCTCCTGGGTGTGGTTGCAAATCAACTCTTCGAGGGTCGCGTCGCTGAGCTTGAGCTTGCAGCCATCCAGGCCGTTGGCCGCGAGCTGCTTGGGCAGCAGGTGCCGCCGCGCGATCTCGATCTTCTCGCCGTCCACATAGCCCGGCAGGCGGATGAACTCCATGCGGTCCTCGAGCGCCTGGTACATGGTGTCCTGGGCGTTGGCGGTCGCGATGAACATCACCTCGGACAGGTCGAAGTCGACCTCGATGTAGTGGTCGCTGAAGTACCGGTTCTGCTCGGGATCGATGATCTCGAGCAGCGTCGCCATCGGATCGCCGTGGACGCCCAGGCCCAGCTTCTCGATCTCATCGAGCATGATGACCGGATTGCGGACCTTGACGTCGGTCATGGCCTTGAGCAGGCGGCCCGGCATCGAGCCTACATAGGTGCGGCGGTGCCCCCGCAGCGTCGATTCGTCGTGCACGCCGCCCAGCGAGACCCGCGCGAACTTGCGCCCCAGGGCGCGGGCGATCACCTCGCCCAGGGAAGTCTTGCCCACGCCGGGCGGGCCGATGAAGCACAGTACCGAGCCGCGGCCCTCGCCGCCCTGCTGCTGGACCGCGATGTGCTCGAGCACGCGCTCCTTGACCATGCCCAGGCCGTAGTGGCGCTCGTCCAGCGTCGCGCGCGCCTGCTTGAAATCGGTGTTCTCCTCGCTGCGCGCGCGCCAGGGCAGCGCCAGCATGAAGTCCAGATAGCTGCGGATGGTCGAGCCCTCGGGGCTCATCGCCGGGATGGTGCCCAGCCGGGTGACCTCCTCGACGCACTTGGCGTGGGCCTCCGGCGTCATGCCCGCTTCCTCGATGCGGCGCGCGAGCCCGTCGATCTCCGCTGCGGTCTCCTCGCCCATGTTGCGCTGGATGTCCACGGCCTTGCGCCGCAAATAGTCCTGCTTGTGCTGCTCGCGGTCGTAGCTGGTCTTCTCCAGCAATGCGCGGGCGCGCTCGTCGAGGTCCTGCTCTGCGGTGTAGTGCTCGATCAGCAGCCGCAGCCGCTGCGGCAGGTCGAAGGCCTCCAGGAAAGCCTGCGTGGCCGGAATCCCCATCTCGGACCGGGCCGCGATGCGGTCGGCCCAGCGGCTGATACCGGTGGATGACGGGGCCTCGCTCCGCCGGGGGAGCAGCTTGCGCAGCTCGGCGACCAGGCTGTCGATCTCCCGGCGGCGGGCCAGGCCCTCGTCCGGACAGGGCCGGCAGCGGCACATGGCGCCTTCGGCGTCCTCGATCTTGACCCGAACCCGGCCCTCGACCTGGATGCCGTAGGTCGCAGGGCCTTCGACGCCCTCGAAATGCTCGTAGTCGATGATCCGCGCCAGGCAGCCGTATGCATACAGGTCCTCGCGCCGGGGATCGTTGGTGCGCGGATTGCGCTGCGCGACCAGCACCACGCTGCGGTCGCGGCGCTTGAGGCTCTGCTGCAGCGCGGCCACCGAGGTGGAGCGGCCGATCGACAGCCGGGGCTCCATGCCCGGCAGCACGACCACGTCGCGCAGCGGAATGCACGGATAGCTCGCCGGCGCGTCCCGCCGGGACGGCGGCGGCGCCTCGCGCTGCTCAGCCATGCTGTTCCCGCGCGGGCCTCAAGTCCTCGTCCCGCTGGTTCGGCACCATTTCATCAACTCCATTGTATAAGGCGCCGGCCATCGCAACGCAAGGGACGCTAGGCGGCGCGCTTGCGCTGGGCGCGGCGGCGATGGGGTCGGATCTCCGGGTTCTCGCCATCGATGTGCTTGGCGTCGATCGTCAGCGACCCGCCGCCGCTCGCGGGCGCCTCATAGAAAGCGTCCAGCAGGCAGTTCTCCGCGATCGAGCGCAGCCCGCGGGCGCCGGTGCGGCGCTCCAGCGCCAGTTCCGCCAGTCTCCGCACGGCGGCCTCCTTGAAATCGAGCGTGACGCCCTCGCCCCCGAACAAGGCGTGGTACTGCTTGAGCAGCGCGTCGCGCGGCTCGCTGAAGACCCGCATCAAATCCTTGATCAGCAGCGGCTGCAGATGCGCGACCACCGGCATGCGGCCGATCAGCTCGGGGATCAGGCCGTAGCGGATCAGGTCCTGCGGCTCGACGGCCTTGCGCAGCTGCTCCTCGTCCATCCTCTGCGCGACGTTGCCGGGCGCCGCGGCGGCGAAGCCGACGCCGCTGCTCGACAGGCGCTCGGCGACGATGTCGGTCAGGCCCTCAAAGGCGCCCCCGCAGATGAACAGGATGCTGGTGGTGTCGACGGCGACGGTCTCCTGGTTGGGATGCTTGCGGCCGCCCTGCGGGTGGACGTTGGCGACGGTGCCCTCGATCAGCTTGAGCAGGGCCTGCTGGACGCCCTCGCCGGAGACGTCGCGGGTGATGGACATGTTCTCGGACTTGCGCGCGATCTTGTCGACCTCATCGATGTAGACGATGCCGCGCTCGGCGTCGGCGACGTTCTGGTTGGCCTGCAGCATGAGGCGCTGGATGATGCTCTCGACGTCCTCGCCGACATAGCCGGCCTCGGTCAGGCTGGTGGCGTCGGCGATGACGAAGGGTACCTTGAGGGCCCGCGCGAGGGTCTGCGCCAGGAGCGTCTTGCCCGAGCCGGTCGGGCCCAGCAGCAGGATGTTGCTCTTGCTGAAGGTCACCCCGTCCTTGTCGTGCGGCTTGTCGATGCGGCGATAGTGGTTGTAGACCGCGACCGACAGCACCTTCTTGGCGTGATCCTGGCCGATGACGAATGCGTCCATCGCCTGCTTGAAGTCCCTCGGCGCCAATTGCCCGTCGGAGGCGAACAAGCTGCTGACCTCCTCGCCGGTCGCGAGCATGTTGCTGCATTCGAGCACGCATTCGTTGCAGATGTAGGTGTCGTTGCTGCCCGCGGCGATCATCTTCTTGACCAGGCTGCGCGCCTTGCCGCAGAACGAGCAGCGGCTCGAAGGCAGGATCTTGTCGCCGCCGTACGTTCTCATCGCCCGCCCCGCGTCCGCCGCGGCTGCTTGACCGCGTCGATCAGCCCGTAGCTCTTGGCCGCGGCCGCATCGAGGAAATGGTCGCGCTCGGTGTCGGCGGCGATGCGCTTGATGCTCTTGCCGGTCAGCTCGGCGAGGATGTTGTTGAGCTTGGCGCGCAGCGTGATGATCTCATTGGCATGGATTTCCAGGTCGGAGGCCTGGCCCTGCATGCCGCCCATGGGCTGGTGGACCATCACCCGGGCGTGCTGCAGCGCGTAGCGCTGTCCTTTCTGGCCCGCGGCGAGCAGCAGCGCGGCCATGCTGCAGGCCTGGCCGATGCAGATGGTGGTGACCGGCGTGCTGATGAAGCGCATGGTGTCGAAGATCGCCAGGCCGCTGGTGACCGCCCCGCCGGGCGAGTTGATGTACAGCGAGATGTCCTTGTCCGGGGCCTCGGCTTCAAGGAACAGCAGCTGCGCGATGACGCTGTTGGCCACGTAGTCGTTGATCTCACCCACCAAAAACACGATGCGGGACTTGAGCAGCCGCGAATAGATGTCATAGGAACGTTCGTAGCGGCCGGTCTGCTCGACCACGATGGGGACATAGCCCAGGCCAGCTGGCTCAGCGGCGCTCATGCCTTGCTCTCCGCCGGCGCCGGCGCCGCCGGGGCCGCGCGCGTCTCGGGATCGCCGCCCTGGACGATGTCCTCGAGCTCCTGCAGCGACATGGAGACCTCCTCGGCCTCGACCTGCTCGTACAAATGCATGGCGATCTTGCCACGCAGGACCTGGTCGGCAAGCCGCTGCCGCAGCTGCTCGGATTCCACCAGCTGCTGCATGAAGGCCTGCGGATCGGGCGCCTGCTGCGCCTGGCGCCGCGCCTCCTCATCGAGGTCGCCGGCCTCGATCCGCAGCTCGGTGCGCGTGGCGTACGCGCCCATCAGCATGCCGACGCGCATCTCAAGGCGCAGGCGTTCCCGGACGCCCTCATCGGTCACGCCCATCTCCGCGCGGGTGGCGTTCGCCGCGCGCGCTTCGTGGTCGAGCTGCGCGAGGCGCTCCTGCAAGTGGCGCTGCAGCAGCATGCCGGGCAGTTCGAACTCAGCGGTCGCCTGGTCCAGGGCGTGGGCGGCCCGGTTGATCATGATGCCGGTCGCCATGTGCTGGGCCTGGCGCTGCAGCTCTTCCTTGATCTGCTCGCGAAAGGTCTCCAGCGAGCCGACTTCGGGGAACAGGCCGCGCGCGAACTCCAGGTCCAGCGGCGGGAGCTCGGGCTCGGCGACCGCGGCCACTTCGAGCTTGAGGCCCTCATCCGCCTCCCGGCCCTTGACCTGGATGGCGCCCTGCTCGCCGGGCTTGAGCCCGGTGAGGGCCTGGCTCAGCTGCGGCGGGACCCGCGGGTCCCCGATCACGGCGCTGCCGGTCTGCTCAGCGCCCGGCTTGCGATAGGTCACCCGGTCGCCGGCGGCGGCCGGGCGCTCGACGTCGATCCACTTGGCCCGCTGCCGGCGGATGCGCTCGACCACTTTGTCGACCGCGGCCTCATCGATGGCCGGGACCGGCTTGCGCATCTTGAGGCCCTCGATCTTGGGCGCGGGGATGTCGGGCTGGCATTCGACGGCCATGGTTACCAGGTACTTGTCGTCCTGGCGCTCATAGTCGATGAGCATGATGTCGAAATGCGGCTTGCCCTCCTCTTGCAGCTTGGCGCTGACGGCGGGCCGGCACTGCGAATAGAGCGTCTTGCGGATCTCCGCGGGCCACCATTGCTGCCGGACGCGCGGCGGGACCACCTTGGCGTTGCGGCGGAAGCCGGGGACCTTGGCCTGCCGGGCGCGCTGCTGCAGCGCCTGCTCGGCCTTGCGGTCCGCGACCGCGACGCTGACCTCGGCGACGCAGCGCCGCTCGAGCGGGCGCTCGCCGGAATCGAAATTGCCGACGCTGACCGGCGGGGGTAGATCCTCAATCACGGTGGGGGCCATGCTGTCTCAGTGCTTGAAAGGGTGCGAATGGAGGGAGTCGAACCCCCACGCCCTAGGGGCACTTGCTCCTAAAGCAAGCGTGTCTACCGATTCCACCACATTCGCTGTGCGGTCTCTAGGCCTGCTATTTTATCCTGCCTGGCCCTCCCAAAGGTCTATTTCCTGGGTTTTGCGGGCGGCGACCTCACAAAAATGTCTGATGAACTCCTCCTGGGAGCGGCTGAGTATGCGGTCGCGGCGATGCACCACCCGGGTGCGCATCGGCTTGAACAGCTTGGGGATGCGGCGCATGCCGAGGTGTTCGCGGTCGGCCTCCTCGAAGGCGATCGAGGCGATGACGCCGATGCCGTGGCCGTTGCGCGCGAACTCCTTGATCACGTCCGAATCGGCGGCGGCCACCACCACGTTGGGCTCGAGCTGCTTGGCGCGGAAGGCCGCGTCCATGCCGCCGCGGCCGGTGATGCCGGGGATGTAGGTGATGAGCGGCTCCCGCGCGAGGTCGGCGAGCCTCACGGCCGGGCGCGTGAGGATGGGGTGCCGCTTGGGCGCAATCAGGATCCGCTCCCATTCATAGGCCTCGTGGGTGACCAGCGCGGGCTCGTCGCAGAGCTTTTCGGAGCAGATGCCGAGGTCGGCGCGGTTGCTGACGATCAGGTCGTTGATGTGCGCGGGCAGGTCCTGCTTGATGCTGAAGGTAACCGAGGGATAGTTGCGGCGCAGCGCGGCGAACACCGCCGGCAGCAGGTAGCGGGCCTGCAGATGGGTGCAGGCGATGTTGATCGAGCCCTCGACCCGGGTGCGGCGCCCGGCGGCGAGGGCGTTGATGTTGTCGATGCGCACGCCGATCTCGCGGAAGGTATACAGCAGCTCCTCGCACAGCGGGGTGATGCCGGACAGGCGCTTGCCGCTGCGGACGAACAGCGGCTGGCCGAAGTGGGTCTCGAGCGAGCGGATGTTGCGGCTGAGGACCGACTGGGCGATGCCGAGCCGGTTCGCGGCCTTGGAGACCGAATAGCCGCAGTCGCAGATGGCGAGCACATGCGCGATGTGGCGCAGGTTGACATCGCGTCCGCTCTTGGCTGTCGTCATGCTTGCTTGCCCTCCCCGCCGCGGTGCTCGAACGAAATCTCCTGCCAGTCGGTGGGCCCGCGCGGCGCCCGCGGCGGCATGGCCCATGCATGCAGGTAGATGACCTCAAAGGTCAATTCTACCGATTCGGGCCGCAGCAGCAGCTCGGCGAGGCGATGGGGCTGGCCCATGCTGCGGTCCATGCCGGCGGTGGCGAGTACGCCGAAGCCGCTGAGGTCGCGCAGCATGGCGCCGTGGTCCGCATAGCTGAAGCGCAGGGTCTCGCAGCTGGCGACCGGCTCGGCGAGGCCGGCGCGCTGGGCCATGTCGGCCAGGTCGTGCATGTCGATGAAGGGCAGCGTCCGCGGTCCGCCGCCGGGTCGCAGCGCGCGCACTTCAGCGAGGGTATCGGGCCCGAGGGTTGTGCAGCTGAGCACGCCGCCGGTCTGCAGCACGCGGCGGGCCTCGCCGAAGAAGGTACGGGGATCGCCCAGCCAGGGCAGCAGGTTGGTCGCGAGCACCATGCCGCAGGATGCGTCCCGCACGGGCAGGCTCTCCGCGCAGCCGACGACATCCGGCGGGCGCGCGAAGCCGGCGAGCCAATCCAGGCGCAGCAGCGGCCCGGGCCGCAGCCGCGCGGGCAGCGGCTCGGCCGCGCCGCAGCCGACGTCCAGCACCGTCCCCGCTGGCGGGACCAGGCCCTCGAGGCTTTCCCAGTGGCGCGGCGCGATCGCCGCCGACAGGGGGTCCTGGCCGCGGTCGCCGCGGCGCAGCAGGCGCTGCTGACGGGCGCGGGCGATCCGCTTATTGACCAGCGGCGCGGGCGCGGCGGCGGTGCTCACAAAACGGGATGGTACGGAGATGGCGCCTTGACGGCGGCGGGCATTATTCCTTCAAGGGATGAGGGATTATATGCTTGACTGGGAAACCTGCGTCTAGTCCGCTTCCATCAAGGCTAGGTGCACCAAGGGTTGGATGGGCGCGCTAGCCTGCGCAAGCTTTTATTGGAATTGCGGCGAGCAGGGATGTGGTTTCCTAGACTCCCATCTCCTTCGCGACCTCCTTCTCCATTTCCTGCATGTACGTGAGTAACGAGGGGATGCCAAATTCCAGCCGGTCTTCCTCCCCGCGCCAGATGAAACCCAGCCACCGCAGGCGCTCGACAATGCTCCGGGCATCTGCCGCGCTTAGATCGCTGTTATCTTGCTGCAGAACGATCTCGATGTCCTTCACCCCCACTGCGGCGCCTTGTTGCCGGATGATGGCCTCGGCTGCCTGCAGGGCATATGATGTGAGACCTTTAGCATTCATCTCATCATAGAGCAGTCTGAAGAAATGGGAACTATTCCTTTGACTTCACGGTTTGGGCTTGGCGCGTCCTGACTTGCGTCCTTCCTTGTATTCTTCCTTGAAATAATTGAAAAATGATGGAATCGCCGGGTACACCCTGTCGTCGTTGAGCTCCCAGAACAGGCCGGCGTCCAGCAGCTGGTTGTAGATTCCAAGAGCGTCGTTGAATTCCAAGCCGGCGCCTTCCTCCAGGTAGGCAATCACTTGCTCAGGTTTCGGAGGCTCGGGATCAGCCTCGACGAAGGCCACCGACTTGCTCGCATGTTCCAGCAAGCTGGCATTCCTGATTCTGCGGTAAATCTTTTTGTACAAGCCGACGCGTTCACTAAGCACGGCTTGTTCAACGCTCTGTACCAAGGCCACATCCACCTCCGTCCGGCCTTGCTTCTCCTTGGCGTTCCACACTTCGCTGCCCACGGCTTGGATGAAAAATGGATAGTCATCGGTCCAGCTCAGCATCAACTTCAACGCATCGCCCGACACCTTGACGCCGTGGTCCGCGAACGGCTTGCTCAGGGCCTCGCGCGTCGCATCAGAATCCAGGCGGTTGATGTGGATGTCCTTGGCACGGTCAATGAAGGTCGCGTCCACATCATCCAAGTGCGCTTCCAGCGCTGGCGTCCCCGCCAGCACTATTGCCAGCGGCCAGTTCTCGCTCATCAAAATCTGGCCATGACGCAGCAACTGGCCCAGCATATTCGCATCGTAATGCATGACCTCGTCCAACAGCAGCAGCAGCGGCCGAATCCGCAGGCGCTCCCGCAGAATCTGGCGAAAGCCCCGGACGGCTGGCTGGCCCGGCCGCCAGTTCAGCGCTATCTGGATATATTTATGTGCCTGGGATTCGACATGCTGCTTCGGGTCAAAGCCCGGGATATTGGCCAACTCGCTCAGGAATTCAGAGAATGTCTCCTCCGAATCAGCATTCGGAAGATCGGCCAGGCTCACGACGTCAGCCTTCTCGGTGTCAAGCACGCTCTTGGTCCAAGCCAGCAGCACCGTCTTGCCGGCTCCGCGCGGACCGACAATTTTCAAAGGCCGAGGCGCCCAGCCGCGCAAAGGGCCATAGTCCCCTTTCCGCGGTCCAGTGATGTCTTTCAGCGCTTGCCGCAGCAAAGCCTGCTCCGGTTCCCGCCCAGCCAGATGCTCGGGCGCCGAGCCCGTGCCTGGACGAAATGGATTGTACGAGGACTGCTCTTCTGCCATGGCCATATTTTAATCCCGTTGCGCATTGATTGCCAAGAAAAGGAAACTGTTCCGGCAATTTCACGAGCTTGGCCGGGCGGGAGAATTCGAGATCACCGCCTCCGCAACCCTCAAAGCCCGTGCTCCATCAGACCGAGCTGCGGCCTCCGAACTTTTTGCTCCGGCTAGGCGTGGTTGGACTGGTGGAGGTAATGAAAATCGAACTCATGCCTGCGGGCCCCCCGCTACTTCCCCTGCTCGCTCTCGCCTTCTAGCTCGCGCAGCTCATAGAGCAGCTCCAGCGCCTGCCGCGGGCTGAGAGCGTCGAGGTCGGCGGCTTCCAAGCGCTCGCGCAGCGGATCCCTCGCCGCGGCGGCAGGCGGCGGCGCATCCTTGAGCAGCGGCTCATGCTGGCTGAGCGGCGCGGCAACCCGCCGCGCGAGCTCGAGCGCATGCTGCGGGACCCCCGCCATGCCGGCGACGTGGATTCCATAGCTGTGCTCCTGGACGCCGTCCTCGACCTTGTGCAGCATCACGACCTTGCCGCCCTTGGCGCTGGCCGCCAGGTAACGGCTGCGAATGCCATCGCAGTCGCGCGCCAGGGGAGCCAGCTCCAGGTAATGGGTCGCCAGCAGGATCATGCTGCGGTTGCGCTCGAGCAAGGACTGCAGCGTCGCCCACGCCAGCGCCAAACCGTCGCGCACCGAGGTCCCGCGGCCGATCTCATCGAGCAGGACCAGGGTGGTCGGGGTAGCCTGCCGCAGGATGCTGGCGACCTCGGACATCTCGACCATGAAGGTCGAGCGTCCGCCCGCGAGGTCGTCGCTGGCGCCGATGCGGGTCATGATCGCGTCCAGGGGCCCGAGCTCCGCCTCCTGGGCCGGTACCGGCGCGCCGATGTGCGCGAGCAAGGCGATCAGCGCCACCTGGCGCATGTAGGTCGACTTGCCTCCCATGTTCGGGCCCGTGATCAGCTCGGCGCGCACTTGCTCATCCAGCTCGGTGTCGTTGTCGACGAAGTACTCGACGGCGGTCTCGATGACGGCATGGCGCCCGCCTCGGATGCGCAGGCCGGGCTCCGAGCGCAGCCGCGGCCAGGTCCAGGACCGGTCCCGCGCCAACAGCGCCATGTTGAGCGCGACATCGAGCTCGGCGAGCGCTTCGGCGAGCGCGCGCAGCTCCCGGCGATGGGATGCGATCTCAGCGAGCAGCGCGGCGTACAGCTCTTTCTCGATCGCGGCGGCCTCTTCGGCCGCCGCGGCGGTGTCCGTATGCAGGCGCCGCAGGTCCGGGGTGACGAAGCGCTCCGCGCTCTTGGTGGACTGGATGCGCTCGAAGTGCGCGGGCACCCGGGCGGCCTTGCCGCGGTGGCACTCGAAAAAATAGCCATGCAGGCGGCTGTGGCTGAGCTTGAAGGCGGAATCGCTGTTGGCGCGCTCACGCTCCTTGATGGCCGCGGCGGTACTGGCGGCCTCATCGGCGATCGCGCGCAAACGGTCCAGCCGGGCATGGAAGCCCGCTGCGATCACGATGCCCTGCCGCGGCTCGGGCTGGGCCGCGAGGCGCTCGGCCAGCAGGGCCGCCGGCTCTGCGTAATCCGCGCCGCACACGGCCGCGCAGGGCAGCTCCGCGGCGCCGGGCGGCCAGGACGCGCGCAGGGCCGGCAGCGCCGCGAGCAGGCTGCGCAGGCCCGCCAGCTCGGCCACGGTCGCCCGTCCCATCTCGATGCGGGTGACGATGCGCTCGAGATCGCAGCAGCCCTCGAGCCAGCCGCGCAGCTCGTCCAGCTTGGGCGCCAGCGCCTGGCTGGCGGCGGCGCGGGCGCGCAGCGCATCATGGTCCCGCAGAGGATCGCGCAGCAGCCGCGCGAGCAGCCGCGCGCCCATGCCGGACGAACAGCGGTCGATGCAGCCGAGCAGGGTCGGACCGTCCTCGGCCAGCGGAACCGTGAGCTCGAGGCTGCGGCGGGCCGCGACGTCCATGGCGACGTGCTCGGCCGGGCGCTCCCGGCCCACGCGCCAGATGTGCTTGATGTCCTGGCACTGCGCGCTGTCGGCGTAATCCAGCAGCACCGCCGCGGCGGTCGCGGCCAGCGGCGCGTCCTCGAGCCCGAAGCCGCGCAGGTCGGCGACGTCGAAACGCTCGCGCAGCGCCCGGACCTTGGCCGCCGGGCTGAAGTCCCAGCTCGGCAAGTGCCGCAATGCCAGCGACAGCTTGCCCGGATAGGCGAAGCCCTCCGGCGCCAGCAGCTCAGCCGGCGCCAGGCGCGCGACCAGGGCCTCGAGCTGCGCCGGCTGGGCCTCGCCGGCGCGCAGCTCGCCGCGCGCCAGGTCGAGCCAGGCATAGCCCAGCTGCCGCTTCGCCGGCGCGAGCGCCATGGCGACGCAAGCCCGCCGGGCGTCCATGAATTCCTGCTCCACCAAGGTACCGGGCGTGACGATCTGGGTGACGCGGCGCTCCATGAGCTTGGCGCCCTCGGACGTCGGCGCGACCTGGTCGCAGAGCGCGACGGTCTCGCCCAGGCGCACCAGCCGGGCGACGTGGCTCGAGCACGACGCCACCGGGACGCCCGCCATCGGGATGTCGGCGTCCACGGTCCGGCGCCGGGTGAGGGTCAAGCCCAGCAGGGCGCTGATCTTGCGGGCGTCGTCGTGGAACAGCTCGAAGAAGTCCCCCATGCGGAAGAACAGCAACTTGTCCGGATGCTGTTCCTTGATTTCCCGATACTGCCGGAACAGCGGCGAGTCGGCCCTGACGACGCCCTTGACCGTCGCTACCTCGCTGGCGACGATCGCGCCACTGCCAGCAGCTCATCGGCGACCGCGGGACAGCCGTACAGGCACATGCCCAGCCGGTGCCCGAACGGCGGCGCCTCGTTGGCCTCAGAGGAAATGTCGGGATAGAAGACGCCGCCGGCCTCCTGGACCAGCAGCATGCCCGCGGCGTAGTCCCAGTAATGCATGCCGTGGCCGAAGCAGGCGTCCAGGGCGCCGCGGGCCACCATGGCGAAGTCGAGCACGCCGGCGCCGAGGCGGCGGCAGCCGCAGCTGCGCCGGCTGGCCTCGGCCAGCAGCGGCCAGTCCTCCGGCCGGATGCCGCCGGTCGCGCCCAGCAGGGCGTCGGCGAGCCCGGCGGTCTTGGCCACCCGCAGGCGGCGGTCGTTGCAATAGGCTCCGCGGCCGTGCTCGGCCAGGTACAGGTCGTTGCGGGCGACGTCGAAGATCGCGCCCAGTTGCACCCGGCCGCCGCTGCACCATGCGAGCGCGACCGCATAGCCGGGAAAGCCGTGGACGAAGTTGGTGGTCCCATCGATGGGATCGAGCACCCAGCAGTCATCGACGCCGCCGTCCTGTCCGGCTTCCTCGGACAGGATGCCGGCCTCGGGATAGTGCTCGCGCAGGACGGCGAAGACGGCCTCCTCGGCCGCGAGATCGGCGCTGGTGACCAGGTCGCCGGGCTTTTTGGCGCGGACGCGCAGGTCGCCGCGGTGCCGGTCGAACCTCTCGACGCGGCGGACCGCCGCCCGGACCGCCTCGATGGCGATGTTCATGCGGGGTGAGAGTTTCAAGCTGGCGGGAGCGCGGGCATGGAGACAGGGTCGTATTGTATGACACCGGCGAGCGCGGCGCGTGATAGAATCAGGCTACATAGAGTCCTGCCCGCGCGCCCTCCGCCGCGGTTTGGCACGCTTTTTCATTATCATTATTAACAAACGGACACGGATCAAGACTTCCTGACGCATTGATGGGCCCCCACCGAGCCAAGCGCCGCCAGCGCGGCTTCGTCCACGTACTGCTGTTCGTGATGCTGTTCATGGGCGTCACGACGTACGGCGTGGTCTATCTGCAGGGCGAGCTGGTCGACTTGCGGAGCGAGAGGGACACCGGCTCGCAGGTCGGGCTGCGGGCGGCCAAGAAGGGGCTGCTCGACTACGCCCGGGCCATTCCGACCGCGCCGCAGCAGTTCCGCGACCAGGTGCGCATTCGCCCGCACTATGATTTCTACAGCATGGACAGCAACGAATATTTCCAATACGCCCGTTACCTGGTGTCCCGGCCCGGGCAGCTGCCGTGCCCTGACCTGGCGAACACTTCATGGAGTTTTGACACGGGCGAAACCTACTTCACGGGCTTCTTGCCCGGCTGGAACAGTCCGTTCGCGGGCTACGGCTTTATCGACGATGGCGATCGGAGGCTGGACGGCATCGCCGACCCGGGCCTCAACATGTGCTCGTTCGAGCCCAACACCATCCAGAATCTCTTGCTCAACGGCTCCTTCTTCGGCCGTTATCCGTATGGTGAATACGCGGACCTGGGCAACTACGTCCGCGGGGCGGGCGTCACCGACATCCGCGACGGCTACGGCAACCGCCTGTTCTACGCGGCCTCGCCCAATGTCCTCAACGCGCACTGGGCCATCAATCCGTACCGCATCCTGCGCACCAGCGACAACTGGCTGAGCGTACAAACCACCCAAACGGAGGATGGCCGGACGCGCAGTTATACTGTGGGCGACTTGGCGGCGGTGGTGATCGCGCCCAACTATCCCAACAACCCGACCTTGGGCCATGACGAGGACGATTACCACGGCCCGCTCGGCGGGGTGAGGATCAATTACGCCGTGTCGACGAGCGCCGGCAACCGCTTGGTGGGCCAGATGCTGAACGACTATCAGTATAGACGCTACGCCTCCGGCGCCTACGAGTTCGCGGACTTCGGGAGGGGCCGCTTCGACCAGCAGTATGACACCGCGGCCTACATCACGCGGGAGGAGCTGCTGGCGAGTTTCAGGGGCATCGACAGCAGCCGCAACATGGACGCGATCGCGGACGCGCTGCTGGCCTTTTACCAGCGCAACAACTACCTGCCGGAGCCCGCGACCTTCGAAGCGAGCGGCGGGCAGTATATCGCGCGGCGCCTGGGCCGGCCGGCGAATCGCATCCCCGACAGCGGGCCGTTGTCCAAGATAGGCTTCGCGGCCTCCTACGCAGCCAGGCGAGGCTTGTTTGAAGGGGATTACTCCTACAGCGACTACATCCGCGAGATGCTGGACGACACCGACGTCGACGGCTTGAGGCATGCCATCCAGGGTGGCCGGGTCCAGCATTCCATCATGGACATCATCGAAGAAGGCGGGAGCACCATACCAGCCAAGGACTCTGCCCTGCTGGTGACCGGATCGCTGGCGCCGGAGCAGGTGATGGCAGTATATCTGCCCCAAGGATTGAGCATCACCCTGGCCTCGGCCGACGCCAACGCCGGGACGGCAACGGGAGACACCAGCTTGATGGAGCCGCCCTTCGGCATCGCGCAGCTCTTCAACCAGCCGCTGCTCAATTACGAGCCCATCGTCGATGGGGATTTGACGCCTTACAGCGTTCCTCCGGGTACGCCGCTGCTGTTGGCGAAGCCCACGTATTTCCGTCCGGCGGCGGACCATTCGGCTGCGGACTATCCGAGCACCGGCTTTACCTCGCGGCGGGTCTCCCTGGCATTTCTGAACAGCGCCAATGGCGCATCCAACGCCTTGTTCGCCGACGGCCGGCCGGGCCATGTCGGCAACCTGGCGCGGCTGGGCTACGAGATTTACCTGCCAGCGGGGACCAAGATCCGCGCGCAGTCCTCGGTGGTCTTGCTTGAACGCTCCCTGCGCAACAACGACTTGAGCAAGCACAACCGCGTCAAGGATGTCAGGCTGTTCTCACTTCCCGCCCAGGCTGTTGACTTCGTCGTCGGGGTGACCGACGACGCGGGCCGGGCCAGTCCGCCGGTCCCGGCTGCGATACCGGACGGTACGCCGCTGGCGCCGGGCAGCCAAGGCTTGCTGCCGACGCCATTGTTCCCGCAGCAGCTGCCATCCCCGCAGGTTTACAATCCGCTGCGGACCACGTTGCAGTTCCTGCCCCGGCCCGAGCCAGCCGTACGACCCATGGCCCAGGGCGTTTTCAACCAGGGCGCGGACTGGCAAAGGCAGCTCGGGGCGGTCAAGACCATTCCGTCCTACAACTACGATTCCCACTTGATCCTCACCGACCGGCGGGGGCTGGCGTTCGGCTACTATCCGGCTGAGGTGACCTTGCACCAGCTGTTTTTAGAGAACTACACGCACAACACGTCGAGCGTGAGCAACGCGCCAGGCAGGTTCAACACCAACATCCGCACCGACCGCACTTATCCAGCCAGCCGCCAGGCGGTCATCACGCCTGCGCCGCGCGTCGAATGGAACTACGACAGCAGCACGCGGGTGCCCACGCAGCGGAAGGTCGAGTTCGAATCGCTGACGCCCGACAGTTTCACGTTCGAGGGCTGGATCGCGCTGCCGCCGGGCGCCAAGTTCCTGTATCCGTTTGGAACGCGGGTGCCCATCGGCCCGGAGTTCTCGCAGAGCCATGAGGAGTTCACCTTCGGGGCCGGCGGTCCCCTGCGCGGCATCACCAGCGATCCGCCCGCGGGCTCGTCGGTAACGGTCATGCTGCCGCCGGGTACGGTGATTCAGAACGCGGTCTACGCCGGGGCGCACATGGCGCCGGACTTCGTGAGGTATGCCGCCGCGCGCACAGTGCCGCTGCTGACTCTGCATAGCGGCGGCCTCATGGCTTTCAGCCAGCTGCTGCACTATCACGACGGCGAGTATTCGATGCATCCGCTCACGCCGGAACAGGCGGCTTTCCGCATCGAGAGCATGGGCGCGGTGATGATAGGACGTCGCTTTCCGATGACCATCACATCGCCGACCAGCATCGTGATCGACAATCCCCGCGGCGGCAAGATGAAGGAGCTGCTCGACCTGATCCATGGGCCCATCCGGGTTTACGACAACCGCGGCAGCGTGGCCATCAACCTTCCCTTGACCTTGCGTCCGCTGGATCCGCACATACCGCTCGCCGACGGCTACTACATCTATCCCTATCATGGCTCCTACGCAACCATGTCGCGGCGCACCTATCCTTTCTTGCAAGACATCGGCATGACCACCGTGAACCTTTCCTACACCCAGACGCTGGAGAACAGGAAGAACACGGTCACCTTCACCAGGCCCAGCGGACCGGCGCGGCAATACATCTACCGGGCCGCGACCACCTACATCGAGAACCTGGCGAGCCGCGCCGACGTGCTCGCCTACCCGACAGGCGGCTATCGCGTCGACATCTCAGCGAGTCACTACAGGCATCCGCTGTATGACATCTGCGGCGGCGGTTCCAGCCCGCCTCACGGCGAGCTGCGCACCAACCACTGCGACATGCTGCTGCTGCACGGCGAGGCCAACCGCTTTCACATGGGCAACGACTTGTTCGCGCAGCATGGCAACGGCTCGACCGTGGTGGGCTTCAAATCGCGCTATGCGCTGGTAGACCAGTTCGGCCTGGGCATCGAGAACTCCAGCGGCGGCGGGACCCGCGTCGCTCTCTCCAGCTGGTACGACAGCGACCGCGGCGTCGTCGAGCTGCCCACCTTGGGGCTGTTCTTTGAGCCGGGCGTGCGCTTGCAGGCCAGCCGCGGCATCATCAGGGGCGGCGGCACCGACTATTTCATCTATGTGGATTCGCATGAGAACACCTTGGAAAGCAGTCCCTTCATAGCGCCTTTCGATCGCGGCCAAAACCTCTACGGCCTGGAAGCCGCCAGCCTGCGGCTGGTCAGCCCCTCGGTCTCCGTGGGCGTCACGGTCTCGGTGACCACCTTCGCCGCCCTGGACGCCAGAGCCAGCGAGATCGCGTTGAATTTCAACGAGCTGGGCTATAGCAGCTTCAGCGACAGTTATCGGCCTTCAGGGACCACGACGATCGTCAGCGACGAGTTTTTTGACGACACTTTCCGTTTCACCGGCGAGAGCACGCAATTGCTCCCTTCCATTCGCATTGACAACCAGAATTTAAACGTCTTCGGGGTCGACGAGCCCTCGTATCTGGTGCACAGGAACTTCGTACGGGCTGTATCGACCACGCTGCATGTCACGCCGGGTGGAACCACCGCGACGATCTCAGTCAACATACCCGAGTACGACACTTCCGGCGATTACCGTACCCATGAGCGGCGCGTCATCTTCACCTTCAACTCAGATGCGGTGGCGCGGGACCGGGGCCTGACCACAGCTTCGACGGTGGCGGCCCGGCGGCATCGCGGCAGCAAAGTCACCCACCTGCCGCGCGGGACCAAGCTCGAATACGGCGTGATGCTGCAGCCTTCGGACCACAACCAGGGCAGCTGCTTCGGCTGGGGCGGCGCGACGACGAGCCGCGAGACCGAGCTGTGCGACAACCACTTCATCCCGAGCGGCCGGGCTTTCCGCGGGGTGGGCTTCTCGCCGATCCCGCGGCGGGCCGCGGCGGTTTTCAACGAGCCGCAGACCTCGCTGCCGCTGCTCAACGGCCGGAGCATAACCATCGAGCTGCGCTATGACCAGACCCAGGGCTGGCCGCATGTGTGCCATGACAATTTCAGCGCCAAGATATGGTGGGAAAAGAGCCCGTGGTCGGGCATCAGCACCTGGGGGTCCCAGCGCACGCTGGGGTGGCCGACGAGCAATCCCTTGACCGAGCCGGTATGCAAGCATTATGAGCGGTACTTCAATGACGACGGGTCGATCGACTATGAAAGAGGCAATGTCTGGCAGCACAAGGTCCTGCGGGCAGGAACTTACGATTCGAGCTGGGCTTCGGTGTTCTTCACGACCGTCAAGGACAACCGGAAAATCACTGTCGTCAAGAATGGCGACCAGCGCTGGGATCAGTTCGACGACCAGTCCCACCTGACGATCGCGCTCAGCGACGTGCGGCTGCACATACCGGCAGGCGCACCGTTCAACGCGCCGCAGATCGACTTCCAGGAGGGCCGCATCTTCTTCGATGCGGACGTGGCGCTGCTGGGTTCAGGCAATTTCAAGAACTGCACCGGCTACCGCAACAATGGCCGCGCCCTGTTCACCATCTTTTTCAATCTGCTGGGCATCCGCTTCACCATTCGCAAGACGCGGAACCTGAGGCCTTTCCCCGTCGACTGCTGGAGCTATCAAGACGTTGTCCTGCGCGATGCGGTGGTGCCGCAGGCGCGGCACCTGCTCCGCTCGATGCCCGGGGCCATTCGCTTGGACGCCGAGACCCGGAATTTCTGGTACGCCAAGCTGGTCATCAAGACGCAATGGGCCGAATGGGGAGAACAGGGAGGATCGCTGCATTGGTACATCACCTTGCCGCGCACGGGCGGAAATGTCGACTGGAGCTCGGTCAAGGACCTGCAGGCGGTTTTCCCGACGTATGGAGGCGGCAACATTGTCTACACGGGGCGCAGCAATGTCGGCTTTCCCGATTACGGCGTCCGCCATGGCGCGGAGAAGCAGGGCAGGCCGTATGTGATCGACACCATCAATGACAACCAGTTGATGGTGCTGGACATGCTGGCGGACAACGAGGGCCTGCAGTTCATCACGCCGCAGGTCTTGATGTCGTGGTCGGGCCGCGACAGCGAATGGAACAGCCTGGACTTCGAGCCGGACGCCCTGGCCTTCGCGCAGAACAATCCGATGTTCTACGCGGTGGCGCCGGAGTGCCGCAGCGAGACCGCGATCGGCGCGCAGGACTGCGTCCTGGAAGCGGACCAGGGGCTGAGGGTGAACGTCCGCGCGGGCCAGGAGCTGCGCTTGCCCTCAGAGATGGTGGTCCCGGCGGGGCTGGTCATCCATGGCTATCGCGGCCCGCGGCAGCTGGCGACGCCGGTCAACCTGCTGGTAAACGGCACGGCGCGGACGGTAGACGGCTTGCTGGTAGGTACGGACGGCAGGCTGCGCAGGCTGCAGAGCGATACCGGGAGCATCAACCGGCTGCTGGTCGCAACCGATTACATCGGCAGTCCAGGCGATGAGGTGGTGGTATACAACGAGCATCCGGGCCTGGAGTTCAAATTGGAGGATCCCGCCGGGACTGGTTTCGACATTGAGATCTCGCCGCGGGAGCACGGCTATCTGCACCGGCTGACGCTGATCGCCGGCGGCTACACCCACGGCAACCTGCTGGGCAGCAGCTACCGGCTGACCCTGGCGGGGGGCCTGACCTTGCAGCCCAGCGCCGGCAGCAGCATCTTCACCGACCGGGACGGCCGGCAGGTCGCCTTCGCATCAGGCAGCCAGGTGGCGGAAGTCAACATCACGAGAACGCCGGCAAGTACGACCACGCTCAGCAATCCGACCAGAGTCATAACCACCTTCAACGTCAACACCGTGCGCACTGGCCAGTCCCTGGACTTGGGGGGCTATCGCAGTCTCGGCAACAACAACTTCGTGCTGACGCTCGTCGGCCTCGGGGTCGAAGCCAGCCGGGGCTTCCAGCCGCCGCAGCAATTCAACTTCACCGTCATAACCATCGCCAGCGCATCGCCGGTGATCTCCGACCATTTCGAGATCTTCAAGGAGCCGCAGGTGATCTCGATCAACAAGACGCCAGCCGAAGCCTCAGCCTCCGGCCCTTCCAGCGACACGGGCTATGCCTGGTCAGGCTACATCCTGGGCAATCAAAACGCGCAGCTGCGCGTCTTCAATCCCGTATCGGGGCCCACGATGATCGTCACGCCCACCAGTACGGTAAACACGCCGACGGTCATCCTGACGCTGTTCGCGCGCAACTACAGTTCCCAGGGAGACCTGTTCCCGCCAGCGAGCCCGGGCCACCGTCCCATCGACCTGGCGATGCCCAGCCATTACGATTTGGACAGTACTGAATTCGCGCGGCGAGTGGAGAACGATTACGTGATGACGGACGCGGCCAACGCGACCACCTTGAGCGCGCCTTGCATGCTGGCCTGCGACAACACCGTCGTGATCAACGTACCGGCGGACCAGGAAACGGACGGCACGGCGAACTCCTTGATCCTGGCGACGATCAGCATTGGCTCGCGCGTCTTGACCGGCGCGGTGGCGCACAGCAACATGGAGCTCTTCAACCAGTTCCTCCATGAATCCGCCTTCACGCTGGAGATGAACATGTCAGCCTACGTGGCGACTTTCGCAGGGCCCCTGCTCCCGGCGACGATGACGGTCACCACCCGTACCGATCAGGTCTCCGGCGGCGTCACCACCACCCTCACCACCTTCCAGACCCTGCGCCCTCCCTCGCCGGACACCTACACGACGTATTACGACGAGGACGGCCTCATCACCTTGACGCTGGCGAACGCCAACGCCGCCAATGTCTCGGTAGCGCTCGCCGGGACGATCAAGGTGAGCAACCATGCGCCGAACCTGAGCGATGGCACCAACCCTCTGAGTGGCTTTTACACCTATGCGTTCCCCGTCCTCCCTGTGGGCGTGCCCACCGTCGCTGCCGGGAGCTCGGTCACCACCTTCTCAGACGGCGCGTACATCATCGGCGGCATGGACGCGGGCCGCTATGGCCTGGTCATCGAGAATGCGACCGACTACGGCCAGATCATCACGACCGGCCAGCCGGGCTTTCGCATCCGGGGGCCGCTGGCGATACACCAGACGCCGGAACTGGACCTGGGCCTCGAGCCGGAAAGCGCCGACGATTTCTTCTATGTCGACACGGCCCGCACAACGGTGGGCGCGCAAACCGTAACCCTGTCCGGGGATGCCTCGATCGCTGTCCATCACCAGTACACCGCCACCTTGGAGAATCTCGCGCCCTCTTCGTACACGCTTTCGGTGTCGCTGTTGGCGCCCTTGGCTGGAACGACGACCTCGATTTCAGTCACGCTGGCTGACATGGCGGGTCCTTTCACCACCTATCCGACTCCGATGACCATCAGCAACATCCGCGGTACGGTCGCCATAGGAGAAATAGACCGCGTCACCGTAAACAACAACGTCACCATCACCTACGAGGACCGCGCGTTGCTTAACAACGCCTCGTATTTCATCGATGAGAGCATGTTCTTGGACGTTCCGCCGCATGAGAGCGTCTTCGTCGGCCTGCAGGTACCTGTGCCGCAATTGATAACCGACAAGGGCATCACCCTGCTAGCGGGCAGCATCATCCTGCCCCACTACGGCGAATTCGGCGCGGTCATCCATGCGCAGGCCTTCGACATCAACGCGCCCATGCTGCTGCAGGCCCCCGCCTACCATTGCGGCGGTACAGGATCGGGCTTGGACCCCTGTCCGCCGGAGGCGGACACATCCCAGCTTGCGCAGCTGATCGCCGGCGGCGGCAGCGGCAGGCCGCTGGTCTACAGCCAGCCGGCGCTGCATGAGGCGACCGTGTTCGCAGCCACGGCGACTGAGGCAGTGACGCTGAGCTATGAGGTGAGCGCGAACATCAGCGGCAGCCCGCGCGTGGTGACCAACTCCGTGGTGGTCACCATCCCGGTGGACGGCAACAGCCGGGTCGTCATGAAGAACCCGGTGCTGCAGCAGACCGTGCTCGACATGCGCTTGATGGACGCGGTCATGCATCGGCAGGGAAACTACACGCCGGACCTGCTGCAAGCGGAGGGTCCCTATCCCTTGCCCTACATGAACCAGATAAGCTACACCTGCCCGCCTGAGTTCTGCGCCATCAACGTGCCGATTCGGCCCCATCCCGGCCAGCGGCTGGCGCCCACCATCACTTTCTACGATCGGGACGCGCGCTATGACTTCGAGCGGCTCGACGACCGCTATCGGCCGGAGCGCTCGGGCTACAACATCGATTTCCAGGCCGGGACCGTGCGCCTGGACGTTCCCGGGCTGAGTACCATGCAGCTGGGCTATGGCATCTACCCCCGCTTGAACACCGGCCTGAACATCGAGCGCGGCTTCAACACGACGATTGAGTTCGCGGCGAGCAGCAGCCCGGGCCTGAAATTCATCCCGTCCCAGATAGCGAACGCGACGGTCGTGGAGATCTATCCCATCACTCTTGGCACGGTGCAGACAAGCGTCACGACCGACATAAGCACGCGGGTGGAAAGCGTGGCGCGGCGACTGCCAGGCCTGAGCACGCTGTACACCGTCAATATCACCGTATCGGTCATCAACGCGGTCACCACCACGCTGCAGACGGCGCCGGTCTTCCCCGCGCGGCTGCTCGCGGAGATAGCCGCGGATGGCACGACCAACCTGGCCTTCCAGCCTTTGCATCCATTCGAAGGCGCGCACAGCCGGCATGAGCCCATCACCAATTCCTATCGCCAGAACCTATGGGTGCGCCTGGCAGAAGAGCTCATCATCACCGTGGATGGCGGCACGAGCGTCACCTTGGAGAAAAACGCGGTCATCAATCCGCTGCACGGGACCTATTTGAATCCCCTTGATATTCCGACAGAACAGATCAAGGACCTGCTGCTGCCCGTCCGGTCCTACGGGATCTCGAACCGTCCGGTGGAGGTGACCCGGGCGAGCGGCCATTTGCCCCGCGGCCTGACGATCCACATCAACCGCGACATCGTCTTCGATCAGGTCAAGGCGGTGCTCGCCCACAGCCCGCGGCCGCTGCCGGAAGCGGTCTGCGCCTCGCGGCGGGACGGCAGCAACCAGCAGATCAACCAGCTGACGGATTACGCCCGGGGCGGCGGCGCCACCCAGGACCTGCCCGACATCCAGTTTGCCTACGAGTGGAATCCGAACACAACAACAACCATCGTAGCCGACTTCTATGATGACGAGCCGAACATCGGCGACGCGGACATCTGCATGCTGAATGAATTGCCCGAGAACACCGACTTCGACGAGGTTTTCGAATTCGTCAACGGCTCGCTGTACGACCGGGCGAGCGGCAAGGAGCGGGCCAACAACGAGATGCGCCTGGTCGGAGGCATTATGCAATGAGCAGGCTGCAGCCACTGCGCTGGCGCCGCGGGCGCAGCCGCGGCTACTCGCTGGTCGAGGTCGCGATCGTGCTGACGGCCTTCCTGCTGGTGGCCGGCGGCATGGTGTATCCGCTGTCCAACCGCTGGAACGACGAGCAGTACGCCTCCACCGAGCGTCTCATGGAGATTGTGCAGCAGGCGATCATCAACTACGCGTCCAGCCACAGCACCAGCGGCCACGAGCTCGTCTTCGTCTGGCAGCCGAACACCCAGACCGCTGCGGTGACCGTACCCTCGGGCCGGCCCTACCTGCCCTGTCCGGACCTGGACGGCGACGGCCTCGAGGACCGCGTCGACGTGGCGCCGTCAGCGCGCGTCGACATCCACACGGAGCGCCGCGGCATCACGCCTTACTTCGTCGCCGCATGGGACGCGAAGCCGGGACGCTGCATAGACAGCAAGGGCATGGTTCCCTACCGTACCTTGAACGTCCCGGCCAACGACGTGTGGGGCAATCACATCACGTACTGGGTGGAGCGCAACCTGAGCAACCGCCTGCTCGGCTTTGACCAGCTCACCAAGGGCAACCGGCTGTTCAAATACGGCGTGTCCCCGCTGCCGTTCGGATCGCCCGCCGCCGCGTCGGGCCGGTTCTACGCCTACCTGCTCAACCTGTCGAGCAACACCACCGGGGCCGGCCGCATCGGCGAGTTCGGCGCGGGCGGCGGCGGCCTCGTCCATTATTTCCCCAACGGCATCATTCTCGACGACAACGGCGATATCGTAGCGGGCGACCATGTCTGCACCAACGCCGCGGCCACGCAGCGATGGGCCGCGGCCTCGGTGACCGTAGCCGCCAGCTGGCCGTCCTGTCCCGGCGGGACGCCGGCGCTGCCGCCGACCACCGACATCCGCACCCTGAGCAACGCAGCGGGCACCCGCATCACGGTGCTGGAGAACGCCTCGCTGCCGGACACATGGGCCAACAACGATCCGCAGCACATGCTCGATGGCGTCGGCTTCGTGCTGGTTTCCCACGGCCGCAACGGCTGGGGCGCGGCGCGGCACTTGCCGGGCGATGAGAGCGACAACGCCTTCACCTGCATGCGCACGCCGACCAATGCGGCCGAGATCGCCAACGCCCGGCGCACGACGCCCTGCA
The DNA here is from genome assembly GCA_965222035.1 of Candidatus Amphirhobacter sp. Classification (GTDB taxonomy): domain Bacteria; phylum Pseudomonadota; class Gammaproteobacteria; order Tethybacterales; family Tethybacteraceae; genus Amphirhobacter. The sequence goes on along the minus strand of OZ244940.1, from coordinate 228,681 downwards.
CCGAGAAGATGTCGCACTTCCGCTTTCGTCCCGGCGGCTCGGCGGCCACGCCCGAGACCTACGACCTGGACGCCTGCTCGGTCGCCAACTGCCTGAATCTCAACGGAGTGTTCTACCTGCCGGGGGTCCGGGCGGGCGCGCAGACGGGTGAGGACGAAGAGGCCAATGACGACATCGTCAAGTGGATGAACACCAATCAGATCATCATGGAACTGGTCGAGCGCGGCGTCCTGCCCGTCGCGCCCCCGCCGGTGGCCGTGGTCCAGCCTTGAAGATGAGCGTACCGCGCCGGCGCAGCCGCGGCTTCACGATCGTCGAGGCCGCGCTCTCGATCGCGGTGCTGTCGCTGCTGCTGAGCATGGCGCTGGTGCCGCTGAACAAGCGCTATGAAGCGCGCAAGGCGGCAGAGACCCGGGTGATGCTCGAAGACATCAGGAAGGCCGTTGTGGGCTATGCGCTGCGCAACCGCACCGCGCGGTCGGTCGCCGCGGCCGGCCCGGCGGCCAACAGCGCGCAGATCACCCGCAGCTTGATCCCGGCCGGGCGGCCCTATCTGCCCTGTCCCGATCATGACGGCGACGGCATCGAGGACCGCTTCGCGGCCCCGGTAGCCCAGACGCTGGCGGAGTTCCCCTTCTCCGAGACCCAGCTGACGCCGCCGCTGACCCTGGTGATCCCGCAGCAGGTGCTGCAGACGATTTTCTTCTCGCGCGGCTCAGCCGCCAGCCGCGAGATGCAGCTCGGCGGCAACAACCGCGGCGGCAGCCAGCAGTACGGCATCTGCCACAGCGACAAGGGCTTCGTGCCGTGGACGACCCTGGGCACGCCGCCGGCCGATCCTTACGGCAACCGCTTCACCTACCGGGTCGATCCGATGTTCGCCAACAGCGCCCTGGGCATCGGGCAGGAAAGCCGGGCGGACGTCTTCGATCCGCGCCTGCCGCTGCTGAGCACCGTGGTGGCGGGCTTGACCATCCGGCACTATGCGCGCCGCGCCACGGTCTATCTGGCCCACAGCGGCATCAACCGGCGCTTCGTCGATGACCAGCCGGCAATCCTGTGCGTGGAGCCCAGCAGCCAGGCGGAGCGCACCGCCCTGGCCAACGGCTGCGATGCGACCGACATCTCCGCCAACAATGTCGCGGCCGCGGCGCTGACGGTCTTTGACAGCAACGCCCTGGCGACCGCGGCCCGGCTGTATGAAGCCGGCGACGTGGTCGGCGGCCCGGCCTTTGTGGTGGTCTCCCACGGCAAGCATGCGCCCGGCGCGGTCCCGCACAACAACGGCGACAATGAGGCGGTCACCGAGCGCACCAACGCGACCGACCGCTTCGTCTGCAGGATCAGCGGCCCGGGCAGCTATCCGAGCGGCTATAGCATAGGCGAGCTCGAGCGCGAGAACATATCCTCGGTCTTCAACTGTCCTGCGCATGTCGTGAGCGCGACGCCGAACGCCTCCAACCAGGCGCGCAACCATGCCTTCATCTCGATGCGCAGCCATCAATCCGCCGCATCGGTTTTCGACGACCAGCTGGTGTACATGGCGGACGTCGACTTGATCGGGCAGCTGACCGCCTTGGGCCTGATCGACACGGGCGCCACCTTCATTCCGCCGAACGCGCCATGATGAAGGGCAAGCGCATCACCCTGGGCTTGGGCGGCCGCGGCTACACCCTGGTCGAGGTTGCGATCATCCTGGCGATCATCGGGCTGATGGTCAGCGGCGCGATCGTCCCGCTGGGCAGCCAGATCGAAGACCAGTCCTATGAGGAGTCCGACCTGCTGATGGAGCGGATCATCGACAGCATCACGGGCTATGCGATCAGCAACCGCACGCCGGGAGTGCTGATCCGGTACTCCGACCATGCGGGCTCCAACCAGACGTCCATCCGCGACAGCCTGGGCTATTACGGCTATCGCACGGCGCACATCCCGCCGGGACGGCCCTACCTGCCGTGTCCGAGCGAGGCCAACGACGGGACCGAGGACCGCCATCCGCTGGTCGTCAGCGGCCTGGCGCTGCAGAAGCATCCTTTCCAGTACCCGGCTGAGGAGCGCTACCTGCTCCGCGCGGCGGCGACGGTCTCCATATCCTACGCGGTACACGATCCGGACATCGGCGCCGACGGCGGGCGCCTGCCGCTGGGCTACTGCGTTACGGACACCGGCTTTTTGCCGTGGCGGACCCTGGGCCTGCCGCGGGGGACCGACAGCTTCGGCAATCCAATCGGCTACGCGGTCCACTCAGCCTTCGCGACCGGCGCCTTCGGCTTCGACCAGTCGACCCGGGGGATGTTTGTGAACACGAACGCGGAGCTGAACGCGATTACGGTGAACGGCCAGCGGCCAACAGGCCTGAGCGGGTACATCCTGCGCCGGGACCGGCTCAGCACGCCTATTTTCGTCTGCTCGGTCGAGATTTTCCAGAACCCTACTCCTGTTTTCCTTCCTATCTGCGCGGGCAACAAGGCCATCAACCTCAGCGACCATCTACCGGGCACTGGCATTACCTATCACAACTCCGCGGAAGAGAACAGCCATTTCAACCATCACATGTCGCAGGTGCTGGCCAATCGCCGCGGCATCGTCAGCTCGACCGCCGACAGCCTGCCCTTTGTCGTGATCATGCCCAATCGCCGCGCCGCGAACTGCGGGGCCAACCTGGTTGATGCCCAACTCGCCGGAACCACCAGCGCCGAGGCCTATCTCAATCCGGAGATTGTGAATCTCGAATACAACCGCGCTTGCATGCAAAGGACTGGCACCACCCACGACCTGGACGACAAGTATATCCTGGGACCTGCGATCCGCGCGTCCGTCTCCGTAGGCTTCGACGCCACGTACAGCGAATGTCAACTAAGCACTAGATGCACCAATCGCTATTACTACGCGCAAGGACGCGCGGGCAACGTTTGGCCCTGGGAGCAAGAAACCAGCCTGCGCGACCAGCCGGTGGTCAACCTCGAGACAGGCAGCGGCGGCGATATTATGTTCGACGACAGCGTCGGCTGGCTAACCCGGCGGGAGCTGGTCCAGATCATGATTGACAACAACATCCTGCCGGTCAAGCCCTTCCGCGGCCTATTGACCGGCCAGGCCTACCTGTTCTGATTTCCGCGCCCGGGCCGGCGCGGCGCAGCGCCTTGATGCCGGGCGGCGTCAATTCCCCGGTCCGTTCCTTCGCCGGCGTCGGGGCGCCGCGCGAGCCCTTGACGCTCACGCATGCGCGCGGTCCGTTCCTGTATGCGGGCCGGCGGCGGCTGGTCGATTACATCTGCGGCTGGGGCTCGATCATCACGGGCCACGGGCAGCAAACGACGACGGCGCAGCTGACGCGCGCTCTCGCGCGCGGCTGGGGCTTCGGCCTGTCGCATCAGCTCGAAGAGGACTACGCCCGGGCCCTGCGCGCGCGCGCGGGCCTGAAGATGCTGCGCGTGGTGAATTCGGGCACGGAAGCGACGATGACGGCCTTGCGCCTGGCGCGGGGACACACGGGCCGCGAGCTGATCGTCAAGTTCGCGGGCGGCTATCACGGTCACAGCGACGGACTGCTGGCGGCGGCGGGCTCGGGTACGATGACGCTGGGCAAGCCGAGCTCAGCGGGGGTCCCAGCGGGTACGGCGGCCTCGACGCATGTCCTGCCCTACAACGACCAGGCGGCGCTGCGGCGTTATTTCCGCCGCTACGGGCGCCGGACGGCAGCGGTCATCGTCGAGCCGATAGCCGGCAACATGAACCTGGTGCTGCCGGCGGCGAGCTGGCTGCGCGCCCTGCGCGCGAGCTGCAGCAAGCATGGCGCGCTGTTGATCGCGGACGAGGTGATGACGGGCCTGCGCGCTGCGCGCGGCCTGGCGGTGCGGGACATCTTCGGCATCGAGCCCGACCTGGCGTGCCTGGGCAAGGCAGCGGGCGGCGGCCTGCCGCTGGCGCTGCTGGGCGGCCGGCCCGCGATTATGCGCACGCTGGCGCCTGCCGGCCCGGTATACCAGGCGGGCACGTTAGCGGGCAATCCGCTGGCGTTGACCGCGGGCCTGGCGACGCTGCGCAGCCTGGACGCAGCGGCCCATGCGCGCTTGACCCGGCACACGGCGCAGCTATGCGCGACGCTATGCGAGGCGGCGGCGGCCGCGGGCGTGCCCTTCAGCGCGCAGCACTGCGGGGGCATGGCGGGCATTTACTTCCGCGCGAGCGTACCGACGAGCTTGGCCGAGGTCGAAAGCTGCGACGAGCGCGCGTTCCGGGTATTTTTCCATGCGATGCTCGAGCGCGGGGTGCTCTTGCCCCCGTCGCGGTTCGAAGCTTTGTTCACGAGCCTGGCGCACAACGAGCGCAGCCTGGCGCTCACGGCGCGGGCGGCAAGGGCGGCCTTCAAGGCCGTGGCCGCGCAGCGCGGCTAAGCGAAGCTCAGCGGCCCGAAGTCCGGCAGCCTGCAGTCGCGGGCGGCGGCGCTGGCGGGTACTTCCTCCCAGGCCTCAGGATTGGCGAGCAGCTCGAGCATGAGCTGGTTATTGAGATTGTGTCCCGGCATGGAGGCCTGATAGGACCCGAGCACCAGCTTGCCCTCGATATAGCAGTCGCCGATGACATCGAGCAGCTTGTGCGCGACGAATTCATCATCGCTGCGCAGGCCGTGTACATTGAGCAGGCGGCGTCCATCGAGCAGCAGGGCGTTGTCGATCGATCCGCCGAGGCCGCGGGCCTGCTTGCGCAGCTGATCGACATCCTCGACGAAGCCGAACGTCCGCGCGGGCGCAACGGCAGCGGCGAGATCGGCGCTGGTCCCGAAGGACAGTTCGAGCCGCTGGCGGGTACCGCTGATGACTGGATCAGCGAAATCGATGCTGATATCCCAGCCGATCTCATCGGCGGGCTGCATGCAGGCGCGGCGCTCGGCGTCTGCGGGATGCTGCACCGCGATTTCGCGCCGCAAGCGGATAAAGCGCTTTTCCTCATCCTGCGCGACCATGCCGGTGTTGTGGATGAGCAGGATGAAGGGCTGGGCCGAGCCATCCATGATGGGGATCTCGGGCCCGTCGATCTCGATGACGGCGTTGTCGACCCCGCAGATGCACAGGGCTGCGAGCAGGTGCTCGATGGTCGACACCGACGCCTTGCCGGACCCGACGGTGGTCGCGAGCATGGTATCGGTCACGCTGGCGCTGCCGACCGCGATGCGCTCGGGCTGGCCGGCGACGGCGATGCTGATGCCGCTGCCGGGCGGAGCCGGCAGCAGCCGCAGGGTAACGACCCGGCCGGAGTGCAGGCCCACGCCGCGGACGTGGACGCTGGCAGCGGCCAGGCTGCGCTGCTGCCAGGACGCCGCGCCGTTGCCGTTGCCGTTGTTCAACTGTGCTGGCGCCGCAGCATGGCGGGCGTCTTGTCGTCGCCGCCGTTGAGCAAGTCGCCCTGGTTGCTCATGCGATTGGGCTGGATGAGCGAGGGCCGCTGCCGTCCGCCATTGCCGCCGCCGCCGCCGTTGCCGCCAGGACCGCCGGGGAACACCTGCGGACGCGGCTTGCCGCCGGGACGGCGCAAGCCGGTCGCGACCAAGGTGACCTTGATCCTGTCCCCGCATTCCTTGTTGTCGCACATGCCGAAGAAAACGTGCACGCCGGTGGCCGAAGTGCCTCTGATGATCTCCATCATATCATTGATTTCCTTCAGGCTGATCTGGTCCTGGTCAGCGGTGATGTTGACCAGCAGCCCGCGGGCATTGGACAGCTCGATGCCTTCGAGCAGCGGGCATTCGATCACAGCCTGCGCGACGCGGACAGCGCGATCGACGCCGCTTTCCTCAGCGGTCCCCATCATCGCCTGGCCGTGCTCGGACATGACCGCCTTGACGTCAGCGAAGTCGACATTGATGCGGCCCGGGCGGTAGATGATCTCGCAGATGCCGGAGACGGCGTTGCTGAGAATGGTATCCGAATGCTGGAACATGCTGCCGGCGGTGATGTCCGTGCCGTAGACCTCGGCGATGCGGTCGTTCGGGATGATGATGATGGAATCAGCGTGCTGGCCGAGATTGTCGATGCCGGCCTGGGCGTTCTGCTCGCGGTTCTCGAAGCTGAACGGCTTGGTCACGACCGCGACGGTGAGAATGTTCTTCTCCTTGCAGCGCGAGGCGATGAAGGGCGTGGCGCCGGTGCCGGTGCCGCCGCCCATGCCCGCGGCGAGGAAGATCATGTCAGCGCCGTCGATGATCTCATCGATGCGGTCGACATCCTGCCGCGCGGCCTCCTCGGCCTTGGCATAGTCCGCGCCGACGCCGAGGCCTCCGGCGATCTTGTGCCCGATCTGGATGCATTCGCAGCCAGCGGGGATGTTGTTCAGCGCCTGGGCGTCGGTGTTCAGCGCGTAGATCGCGACATCGCCCGCCAGGGGACTGGCCTGCATGGCGCTGGCTGCGTTGCCGCCGCCGCCGCCGACGCCGATCACCTTGATGCGGGCGCGGCTTTGTCCTTCGTGTTCGAAATCAATGTTGGTCATGGTTGTTGCTCCTGTGAGGATGGTGGGGGTGGGGGTTGGTCCCGGCCGCCGAGCAAATTGCGCAGCCAGCGCAGCGGGCTCGGAGCCGGGAGTTCCTGGTGGGCGTGCTCCTGGCCGCTCCACAATTGGAGCAAACCGAAGCACGTGGCGAATTCGCTGTTGGCGACCTCATCGGCATGCGGGCCAGCGTACTGCGGGCGGGCGGCGCGCACCTTGAGATTGAGCTCGCTGGCGAGTACGGAGACCAGGCCGGCGAGCTGGGCCATGCCGCCGGCGATCACGATGCCGGCGGGCAGCGCGTCCTTGTTGAACATGTCGGGATCGCGCTTGCGGATCTGGTCGACCATTTCATCGACCCGGGGCGAGATCGCCATCGACAGCACATGGGGCTCGATGGGCTTGAGCGAGACGCCGTCGGCGTCCTTGACCTCGACGCAGGCCTCGTTGTCCACGGGGACCTGCTCCGCGCTGCCGATGCGCTCCTTGACCATGCGCGCGGACGCGAGGGAGATGGTGAAGATCTTGGCGATGTCGCGGTCGATGTCGATCCCGCCGCGGCGCTCGGCCCCGAAGCTCAGGGCGGCCTCATCGCTGAACCTGACATAGTCGCAGGTCCCGGCGCCCCAATCGAGGGCGAGCACGCCCATTTCGCGCTCGTCCTTGGTGGTTACCGCGAAGCCGGCGGCGAGCGCGGCGGACATGAACTTGAGCGGGCGCACGCCGGCCTTCGCCAGGCAGGCCTCCAGGTTCGCGATGGCTGCGTCCGCGGCGGTAACGACCAGGGCCTCGACCTCGAGCAGCTGGCCGCTCATGCCGAGCGGATTGCTGATGCGGCTGCGGCCATCGATGAAGAAGGCCCGTTCGATGACGTGCAGGACGCGGCGATCGGGCGGGATGGGAAAGGCCTGCAGGGTATCGAGCGCGAGATCGACATCAGCGCGATTGACGTCGCCGCCCTGGATCTTGACGTGTCCTTTCTTGACCTCATTGTCCAGGTGGTCCCCGCCGACCGAGCAGACCAAGCGGCCATCGAGGCTGCCGCCGGCCATGACCTCAGCCTGGCGCACGGCGGCCTGGACCGCCTCAGCGGCGGCATTGACATCGGTTACCTGCCCGCCGGCGAAGCCGCGGGCGTCGGCGACGCCGTAGCCGGCGATCTTCAAAGCCGAGCCCGCGCCGCGGCCGGCGAGTACCGTGAAGTTGCGCTCGCCCATGTCGAGCGCGCCGATCAAGCCTGGTTCAGACATCATTCAGCTCCTGGTCGAAGGCGGCGGGCGCCAGCGAGCGCCATGCCATGCGGATAGCGCAGGTCAAAGCGCAGGTTGCCATAGCCGGCGGCGAAAGCCTCTCGCAGCCGGGGCAACGAGCGCACGAAGCGGTCAAAGCGCTGGTGGACGCGCTCCTCGCCCAGCAGCAGTACCCAGCCGTTGCTGAGAAACAAGCGCCAGCCGTCCGCGCCGCGGTGCAGCTGGGTTACGCCCAGGCCGGCGGGCTCGAGACGCGGCGCGGCCACGCGCAGGATCTCGGCCCCGAGCGGCATGCTGGCGCGGTCCATGTCGAACAGCGGCAGGGCGCCGCTGAAAGCGGTGGCGTACCACTCGCCGTTGGCATCGATCAGGCCGCCATCGACCGAGCGCGCGATGGCCTGGCGCGCTGCGACGCGTACGGCGAGGCTGTGCGGATACTGGTACTCCACCTCAGCGCTGGCGACGGGCGGCAAGGCAGCGAGGTGCGCGGCGAGAGCGTCGAAGTCCCCGCGCACCAGGGACATGCTGCCGGCGCGGCTCAGGCCTTCGCGGACCGCGCGCTCGTCGACCACGCCCGCATCGCCGGTGACCTTGACGTCATGGAGATGGAACACCGGCCCGGCGAAGCCGTACAGCGCCAGCAGCAGCACGGCGGCCGTACCCAGCAGCAGGCGATGGAGCAGCGCGGGCGCGTTCATGAACCGGCGGACTCCATGATGGCATCGAGCAGCTGGGGCAGTTCCATGCCCGCCTGGCGCGCGGCCTGCGGTACCAGCGAGTGGCTGGTCATGCCCGGGATGGTGTTGATCTCCAGCAAGTGCAGGTCCTGGCCGCTGATGAGCATGTCGACCCGGCCCCAGTCGCTGCAGCCCAGCGCTTGATAAGCGCGCAGCGACAGGGCGCTGGCGCGGGCATCGAGATCGCCGGGCAGGTCCGGCGGACAGATGAACCTGGTGTCATCGGCGATGTACTTGGCGCGATAGTCGTAAAAGCCATGCGGGACCTCGATGCGGATCCCCGGGAGGACCTGCTCGCCGACGATGCCGTAGGTCACCTCGATGCCGTCGATCAGCTGCTCGACCAGGGCCTCGCAGTCCGCGTCCAGCACCAGCTTGATGGCTGCCATCAATTCATCGCGGCCATGCGCCCTGCTCGCCAATTGGCTGGAGCCCCCGTTGTTCGGCTTGACGAAGACGGCATCGCCCAGGTCCAGCTGGATGGCATCGAGCGTAGCGGGCTCGAGATCGGTCGCCAGGCGCCACGGCGGCGTGCCCAGGCCTTCATCCTCCCACACCAGCTTGCTCAGGCGCTTGTCCATGGCCAGGAGACAGGCGCGGGCGTGCGAGCCGGTCACCGGAATGTCGAAGGTCTCCAGGGCGGCCTGGATCGTACCGTCCTCGCCCTCGCCGCCGTGCAGGATGTTGAAGACCATGTCGGGCTTCAAACCAGGCAGCTCGCTCATGCAGCGCTCCTGCGGATCGAAGCGCAGCAGTTCATCGCAGAGCTCCGCGAGCGCGGGCGCGATGTTGTCCGCCGACTGCAGCGAGATCTCCCGCTCGGGCGATACGCCGCCCTGCAGCAGGACGATGCGGCCGTACTTCTTGCTCACGGCCGCGCTCCGATGATGCGCACCTCGGTCTCGAGCCGCACGCCGGCGTCGGCGAGCACCGCGGCTTGCACAGTCTCAATCAGCTCTTCGATATCAGCGGCCGAAGCGCCACCGAGATTGATGATGAAGTTGCAGTGCTTGGGCGAGACCTGCGCGGCGCCGACGCGCTTGCCCGCGAGGCCGGCGGCCTCGATCAAGCGTCCGGCCGCCTCGCCCTCGGGGTTGACGAACACCGAACCGGCGTTGGGCGTGCCCAGCGGCTGGGTGGCCTCGCGCTGCGCGAGCATGCGCTCGTCCCGTTCCCATTCATCATCGGCGGGTTCCGGCAAGGATATCCATGCGGCCATGAACAGCGGCTGGCGATGATGCGGATGGCGGGCGCGGCGATAGCCCGTTTCAAACTCCTTGGCCTCGATCTCATAGGCCTGCCCCGCTGCATCGAGCAGCAGCACCCGCTCGACCGTTTCCCAGGTCGTGCGCCCGAAGCAGCCGGCGTTCATCGCGAGGGCGCCGCCAACAGTACCGGGTATGCCGGCCATGAAGCCTGCGCCGCCGAGCTGATGCTTGCGCGCGAAGCGCGCGAGCTTCGGCATCGCCACGCCCGCTTCGGCGTAAATGCAGCGCTGGTCCTCAAGCATGCGCAGGCCGCGCAGGCCAGCGCCCAGGCGGATGACAGTACCATCGACGCCGGCGTCGCGCACCAGCAGGTTCGAGCCCAGGCCGATGACGTGCAGTTCTTCCTTGGTCCCCACCGGCGCTGAGCTGAGAAAAGCGCGCAGGTCCTCTTGGTCCGCCGGCTGGAACAAGCGCCGCGCTTTCCCGCCGGCGCGCCAGGAGCTGTACCGCGCCATGGACACGTCCTCGGCCCACCGGCCGCGCAGCTGGACGGGCGCGGCGGCGTTCATGCGCCTTCGCCTCCCTTGAGCAGTTGCGGCAACGTGCTGATCGAACCCGCGCCCATGGTCACGAGCACATCGCCGTCTTGGCACAAAGCGGCCAGGCGATCGGGCACTTCGCCGAGATCGTTGACATAGAAGGCGGTTTCCTTGCCCCGCAGATGAATGGCGTGCAGCAGCGCCTCGCTGCTGATGGCGGCGATGGGATTCTCGCTGGCCGCATAGATCTCGGTCAGGAGCAGCAGGTCCGCGCCGGCGAGCGCGTCGGCGAGCTCATCGAACAAATTGCGCGTGCGGCTGTAGCGATGCGGCTGGTAGACCAGCACCAGGCGCCGGTCGGGATAAGCATCCCGCAGCGCTTCGAGCGTCGCGCTGATCTCGGTCGGATGGTGGCCGTAATCATCGACCAGCAGTACTTCGCTGCCGTTGACCGCGACCGGGCCGTGCATTTCCAGCCGGCGCCCGACGCCGGAGAACTCAGCCAGGGCCGCGATGGCGTCATCCGGCTGCACCCCTACTTCGTGCGCGACCGCCAGGGCCGCGAGGCTGTTGCTCACGTTGTGGTGACCCAGCGCCGCCAGCTTGGCCGCTTGCCGGCCGTAGGGCGCTTCGATGGTGAACTCAACCTGGCCAGCGACGGTCTTGATGTCGCGCGCGCGGAAATCAGCGGCGGGCGCATGCAGGCCGTAGCTGAGCACCCGCTTGGAAACCATGGCGCTGACCGCAACGAGGCGCTCGTCATCGTGGCACAGGACGGCGACGCCGTAAAAAGGTAGTTTCTCGATGAAGTCGACAAAGGCGCGCTTGAGCCGCTGCAGGTCCTGCCCGTAGGTCTCCAGATGGTCCGCGTCGATGTTCGAGACCACGCCGATCACCGGCGACAGATGCAGGAACGATCCATCGGACTCATCGGTCTCCACCACGATGAACTCGCCCTTGCCCAGGCCGGCGTGCGAGCCGAACTTGCGCACCAGGCCGCCGACGACATAGGTCGGATCGAGGCCCGCCTCATGCAGGATGCTGGCGATCATGCTGGTGATGGTCGTCTTGCCGTGGCTGCCGGCGACGGCGATGCCCTGGCGCAGGCGCAGCAGCTCGTTGAGCATGATCGCGCGCGGGACCACCGGCAGGCCCAGGCGCCGCGCCTGCAGCAGCTCGGGATTGTCCGGCGCGATCGCCGAGGAGAAAACAACGGCTTCGGCGCCCTCGACGTTCGCAGCGTCATGTCCGATCGCGATGCGCGCGCCGGACTGCTCCAGCGCCCGGGTCGCGGCGTTGGCGCTGAGGTCCGAGCCGCTGATGTCATAGTCCAGGTTGTGGAGCACCTGCGCGATGCCGGACATGCCGGATCCGCCGATGCCGATGAAGTGAAGCCGGCGCAGCTTATACATGCTTGAGCTGCTCCATGCATGCGGCCGCGACGTCGCGGTCGGCGTCTGGCTTGCCCAAAGCGCGGGCGCGCCCGGCCATGGCGATCAAATCAGCGGCGCTGCCCATCGCAGTGATGACGGCCGCCAGCTCCTGCGGGCGCTGCATAGCGATGGCATCGTCGATGATGCGCGCGGCGCCGGCTTGTTCCAGCTCGATGGCGTTGGCGCGCTGATGTCCGCGCGCATGGGGATAAGGTACCAGGATGGCCGCGGTCCCCAGGCAAGCGAGCTCCGCGACCGTCGAAGCGCCCGCGCGGCAGATCACCAGATGGGCCCGGGCCATGCGCGCGGCGACGTCATCGAAATAATCCGCGACTTCAGCATCCAGTCCCTGCTCTTGATAAGCCGCGGTGACTTTGGCGGCGGCGCCCGCGCCGGCGGCGTGCTCAGTGATCCATGCTTCCTTGTCCGGCAATTGCCCCAAGGCCTGCGGTACGCCCTGATTGAGCGAGCGGGCGCCCTGGGATCCGCCGAGCACCAGCAGGCGCCGCGGCCCGTCCGCAGCCAGGCGCGCCGCAGGCTCGGGCTGGTCGACGAACTCAGCGCGCACCGGATTGCCGGCCACTCGTACGCGCGGGCCGCTGAAGGTACGGGCGCTGCTCGCGAGAATGGCATGGACGAACGGCGCCAGCAGCCGGTTCGCGAGGCCGGGCAGGACGTTCTGCTCATGGATCAAGCGCCGCGCGCGGCTGCCGAGCGCGGCGAGCATGCCCGGCAAGGATGGATAGCCCCCGAGTCCGAGGACCGCGCGGGCGTCGAGCTCGCGCAGGATGCGGCGCGCGGCGCGCGCGGCCGGGAGCAAGCGCGCCATCAGGCTGATCCGCGCAACCATGCCGGTACCCGGCGCGCGACAGGAAACCGTGCGCAGGTCGAAACCGGCCGCGGGCACCAGCCGCTGCTCGAGCCCGCCGCTCAGTCCGAGCCATGCGACCGCTACGTCCATCTCACGCAAGCGCCGCGCGACCGCCAGGCCCGGATTGATGTGGCCGCCAGTACCGCCACCGCAGATCACCACCCTGCCCTCCATCATGCAGTCGCCAATGCCGGGCGCGTACTAGTGGCCTTGACTTCATAAGCGACGAGCTGCAGCAGGCCGATCGCGATCAGCCACGCTACCAGGCTCGAGCCGCCGTAGGAGATCAGCGGCAGCGTCAAGCCCTTGACCGGCAGCAGCGACAGGTTGCCGCCGATGTTGATGAAGGCCTGGGCCGCGAGCAGCAAACCCAGCGAACGCGCGAGCAGAGCGAGGAACTGCTGGCCGCCCGCCTCGGCGATGTTGGCGAGATCGAAAGCGCGGAACAGCAGGATGCCGTACAGCAGCAGCACCAAGCCGAAGCCGAGCAGGCCGGTCTCTTCGGCGATCACCGAGATGATGAAGTCAGTGTGCGCTTCGGGCAAGTGCGACCACTTCTCCACGCTTTGCCCCAGGCCGCTGCCGAACCAGCCGCCGGATCCGAACGCCATCAGCGCATGCGTCTGGTGATAGCCGCTGCCGAGCGGATCGGCGAACGGATCGGCGAAGGCCAGCAGCCGCTGCATGCGATAGGGCGCGATGATGGTCCCGACCACCGCCGCCGCCGCCGCCGCCGCGAGAACCGTGCAGAAATATGTGAGGCGCGCGCCCGCCATGAACAAGATCGCGAGCGCAATGGCGGTCAGCAGCACGGTCGAGCCGAAATCCGGCTGCAGCATGAGCAAGGCGTCGGCTGCGAACACCGGGACCAGCGGCGTCAAAAAGCCGCGTACCGTGCGTATGGCATGATGATGGGCCGCGCAGTGCGCGCAGACATAGACGATGAGCACGATCTTCACGACTTCGACCGGCTGGAACGTGAACACGCCCAGATCGATCCAGCGGCGCACGCCGTGGACGGTGCCCACGCCCAGGCCGGGTATGTGCACCAGCGCGAGCATGGCGATGAAGCTCCCGGCGATGAGCAGGGCCCGGTCGCGCAGCAGCCGCAGCGGTACGTAGCGGTACACCGCCAGGCCGCATGCCGCGCCGATGATCGCATGGGCCAGCTGGCGCATGAGATAGCCGAGCGCATTTTGATCCACGCCGGTGATGGTGGCCGAGTACACCGCGACCAGGCCAATCGCGACCAGAATCGCCGCGGCCACCGCGATGAATGGATCGAGCTGCTCCCAGCTGTCGCGCTGCGGCGGCGGCATGCGCAGGCGGCGCAAGGCTTCAAACACGATCCGCTCCTGCTTGCAGCTGCTCGACCGCAGCGGTGAATGCTTCTCCGCGCGCGGCGTAGTCCGCATAGCGATCGAAACTCGCGCATGCCGGCGACAGCAGCACGGTGTCGATGCCCCATTCACGCGCCTGCGCGGCCGCGGCGGCAACCGCTTCTTGCATCGACGGCAGGCATCGCACCTCTATGTCGCCCGCGCGCAGCGCCTGGGCCAGTTTGCAGTCATCATCATCGATCACGATCACGCCCCGCGCCTTGGCGCGCACCGCTTCGAGCAGCGGCTGGAAGTCCTGGCCCTTGTCATCTCCTCCAGCGATCAGCACGCAAGGTCCGCTGAGCGCAGCGAGCGCAGCGGCCGCGGCCGCGACGTTGGTCGATTTCGAATCATTGACGAAGCGCAGCTCGCCTTCGCAGCCCACCTGCTCGAAGCGGTGTCGCAAGCCCTTGCTGCTTGCGAGTACATCCAAAGCTGCTTCCAGCCCAAGCTCCGGATCGGCCTGCTCGGCGATCGTCAAGGCCGCGCATGCGGACAGCGGCATGATGCCGCGGCGCAGCAGCTGCTCTTGGCCATAGCCGCGCGCGGCGCCCTGCTTGGTGATGGCGGTGCAGTTGGCGGTCCAGCCCGCGCTGGCGCCGGCATCCGAGGTACCGAAGCTCACGGAGACGTCTGCTTGTCCGGCCGCAGCGGCTGCGCCGGCTTCGGCATGATTGAACACCCCTATCCGCGCGCCCTCAAAGATCTTTTCCTTGGCGGCGCGGTAACTGGCGAAGTCGCCGTGCCAGTCCAGGTGATCGGGAGCGCAGTTGAGCACGCATGCCACATCCGCCATCAACGGCTGCCGCAAGCGCGCGAGCTGGAAACTGGAGAGCTCCATGACTATATAGCCGGGCCACTGCTCCCGCCCTTCCCAATCCAGCCATGCGTCCAGCAACGGATAGCCGATGTTGCCGACCGCGACCGCGTCGTGGCCGGCGGCGGCGAGCAGGTCCGCGGTCAAGCTCGTGACCGTACTCTTGCCATTGGTGCCGGTTACCGCCACCAGCTGCGGACGGCCGGGCGTCGCTGGCGCCCAGCTGCCCTGGTACTCGTCCAGGAAGCAGTTGAGATCGCCGATGGCGCAGGTGTCCGGCGGCAGCTCAGTTAGCGGTACGCCAGGCGAGACCGCGACCGCGTCATAGCTGGCGGGATCGATCTCCCGGTAGGACTTGACCCGCCGCGGTCGCAGCTCGGGCGCGATCTGCTCCAAATCGGCCGCGGCCGGCGGCTCAGCGCGCACATCGACGATGTCGATCTCATAGCCATGCTCGCGATAAAAGCGCGCGAAGGACAGGCCGGTACGGCCGAGCTGGACGATCAAGGCTCGGGCCATCAGCGAATCTTCAAGGAGGCCAGGCCCGCGAGGACCAGGATGATGGTGATGATCCAAAAGCGCACGACCACGACGTTCTCGGGCCAGCCCTTCGCTTCGAAATGATGATGCAGCGGCGCCATGCGGAACACCCGCCGGCCCGTCAGCTTGAATGATGCGACCTGGATCATGACCGAGGCCGCTTCGAGCACGAACAGCCCGCCCATGATCGCGAAGACCAGCTCCTGGCGGATCGCGACCGCCACGCAAGCGAGGGCTGCGCCGATGCCGAGCGAGCCGGTATCACCCATGAACACCTGCGCCGGACCGGCGTTGAACCACAAAAACGCCAAGCTTGCGCCGGCGAGCGCGGCCAGGAAGATCACCAGCTCCTCCGCGCCTGCGACCCGCGGCAGGCCGAGGTACTGCGCGAAGACGTCATGGCCCGCGACGTACGTCAGGATGCCCAGGCCGGCGGCTACGATGACCGCAGGCAAGATCGCCAGGCCGTCGAGGCCGTCGGTGAGATTGACCGCGTTGCTAGTCCCGACGATGCACAGCCAGCCGATGATGCAAAAGCCGAGCACGCCCAGCTGCAGGCTCAAGTCCTTCCAATAAGGAATCAGCAGCCCCGGCTGCTCGCTCACGCCGCCGTATTGCCACAGCAGCCACAGCAGCAGCAAGGCGGCGATGCTCTGCAAGCTGATCTTGCGCCGCGCGGTCATGCCCTTGCTCGCCGCCGAGCGCGACTTGCCCCAGTCATCCATCATGCCGATGCCGGCGAACATCACCAGCGCCGCCAGCGCGATCAGCAGCAGCGGATTGCCCGTATCACCCCACAGCAGCGCCGAAGCGACCAGCGCCAGCAGGATCACCGCGCCGCCCATGGTCGGCGTGCCCGATTTGGCATGGTGGCTGTCGGGCCCGTCATCGCGAATGCGCTCGCCGAGCGCCGCGGCCTTCTGCCAGCGGATGAACGGCGGATACGCGATCATCCCGATCAGCATGCCGGTCAAGGCCGCGAACACCGAGCGCGAGGTGACATAGGTGAGCAGGTTGAAGAAACCATGCTCCCCGCGGTACATCTCAGCGAGAGCGTAGATCATGGACGCTGTTCCAGCAGCGCGGCCACCACTTCTTCCATATGCATGCCGTGCGAGCCCTTCACCAGGACCGCGCAGTCGCCCGGCTGCATGGCGGTCGCCAGCTCGGCGATCATCTCCTGCTTGTCCGGACAGCTGCGCAGCCCGGCGGCCGCGGCCGCTTCGCTCGCGAGCGGACCGTAGGCGAGAATGTCGGTGATGCCGGCGGCCTGGGCATAGCTGATCACGTCGCGGTGCAGCTGCGCGCCGTCCGCGCCCAGCTCCAGCATATCGCCCATCGCCAGGAACTTGCGGGTCTCGGGCCGCGCGCGCAGGCTGTCGATGGCCGCCTGGAAGGATTCGGGCGAGGCGTTGTAGGCGTCGTTGATCAGCACGAAGTCCTCGGTCGCGATCACTTCCTGGCGGCCGGGCACGCCCGCGAAGTCCTCCAGGCCGCGGCGCACGCTTTCATGCGGGACGCCCATGCGCCAGGCCGCGGCCGCCGCGGCCAAGGCGTTCTTCTCATTGTGCTCGCCCGTGACCTGCAGATTGAGCTCATTGTGCTGCACGCTGCCTTCGAAGACATAGACGAAGTCGCGGCCGGGGATGCGCCGGCAGGTCGCTTGCCGGCCTGCATGCGAGAACGAAACCACATCCAGATGGCTGGCCATTTCCAGCCACATGGGATAGAAGCGGTCGTCGGCGTTGAGGACCGCGGTCGCGCCTGTTGGCATGCTCCCGAGCAGTTCGCCCTTGGCGCGCGCGATGCCCTCGGCGTCGCGGAACTGCCCCAGGTGCGCGCGGCCGGCGTTGGTGATGATGCCGAGCTGCGGGCGCGCCAGGCGCGTGTGCCGGGCGATCTCGCCCGCGGCGTTCATGCCGGCTTCGACGACCGCATAGCTGTGCGCGGGCTCGATGTTGAGCAGCATCAGCGGCAGGCCGATGGAATTGTTGAAGTTCCCATGGGTTGCGATCACCCGCTCTTCGCCAGCGAAAGCGGTGAGGATCATGCGCAGCATCTCCTTGGTGGTCGACTTGCCATTGCTGCCGGTGACCAGCGCGAGCGAGCCCTGGTAGAACGCGCGCCACCAGTGGGCGAGATCGCTGAGCGCCGTCAGGGTGTCGGTGACCAGCAATTGCGGCAGGTCGCAGTCGACCTCCCTGCTGACGATGGCGGCGGTCGCGCCGCGCTCCTTGGCGGCTGCGACGAAATCGTGGCCGTCGCGCGCAGCGCGCAGGGCGATGAAGGTCGCGCCCGGCTGCAGCCGGCGGCTGTCGAACGACAGCGGCCCGAGGCTGTCGGGCTGGCCTCGTTTCCAGGCGCCCTCGACGACCATCTGCGCGGTCGCCGGCGTCAGGCGCGCGGCGCGCTCAGGCATCGTCCCGCTCCGCCAGCAAAGCGCGCGCAACCTCGCGGTCGCTGAACGGCGTGCGCGTACCGCCCGCTCCGATAATGGCGTCCTCATCGCCCTTGCCCGCGAGCAAGATCGCATCCTCCGGCCCAGCCCCGGCAAGGGCGGCGGCGATGGCATCCCGGCGATCGAGTACGCTCTCAGCCTGCGCGCCGCAGCCAGCCAGGACATCGGCGATTATTTGCGCGGGATCTTCCTCACGCGGATTGTCCGTGGTGACGATCACCCGGTCCGCAAGCATGCATGCGGACGCTCCCATCGCGGGCCGCTTGTCGCGATAACGGTCGCCGCCGCAGCCGAACACGCATGTGAGCCGCGCGTAGGGATGCTCAGCCCGTACGGATGCGAGAACGGCGCCCAGGGCTTCGGGCGTGTGCGCGAAGTCGACATAGACCGCGGCCTGGCCCGGCGCGGCGATGCTCTCGAGCCGGCCGGGGATCGGGCTCAAGCCAACGACGCGCTTGCCCAACTCGTCCCATGCCACGCCGGCTTGCAGCGCAGCGCCCAGGGCCAAGGCCAGATTGCTCGCATTGTGCATGCCAGGCGTCGGCAGCTCGCAGTTCAAGCTCTCGCCCTTATAAGTGAATGCGGCCTGGCGGCCATTCAATTTCCAGATGAGATCGCATGTGGGTTCTACGCCGCAAGCCAGCACCGGACAGGCTGCGGCCGCACGCACTTCCTGCGAGCGGGGCTCGTCTGCGTTGACCACCGCCGCTTGCAGCTCGGGCCGCTCGAACAGCAGCAGCTTCGCGCGCAGGTAGTCTGCCGATGTGCCGTGATAATCCAGATGGTCGGTACCGAAATTGGTGAACACCGCGACATCGCATGCGACGCCGGCCAGGCGCTCCTGCGCCAGGCCGTGGGAGGAAGCCTCGATGGCCGCGGCTGCACAGCCCGCGGCGGTGAAGTCAGCCAGCAAGCCATGCAGCTGCATCGGATTGGGCGTCGTCAGGCGCAGCTTGCGCTTGATGGACAGGGACGTGGAGTCGCTGCTGCCCGCGCCGAGCGTACCGACATAGCCGCAGGGTTCAGCCGGCGTACCGAGCAGCTGCGCGCACCAGGCCGCGACCGTCGTCTTGCCCTTGGTCCCGGTTACCGCGACCATGCGCAGGGACTCCGATGGCCGGCCGTAAAAACTCGCGGCCAGCTCGCCGAGCTGCGCGCCCAGCTCGGGCACAACGCAGGAAGGCACAGAGCATGCGGGCTCGCGCGCGCCGTCGTGTACGACCGCAGCCGCGCCGTTGGCGATGGCGTCGTCGAGAAAATCCAGCCCGTGGCGATTGCTCCCGGCCAGCGCCACAAAGACATCGCCATGCTCGACCGCGCTCGAATCCGCAGCCAAGCGTGCATGAGCGGCGGCATAAGGCTTGAGGAATTCAAGCGCCGCCTGCATGATCCTAGCCCCGCTTGCCCGGCACGGACTGCGCCGGCGAGGTCGCGATCAGCTCTTCAGCCGTCCGCGCGTCGAGTGGTATGCCATACAGCCGCAGGGCCTGGCTCATGACCTGGGCGAACACCGGCGCGGCGACCGTCCCGCCGTAATAGCCGTTCGCCTGGGGCTCGTCAACAAAGACCGCGGCGACAAAGCGCGGGTTGCTGGCCGGCGCGAAGCCGACGAAGAGCGATTGATACGTGTCGCGGTCGTAGCCCTTGGCGTCCTGCTGCCGCTTGTGGGTGGTGCCCGTCTTGCCCGCGACGCGATAGCCGCTGACCGCCGCGCGACGGGCCGTGCCCTCGCTGGAGACGACGCTCTCGAGCATCGGGATCACCTGCCGTACCGTCGCGGGCGAGATCACCCGCCGCGGCGCCGGGCGCTCGGCGCCGAGCTCCAGGCCGAGCGACGGCAGCATGCCGTCGTTCGCGAACACAGCATAGGCCCGCGCGAGCTGCAGCAGGTTGGATGACAGGCCGTAGCCGTACGCCATGGTGGCCTTTTCGACCGGCCGCCATGAATCATGGGCGCGCAGCTGCCCGACGGTCTCCCCGGCCAGGTCCAGCAGCGGATCGCCGCCGAAGCCGAACGCGCGATAGCCCTCATGCATGTCCTCGTCCGCGAGCATCTCAGCCACCCGCACCGCGCCGACATTGCTCGAGCGCATAATGGTCTCGGTCAGGGTCAGGTCCTCATCGATCTTCTTGTCCTGGATCGTGTACTTGCCGTACTGCAGCGGCTTCGCCGTGCTCAGCATCGTCGCCGGCGACAGCAGATCCTGATCCAGCGCCAGCGCCGCCAACAGAGGCTTCATGGTCGAGCCCGGCTCGAACAGGTCCTGGATCGCGCGGTTGCGCCGCAGCCCCGGCTGGCCGTCGATGCTGTTCGGATTGAAAGTCGGCAGGTTGACCAGCGCCATGATGTCGCCGGATGCCGCGTCCAGCAGCACGACCGAGCCCGAGCGCGCCTCATGTTTTTCCAGCGCCTGGCCGAGCGCGACCGCAGCGATGTACTGCAAGCGCGAATCAACCGTCAGGTACACGTCCTCGCCATCGACCGCAGGCTCGTTCTCGCGCACTTCCAGGACGTCGCCGTGCTGCGTGCGCAGCACCTGCTTCCAGCCGTCCGTGGGCTGCAGCTTCTCTTGCATGGCATGCTCGATGCCGGTCATGCCCAGGCCTTCATGATTGATGAAGCCGGTCACATGTGCGGCCTCCTGCGCGGCTGGATAAAACCGCCGGTAGCGTTTTTCAAAGCGCAGGAAGGGCACGCGCGCAGCTTGCGCGGCCTGCATGCGCTCGGGCGTCAAATCGTGCCGCAGGTAAGCGAAGCCGGTCTTGCGCGCGAGAATAGCGGCCACGGCCTCCTCATCCATCTCCAAGTGCTCGCTGAGCTTCTCGATCGCCTCAGCCGCGCGCTCGGGATTGCGCTCCGCCCAGTCCCTGAACTGCCGCGGATGGATGTGCGGTGAATACACCGGCGCGCTCATCGCCATCGGCCGGCCGTTGCGGTCCCTGATCGCGCCGCGCTCGCCCACGATCTTGATCTTGTCTACATAGCGGCTGCGCGCTTCGTTCACCAGCTGCTCGCCCTGGATCATATTGCGCCAGGCCGCCCCGCCGAGCAGGACCGAGAACATGCCCAACAGGCCGAAGACGATCATCCCGACGCGCCAAGCCGGGGAAGCCACCCGCCGCTCGCGCAATTGAATCACTGCTGCCCTTGCTCCTGGTGCTGCCAACCGCGAGCCAGGCTCGGCAACTCGTCGAGAGTCGTCAGGCTGCCGTCGGCGACATCGGGGAAAGCCATTTCCTGCTCATCGGTGGCGCGGCGATGCAGCATGAAGTAATCTGTGAACGACGCCAGCTCGATCTGAAAGCGGCGGTTCTGCTCGCGCAGGTCGCGGCGATCGCCCTCGAGCGCGCTCAGCTCGGCCTGCAGCTTGCGCGCTTGAAAACGCACGTCGATCAAGGCGATGGCGGCCAGCAGGCACAAAGCCGCCAGCAGCAGCACGGCCACGAAGGCCCGCGGGACGCGCGCGAAGGCGTTCATGCCTTGCAGGCGACGCGCAGCATGGCGCTGCGCGCGCGGCGATTGTCGCGCAGTTCTGCCGCATCCGGCCGGCGGGCCTTGCCCAGCGGCCGCAGCGGCCCGTCATTGTTCGAGCGCGGTCCGATAAAGCGCTTGACGATGCGATCCTCGAGCGAATGGAAGCTGATGGCGACCAGCCGCCCGCCCTGTACTAATAGAGAGGCGATCTTGTGCAGGGCCTTTTCGAGATTGCGCAGCTCGTCGTTCACCCAGATGCGCAGCGCCATGAACAGCCGCGTCGCTGGGTGGATGCCGCCGCTGCGCCCGCCCCCGCAGGCGCGCGCCAGATCCTTGGTGTCCCGCAGCTCGCCCTCGTCGCGCATGGCAATCAAGCGGCGCGCGATCGAGCGGGCGTGGCGCTCTTCGCCGTATTCGCGGATCAGCCGCGCTAGCTCGCGCTCGCTCACCCGCGCCAGCATCTTCTCCAGCGGCCGGCCGGCCGAAGGGTCGAGGCGCATGTCCAGGGGCCCGGCGCGCATGAAAGAAAAGCCGCGCGCGGGATCGTCCAACTGCAGCGAGGACACGCCTAAGTCCAGCAGGACGCCGTCGAGCGCCGCGATGTCCTCTTGCTCCAGGACCGCGTCCAGGTCGCGGAAGTTCGCATGGTGCAGGCTGAAGCGTTCGTCTGCGCCGCAGGCCGCGTTCGGCCGCGCGGCTGGATCGGCGTCCAGCGCCAGCAGCCGCGCCTCCGCCGCCAGCTCGGCGAGGATCGCCGCGCTGTGGCCCCCGCCGCCATAGGTAGCGTCCACATAGGTGCCCGAGGGGTTGTGGACCAGCGCTTCAACGCAAGCGTGAAGCATTACAGGAGAGTGGGAGAACTTAAATGCTGAGTCCATCTTCCCACCCCTCGGGCAAAACAAAACGATCCCCCGACTTGCCGTCGCGGAACTGCTGGTTGAATTCCAAATATTCTTCGTTGCTCCAGATGCGCAGGCTGGAGAGCGAGCCGACGAAAGCGACTTCGGTCTTGATCTTCGCATGCTCGATCATGGCCGGGCTCAGGGTGATGCGCCCCAGCTTGTCAAGCTGCTGGTCCACGTCAGCCATGCCGACCACCACCTGCTTGCAGTACACCGCCCGATCGTCCCGCTCCGGGCTGCTGAGAATCTTCTTCTCGTAGTCGAAATACTTGTTCTGCGGCATCAGCAGCAGATACCCGCGCGGGTCGCCGGTCAAGGCCAGCCCCTTGTCCTTCATTTTCTCGAAGACTTCGCGAAACTTGCGGGGAACCACTAGCCTGCCCTTGGCGTCGCACTTGCCGAGTAACGTACCGCGAAACATCTTTCAGGTTATAATGAGTTGTAAGGAAAGTTTTTTAGGAAGGACAGCCCGTAATCCGACGCTAGAAAGTTTACCACAAAATTCCAATTTCTTACACTATTTACCATAATTTTATATTTGCTGATAAAATCAGCAACGCCCGCCCTGGGCGCATCCGCTAGCCAGCACCCCTCCCCGATCACCAGTCGAGCAACACCATGAACAACATCAAACTCCCTTCAGCTGTTTTCGCTATCGCACTGATAGCGCAGAATTTCGCCCTGGCGGAAGAATACATCGACACCGCTGCGGTCGTCAGGACCGAACCGGTCGTCGAACGGCTGTATGCGCCCTCGCGCAACTGCCGGCACTCCGCCTACAGCGAGCTGCACAACCGGCCGGCTCATGACGTGAGCGGCGAGGGAGCGATCCTCGGCGCGATCCTCGGCGGGGCGGTCGGCTCGCAGTTCGGCAAGGGCTCAGGACAGGATGCGGCGGCCGCGCTGGGCGCCGTGATCGGCACCCACATCGGCAGCGGCCAGCAGCAGATGACCGGTGAGCAGATGCTCGGAGCCCTCGCCGGCGGCGTCATCGGCAACCAGGTTGGCGACGGCTCTGGCCGGACCGCCGCGACCGCCACGGGTGCGGCCCTGGGCGCGGCCCTCGCGGGCGGCTACCTGTCGCGCGACCGCAACACCATTGCGCGGGAATGCGGGACCGATATCGTCTCGCGGCGAGTCATCACCAAGTACAAGGTCGAGTATGAATACAACGGCCTGGTGCTGGAAGGCGAGCTGCCCTACCGTCCAGAGGACACCATCGACGTGATCGTCAAGGTCGATGTGCTCGAGGACGTAACCCTGGAGCGCTACCCGCACCAGCAGCGCTAGCGGGTCCATCCCGCCACGCCGGGCCGTCGCCATGCTGGCGGTCTATCTGCTCGACGATCCAGCTGCGCTCGCGCCGGCGAGCGACAGTTCCATTGAGTTGATGCGGCGCCATCAAGAGCGCGGCCACCGCATCATGATCGTACGCCGGGACGGCGTCAGCCTGCGTGGGCGGGAAGTGAGCTTGCGCGCGCAAACCATTGAAATCACAGACGGCGAGCGCAGCTGGTACCAGCTCGGGCCTCTCGAGAATCTCGCTGCCGGCGACTGCGGCGCGATCGCGCTGCGGCTGGAGCCGCCGGTCGACGCCCAGTATCGGTTGTTGTGCCAAATGCTTGTTTACGCTCAAGAACAGGGCGCGCCTATCTGGAACCGGCCCCAGGCCATCATGGCCTATGAGGAGAAGATCAGCGCCTTCGGCTTTGACGAGCTGATGCCCGCGAGCCTGGCTTCATCCAACATGGATGAGCTGCGGTCGTTCTGCCGTCAACAGGACCAGGGCGTGGTGGTCAAGCCGCTCAACAGCATGGGCGGCATCGGCGTCTTCGCTTTCGCTTCCGGGGACGACAGCAACATCGAAGTCGCGCTCGACAGCATCCTGCGCCGGGATGGCTTGGCCTTGGTCCAAGAGCGGCTGCCCGCCATCGCCGACGGCGACCGCAGGGTCTTCATCATCGATGGCAAGCCCGCCGATCTCATGCTCGTCCGCCGGCCGGCGCCGGGCTCCCACCTGGGGAACATGCGCGCGGGCGGGCAGCCCGAGGCCCAGCCGCTCGGAGCCGCTGAACGGCGCATCGCCAATCAGATCGGACCCGTACTTAAAGAGCGCGGCATCATCTTCGCAGGCATCGACGTCATCGGCGACAAGCTCACCGAGATCAACATCACCTGCCCCACCGGCCTCAAGACCGTCCACGACCAGACGGGCACGCCGATCGCCGACTTGGTGGTCGAGGCCATGACGGCCTCAGCGAGCTAGGCGCTCCAGTCCCGCATCACGGCCGCCACCGCTTCGGTGCGGCGGGCCTCGGCCGCTGCCTTGGCATCGCCCTCCTCGGCGACGTCGGCGAAGTCCAGCTCGCGGACCGCGGCCACGCAGGCTGCGACGAGCGCGCGCTGCGGATGCTGCAGATGCGCGTCGCCCAGGCCGGGATTGGCGGCGTAGTCGCAGTCGGATACCGCCAGCAAGCACTCCAGCTGGCTGTGCGCGCGCCAGGCGCCGACGCGGCCGAGCATGGCGGCCGCGGCGGCGGGCTCGAGCGTGGCGAAATAATGCACCATGCCGTGCTCGCGCGCCGCGACGATCGCCCCTTGCATCGCCTTGCGCGGTACGCGCAGGCGCTCGCAGGCAGCGGCGACGATGGGCGCGCCCCGCTCTTCGTGGCCCGCATGACGCGGCCATTCAGCCGCCGGCGTCTGCGCCTTGCCCACGTCATGCATGAGCGCGGCGAAGCGGAACTCCCACGGCCACCAGTTGGCTGCGGCCGCCGCCAGCACCAACATGGTATGCTCGCCGGCGCAGCCCTCGGGATGATGCTCCGGATCCTGCTCGACGCCGAACAGCGCATCGACCTCGGGCAGGACCGCGCGCAGCGCGCCGCAGGCGCGCAGGATCTTGATCATGTACTGCGGGCAGTCTGCCGCCAGGCCGCGCTGCAGCTCGGCCCAGATCCGCTCGGCGGGCAATTCATCCAGCCGGCCCTGCTCAACCATAGAACTCATCAGCTCTAGTGTTCCCTTATCGACGCGGAACTGCAGCTCGGCCGCCAGCCGAGCGGCGCGCAGTACCCGCAGCGGATCCTCAGCGAACGCCGGGCCGACATGGCGCAGCAGCCGCAGCGAGATGTCGCGGCGGCCCGCGAAGGGGTCGATGACGCGGCCGGACTCGTCCTGCGCCATGGCGTTGATGGTGAAGTCGCGCCGCTGCAGGTCCTGCTCCAAGGTGATGGTCGGGGCGGCGTCGACGACAAAGCCCTTGTGGCCCTTGCCCTGCTGGCGCTCGGTACGCGCCAGAGCATGCTCCTCCTTGGTCTCGGGATGCAAGAAGACCGGAAAGCTCGCGCCGACCTGCTCATAGCCCTGCTCGAGCATCTGCGCCGGGGTCGCGCCCACGACCACATAGTCGATATCCTTCGCCAGCCGGCCCAGCAGCCGGTCGCGCACGGCGCCGCCCACCTGGTAGGCGCGCACGGCTGGAACTAGCGCCGGCGCGCTATGTGCCGGAAGTCGCTGTAGCGGGCGCCGGGCGGGAGCCGGTGGACGGTGGCCGCCAGGTGATCGCGCAGCGCCGTCAGGCGCCCGGGCACCAGTTCCTTGGCATGGTTGCTGCTCTCGCACGTGGCCGGCAGCTTCATCGAATCCAGATTGTCCCGCGTGAGCAGCGGCGGCATGAACGGGATCATCTCCATGAACAACGCCAGCATGCGGCTCATGCCCCCGCTGAGCCTGATGACGTACCGCCGGCGGCCGCTCGCCGCGATCAGGTTCGCGAGGATCTCGGCGAAGCGCAGGGTCTCCGGCCCGCCGGCGTTCAGTGCCTTGCCGAAGCACTGCGGATTGTGAATGCACGCGATCGTCATGCGCGCGAGGTCGTCGACCCAGATGGGCTGGAAGCGCGCCGCCGCGCCGGGCAGCGCCATGACCGGCAGCCAGCGCATGAGCTCCGACAGCAGGCTCAGGAAGGAATCGCCCTCGCCGAAGACCACCGAGGGGCGGATGACGGTCCACTCGCAGCTCCCGATCTTGGTCACATGCACCTCACCCTTGCCCTTGCTGCGCAAGTAGCGGCTGGGCGCGCCGGTCATGGCGTTGAGCGCGCTGAAGTGGATGAACTGCCGCACGTGGCGCGCCTGGCCCAGCGCATCCGCCAGGCGCCGCACGAACTCAACGTGGATGGCCTCGAAAGTGTGGCGCCCCCGCTCGTGCAGGATGCCAACCAGGTTGATGACGATGTCCGCCTCGGCCAGCAGGGTCGCGATGGCCTTGGGCTGGTGCGGATCGCACATGACGACGTCGGTGTTCGGGAGCACGATGAAATCGTCCTTGACCAGCTCGCGGCGGCGCGTCGGGACGATGGCGTGAAAGCCGGCCTCGACCAGATGCTTGACGACGCGGCGGCCGATAAAGCCGCTGCCGCCGAAGACCACTACCTTTTCCATCGCTTGTGCCCGCCTCTTATTTTAGGGGAAACCAGCCAAGTACCGCATGAGGGATGGGCATCTTCGCTCTCGCCTGATCCATGATATTTTGCCTAGCTATATGGCTAACAGCCGTTAAGCATATAATTAGCCAAGGCTTATTCGCGGGCTCGGGACTGCCAAGTGTCCCGAGGATGATGTGAAGATAGCCTTCTGAGAGATTGCGCTAAGAACAACAAATAGCCGAGAGGCTGTTTGTTGCAAGGGTTTCAGGGGGCGGTAGCATCAACGGATAGAGCAGCCGAGTCACTAACGAAAGGTTGGGAGTTCGAATCTCCTCCGCCCCGCCAAGCAGTTTGGAAGAAACCGAACAAACTCCTTCACTGGAAGCTCTGAACCAGCTACACGCCCCCTTGCTAACCAAGGTCACCGCTACGGACAACCCTAGGCACATTTTAACATGCCCCATGCGGTTCTGAGCTGTTTAGTAGATGGTCCCTTTATTTAAAGGGAATTATTCCTTTGACTTATTGAATTGCACCCAGAAGGGCTGGCTGCTTAGGAATCTCAGGGCTGAAGTGCCGGGGCTTGGACAGTTACTGGGGCGGTGATCTCAAACTCGCCCGCCCGGTCAAGCTCGTGAAATTGCAGGAACAGTTTCCTTTTCTTGGCAATCAATGCGCAACGGGATTAAAATATGGCCATGACAGAAGAACAGTCCTCAGGCAATCCATTCTATCCAGGCACGGGCTTTTTGCCCGATCATCTGGCTGGGCGGGAGCCGGAGCAGGCTTTGCTGCGGGAAGCGCTGCGGACGATCACCGGGCCGCGGGAAGAGGACTATGGCCCTTTGAGCGCCAGGGCGCCGCAGCCCTTGAAGATCGTTGGCCCGCGCGGCGTGGGCAAAACGACTCTGCTAACTTGGGCAAAGCGCGAGGCCAAGCACTGGGATGCTGACGTCGTGCGTCTGGCTTATGTTCCAAAAAGGAGCACAAAGGATGTGCTTTCCGGCTTGCTGAACAAGGTGGCCAACATCCCGGACTTTGGCAAGCACAAGGCCCAAGCCCATGCGTACAAGTTGCTCCAGACGGCGCTGAAATGGAAAACAGGCCAGCCGCCGCTGCAGGACTTTGAGGGGATCCTGGAGGCGCGCCTGCGGTTCCGTCCGCTGCTGTTGCTGCTAGACGAGGTCATGCATTACGATGCGGAGATGATGAGCCAGATCCTGCAGCAGAGCCAGAACCTGGCTAGCGACGGATGGCCGCTAGCAATAGTGCTGGCGGGGACGCCGGCGCTGGAAGCGCATTTGGATGATGTGGACGCGACCTTCATTGACCGCGCCGAGGACATCTACATCAACCGCCTGGATCCTGAGGCGACGCGCAAGGCCCTGGGCAAGCCGTTCGCGGACCGCGGCGTCAAGGTGTCGGACGAGGCGCTGGAGCTGATGATGAGCTGGACCGACGACTATCCATTTTTCATCCAGGCCGTGGGCAGCCAAGTGTGGAAAGCCAAGGAGAAGCAAGGCCGGACGGAGGTGGATGTGGCCTTGGTGCAGAGCGTTGAACAAGCCGTGCATAGAGAACGCGTCGGCTTGTACAAAAAGATCTACCGCAGAATCAGGAATGCCAGCTTGCTGGAACATGCGAGCAAGTCGGTGGCCTTCATCGATGCTGATCCCGAGCCTCCGAAACCTGAGCAAGTGATTGCCTACCTGGAGGAAGGTACCAGCTTGGAATTCAAAGACGCTCTTGAAATCTACAATCAGCTGCTGGATGCCGGCCTGTTCTGGGAGCTCAACGACGATAGAGTTTGGCCTGCGATTCCGTCGTTCTTCACTTATTTCAAGGAAGAATACAAGCAAGGACGCAAATCAGGACGCGCCAAGCCCAACCCGTGAAGTCAAAGGCATAGTTCCCTATTTAAAGACGCTCAGTTGATGCTGCCGCCCGCCGGGATGGCGTCGTCGATGAACACCGGCGCCAGCGCGCCGTCAGGCCCGCTGGCCGCCAGGGCCATGCCCTCGGAAGTACCGAAACGCATCTTGCGCGGCTTGAGATTGGCGACCACCGCGATCTTGCGCCCGCGCAGCTGCTCGGGCTCGACGTGCTGCTGGATGCCGGCGAAGATCGTGCGCTCGCCTGCTTCGCCTAAGCTGACGCGCAGCCGCAACAGCTTGTCCGAGCCCTCGACCTTCTCGGCCTCGAGCACAGCCGCGACCTTCAGTTCCAGCTTGGCGAAGTCCTTGATGTCGATCATCTCGCCCTGCTCCGCGGCCGGCGGGGGCCCTGAGCGGTTGGCGGCAATCAACTTGTCGACGTCCGCCTGCGTGATGCGCTTCATCAAATGCTTGAACTTGCCCGGCGCGTGCCCTTCCGGCAGCGGCTGGCCCAGGTCGCTCCACATCAGGGGCCCGCAAGCCAGGTACTCCTCAGCCGCGGCGGCGAAGCGCGGCATGAACGGCTTGAGGCACAGCGCCAGGTCCTTGAAAGCGTTGAGCGCCGCGGTGCACACCCGCAGCAGCTGCTCGCTGCGCTCGGGATCCTTGCCCAGGTCCCATGGTTTTTCCTGCTCGAGATAGCGGTTGACCTTCTCGGCCTGGGCCATGATCTTTTGCGCGGCCTCGCTGTAGCGGCGGCTTTCATAGAGCAGCGCCATCTCCTCGGCGTCGAAGTCCAGCAGCGGCTCGCCCGGCGCAGCGAGCTTGCCCCCGCACTTGCTCGCGAGCAGCCGCGCCACCCGGCTCGGGATGTTCGCGACTTTGCCCACCAGGTCGGAGTTGACGCGCGCAATGAAATCCTCCAAGCTGAGGTCGACGTCCTCGATGCGGTCGTTGAGCTTGCTCATCACGTAATAGCGCAGCCAGTCCGGATCGTAGCCGAGCTCGCGATAGCTGCTGGCCGTGATGAAGGTACCTTTGGACTTGGACATCTTCATGCCGTCGACGGTCAGGAAGCCGTGGATGAACAGCCGCGTCGGTGTGCGCAAGCCGGCCTCGCGCAGCATCGCCGGCCAGAACAGCCCGTGGAAGTTCATGATGTCCTTGCCGATGAAGTGGTACATCTCGGTGGCGGTGTCGGCCGCGAGGAACGCGTCGAAGTCCAGCTTGCGCTCGGCGCACAGCTTCTTGAAACTCGCGAGATAGCCGATGGGCGCGTCGAGCCAGACGTAGAAGTACTTGCCGGGCGCGTCCGGGATCTCGAAGCCGAAGTACGGCGCGTCCCGCGAGATGTCCCAGTCCTGCAAGCCGTCGCTGAACCATTCGAGCAGTTTCTTCTCCGCCTGCTTCTGCAGCCGCGGGCCGGGACCGGGACCGGGCTCCGCCGTGGACAGCCATTCCTTGAGAAACTCCCCGCAGGCGCTGAGCGCGAAGAAATAGTGCTCGGACTCGCGGATCTCCAGCTCCGCGCCGGACAGCGCCGAGCGCGGCTGCCCGAGCTCGGTCGCAGTGTAGGTCGCGGCGCACTCCTCGCAGTTGTCGCCGGTCTGGTCCTCGGCGCCGCAGCGCGGGCAGGTCCCGCGAATGTAGCGGTCGGCGAGAAACTGCTTGCGCTGCGGATCGTACAGCTGCGCGACCGGGCGCTTGGCGATGCGGCCGGCTTCCTGCAGCTTGGCGTAGATGCCAGTCGCAAGCTCGCGGTTCTCGTCCGAATGGGTGGTGTGGTAGCAGTCGTAGCCGACGCCGAAGAACGCCAGGTCCAGCTCGTGCTCCCGCTGGGTCCCGGCGATCAGGTCCTCGGGCTTGACGCCCTGGGATTCGGCGAGCAGCATCACCGGCGTCCCGTGAGCGTCGTCGGCGCAGACGAAGTGGACCTCGTGCCCGCGCATGCGCATGAAGCGCACCCAGGTGTCGGACTGGATGTGCTCGAGCAGGTGGCCGATGTGAATGGGGCCGTTGGCGTACGGCAAGGCGCTGGTGACGAGGATGCGGCGGGTCATGACGGCTGCGGCTGTGCGCGGCTGCGGAAACTATCGCAGGGAATTATATGGCAATTATTGCGAATTGCATACTTTGCCAGCCAGCGGATTTTCGCTTATAATGTGGCCCTATGTCTGTGTTTGAAGATCCGGCGAAGAGCGCCGCCTGGAAGCGGGCTCTTGCCCGAGCCAACCAAGCCCGAAGGCCGAAGCCCGCAGGACGGGCAATTATAAAAAGAAGAAGGAAAAGATGTCTTGCTATTACCGCAAAGGGTTCCCTTGAAAGGCATCATTTATTTTCCTAGGGATGCACCAGAGATTATTGTCCCGACACAAATACATTTCACCAATAAGTCCGAGAAGCGAAGAAACAGGGGAAGACTTCGCAAAATCCAATCGTAGAAAAAGCATTCGTCGCAAGCGGCCTGCAAAGCTTGCGCAAGTTGAGATTCATAAAAGGTTTGGGGGGCGTAACTCAACGGTAGAGTAGCCTGGTTGACAGCCAGGTGGTTGCGGGTTCGACTCCCGTCGCCTCCACTTCCACCTTGTCCCGGTTTCTACTCCGGACCAAGCAGCCCCCCTCGCCCAAGCCTTCCACACGAGCGGGAGACAATTTCATTTTACCATAAGAAGCCGCCTTTGTCTTTCTTTGGCGGGAACAGCCGCCGAGCCGTGTCCTCCGGCTTGCGCCCGTAGGCGATGGTGCCGCACCGCCAATTTTCATCAGCAAAGCATATAATCCCTTGGAAACTTGCCTGATCCTGCCATGCCCCCGTCCTTGCTCACTCCTCGGCAGGCCGAGCGCTTCTTCTCTATCCTAGCCGCCGCCGCGCCGGCGCCGCAAACCGAGCTGCGCTATCGCAACACCTACCAGCTGCTCGTCGCCGTGGTACTCTCGGCCCAAGCAACTGACATCGGCGTCAACAAGGCCACCGCCGCGCTGTTCCGCAAGGTGCGCACGCCCGCGGCCATGCTCGAGCTCGGCCACGATGGCTTAGTCGCCTACATCAAGTCCATCGGTCTGTTCCGCAGCAAGGCCAAGCACGTCCTCGCGCTGTCACAACTGATTGTCGACAAGCACGGCGGCAAAGTCCCGCGGGACCGCGAAGCGCTCGAAGCCCTGCCCGGCGTCGGGCGCAAGACCGCCAACGTCGTGCTCAACACCGCTTTCGGCGAGCCGACCATCGCCGTCGACACCCATGTCTTCCGCGTCGCCAACCGCACCGGCCTCGCGCCAGGCAAGACCCCGCTGGCGGTCGAGGCCAAGCTCGACGTACGCGTACCGGAGCGCTATCGCCGGCACGCCCATCACTGGCTGATCCTGCACGGCCGCTATGTCTGCATAGCGCGCAAGCCGCGCTGCGGGTCCTGTCCCGTGCGGCGCTGCTGCAACTATCCCGCCAAGGAAGGCTGAATCACCAGCCGCGGCCGCGGCGCTGGTCGCGCTCCTTGAGACGCTCGCGCCGGTCATGCTTCTTGACCCCGCGCGCCAGCGCGATGTTCGCCTTGATGTGCCCCGCCTTGCGGTGCAGGTCCAGGACCACGATCGTCATGCCGGTCTGCTTGAACTTGCCGATCAGCTTGCGGAGCTCGACCCCGCGCAGCAGCAGCTTGCGCGGCTGGCGCTCGTCGGCGCCGTCCGGCAGGCGGACGTTGGCTTGCGGCGTGATGTGGCAGTCGACCAGCCAGGCCTCGCCGCGGCGAATGCGCACGTGGCTGTCGAGCAATTGCGCCTGGCCCGCCAAGATGCCCTTGACCTCCCAGCCGCGCAGGACCAGGCCCGCTTCGAAGCGCTCGTGCAATTGATAGTTGCGGGTCACCCGCTTGTTGTTCGCGAGGATCATGGCCGCGGCCCGCTGCGACGCGCCGCCAAGGGACGGTACAGCTCGACGCGATCGCCGGACCGCAGCTGCGCGTCCAGGGCCGCCGGCCGCGCGAATATTCCGACCGCCAGCGGCGCCCGGGCCAGATCGGGATACTTGCTCAGCACCCCGCTCGCCTCGATCGCCTGGCCCACCGTCGCCGGCGCGGGCAAGCGCAGCGCCTGGCGGAACACCCGCCCCGGCGCGGGCGCATAGACCACTTCGACCTCGCAGTCCATCGTCTCAGCCCCTGCCGTACACTTCATCGGCCCGCTGCGCGAAGGCGGTGACCATGCGCTCATACACCCTTTCGAACAGCGGCCCGAGCATGATTTCGAGCGCGCGGCTCTCGAAGTCGTAGTCGATCGCGAAGCGCACCATGCAGCCGGCGCCGTCTTCCTCAAAGCTCCAGTTGCCGCGCAAGTGCCGCAGCGGGCCACGCAGCAGGCCAACCTCAATGCGCAGAGCCTCGCGGTCGTGGCGGTTGCGCGTGGCGAAACTATACCGCAGCGGGCCGCGCGCGAGCGTCAAGGTCGCTTCGAGGCCGTCGCCCTCGGCGTCGCGGCGCACCGTCGCGGCCGCGCACCAGGGCAAGAACTGCGGATAGCTCTCGATGTCGTCCACCAGCCCGAACATGCGGTCGGGAGCATGCGGCACCCTCAGCTCCCGCGCGAAACTAGCCATGCGCCGCGCCGGCGGATGCTAGGCGTGGAAGTCCTCGGGGTCCTCGGGCTGATAGCCCGCCGCCGCTTCCTCGCTGCTGCGCATGCGGTCCGATTCCGTGAAGTGCGTGTGCTTGGGATCGAACTCCAGCGCAATCAAGCCTGTCGGGCCGTTGCGATGCTTGCCGATGGTCAGGTCGATCTCATGCTTCTCGCCCTCGGCGCCCTCTTCGATGCGCCCGGCGCGGCTCAAGAACATGATCACGTCGGCGTCCTGCTCGATCGCGCCCGATTCGCGCAGGTCGGACAGCTGCGGGCGCCGCGGGCGGACGCTGTCCTCAATCTTGCGCGACAGCTGCGACAAGGCCAGGATCGGCACGCGCAATTCCCGCGCCAGAGCCTTGAGACCGCGGGAGATGTACGAGACCTCGGTCGCGCGGTTCTCCTGCTGCCGGTCGCGGTCGGCGTCCATCAGCTGCAGGTAGTCGACCACGATCAGCCGCAGCTTCTTGCCCTGGGACTCGATGATGCGCTTGACGCGGCGCGCCCGGCTGCGCATTTCCAGGATGCTCATCATCGGGGTGTCGTCGATCCAAAACGGCCAGCGGTTGAGCTCGTCGATGGCCTTCGCCAGCCGGCCCCATGAGTTCGAGTCGCGGATGTCGCCCGAGCGCAGCCGGTGCTGGTCGATGCGAGCCTCGGTGCTCAGCAGCCGCTTGGTCAGTTGATTCGCGCTCATCTCCAGCGAGAACATCACCGCCGCGTCCTCGTAAGCGAACTCAGCCGGGCGCCGCGGACCGCCGCCGCAGACGTTGCGGACGATGTCGAGCGCGAAGGCTGTCTTGCCCACGCTCGGGCGCGCGGCGAGGATCAACAGGTCGGATTCCTGAAAGCCGGATGTGTAGCTGTCCAGCCGGTCGAGCCGCGTCGGCAGGCCCGTCAGCGGCGACTTGCCATCCCGGACGCGCTCGTACAGCTCGTCGATATGGGTGTTGATGGGTCCGGTCAGATCGCTGATGCGCTGCAACGTGGTGGACAGATTGTCCTTGTAGTCGTCGGCGATCTTGAGCACGCGGCTCTCGGCCCGGTCGAGGATCTGTCCGCAGCTGAGCTCGCCGGGCTGGTGCACCGTGCGGCGGATGTCCTCGGTCTCATCATAGAGCAGCCGCAGGATGTGCTTGTCGCGCACGATCTTGGCGTACTCCTCGAAGTTGGTCGCCAGGTCGGCCATGGCATCGAGATCGGCCAGGTAGTCCTTGCCGCCGGCCTGCTGCAGCTCACCCATGTCGTCCAGCGAGCGCGCGACGGTGACCAGGTCGGCCGCGGCCTGCTTCTTGTTGATCAGCAGGTCGATGTGCTTGAAGATCAACCGGTGGCGCGCTGCGTAGAAGTCCTCGGCCCCGAGCCGGAACTGCGTTTCCTCGAGCCGTTTGTTTTCCCGCAGCAGCAGCCCGAGGACGAAGCGCTCGGCCTCGCTGTCGGCCGGCAGCGCCGTTGCCGTCAAATCGTGCTCTTCCAGGTTCTCCATCTGCCTTCGCCTGCCCTTGCCCTATTCTACTAGCGGCCCGCCGCGGCCAATAAATCCTGCCATGGAGCCGCTTGACCGCCGCGCGCCGGCAGCGAAGCCAAGGCCTCGTCCAGCAGTACCGGCTCGCCCCCGCACCACAGCAGCAGGTCGCAGCCGGCGCGATGGGCCGCCACCGTGCGCTCCACCATGTCCAGGCCCACGTCCGCGCCCTCCATCACCAAATCGTCGGTCATGGTCACGCCGCGAAAGCCCAGCTGCTCGCGCAGCAGGTCGACGATGATCTCCGGCGCGTAGGTCGACGGCTGCGACGCGAGCTCGCGGCAGTGCACATGCGCGATCAGGACCGCATCGAGCATGTCGCGTCCCAGCAGCTCTATATAGGGGAGCAGGTCGGACTCCAGCAGGGCCTCCAAGCCGCGGTCGTCGACCGCCACTTCCAGGTGCGTGTCCGCCCGCGCCCAGCCGTGCCCGGGGAAGTGCTTGCCGATGGTCGGCATGCCGTGCTCGCGCAGGCCCTGGCAGAACGCCAGCGCCAGGGCCGCGACCGCCGCGGGCTCCGAAGCGAAGCAGCGGCTGTCGATCATCGGATTGCGGCCGTAGTCGATGTCGAGCACCGGGGCGAAGGTGAAGTCGATGTCGACCGCGCGCAGCTGCTGCGCGATCGCTCCGCTGCGCTCGAGGGCCTCGCCCAGGGCGCCCTCGCGGTTGCGCGCATAGGCCTCGCCCAGCTTGCGCGGCGGCCGCAGCTGCGGAAAGCCCTCGCCGACGAAGCGCTGGACCCGGCCGCCCTCATGATCGACTCCGATCGCCAGGGGCTTGGCGACGCTGGCCCGCGCGTCCTTGACCAGCTGCGCGAGCTGCGGCGTACTCGCGTAGTTGCGCGAGAACAGGCACACGCCGCCGACCGCCGGCTGTTCCAGGCGGCGGCTGTCCTGCGTGGTGAACTCGATCCCGTCGAGCCCGACCATCACCCGGCCGGTCAGGTCGGGCGGAGCATCAGTGTTCATGCGCTCAGGCCTCCAGCACCGCGACCGCGACCGCGGCCCCGCCGTCATCGCTCAGGGATAGATGGGTGCGCGCGACGCTGCGCTCTTGCAGCGCCGCGGCCAATTCCGGCCCGAAGGCGTAGCCGGGCGCGCCGCGATCATCGCGTTCGACGCGAATCTGCCTTAGCGTTACCGGATGCCGCAAGCCGGTCCCCATGGCCTTGGCGAAAGCTTCCTTGGCCGCGTAGTTGAGCGCGAGGCGCCGCGTCCGCGCCGGGCCCGGCGGCGGCAGCTCAGCGCGCTCGGGCTCAGCGAGCACCCGCTGCTCGAGCCGTGCGCCCCACTTGGCGTGCAGCCGCTCCATGCGGTCGACCGCCACCAGGTCGACGCCGACGCCGAGGATCACAGTCCCATGGCCGCGCGCATGCGCGCGACCGCGTCCGCCAGTCCTCCGCGCATGGCGTCGCAGACGATGCTGTGCCCGATGTTGTATTCGACCAGGAACTCCAGCGCCCGGAAGCGCCCGACATTGCCGAGGGTCAGGCCGTGGCCGATGTTGACGGTCAGGCCGGCCGCATGCGCGTGCTCGGCCGCGGCCGCGAGCTGCTGGTACTCATGGTCGGCGGCGGCATCGCCCTGCGCCTCGGCATATGCTCCGGTGTGCAGCTCGACCGCATCGACGCCGACATCCTTGGCCGCGTCGATCTGCGCGGAGTCGGCATCGACGAAAGCTGAGACCGCGATGCCCGCGCCCTGCAGGTCCTTGACCACCGCCGCGAGGGCCGCGCCGCCGCCGCGCACGTCGAGGCCGCCCTCGGTGGTGAGCTCTTCCCGCCGCTCGGGCACCAAACAGACGCTGCGCGGCCGCCAGCCGCAAGCGAGCTCGGCCATGGCCGGGACCGCAGCGATCTCGAGATTGAGCCAGGTCTTGCTCGCGCCCATGATTACGGGTACGTCCGCATCCTGGATGTGGCGCCGGTCCTCGCGCAGGTGCGCGGTGATGAAATCGGCCCCGCCCTTTTCCACCGCGGCCACAGCCTCGGCGAGATCGGGATAGCGCGCCCGGCGCACCTGGCGCAGGGTCGCGACATGATCGATGTTCACGCCCAGCAGCGGCGCGGTCATGGACGTACTCCGGCGACGATCTCCTCGGGCGTCAAGTCCGGCATGGCGGGAAAGTGCGCGTCAGCGCCGAGGTCCTCGCCGGTTGGCGACAGGCCGACGACGAAAATCCCGGCCGCTTTGGCCGCGGCGCAGCCGGTCGCCGAATCCTCCACCACGATCGCCTGCTCGGGTCGCAGATCCAGCAGCTTGAGCGCGCGGGCGTACGGATCGGGCGCCGGCTTCGGGCGGCCCTCGCCATCGCAGACCACCATCGCATCGAACGCATCCAGGATCCCGAGCCGCTCGAGGGTAGCGCACACCGGGCGCAGCTCGCCGTTGCTCACCGCCGCCTGGCGGCGGCCCTCGCTGCGGTAACGCTTGAACATCGCCACGGACTCATGCATCGGCTTGATATTGGCGATATTAGCACAGAACCAGTCGTCCGCGCCCCGCAGGAAATCTTCCTTCGAAGGCATGGACGGGTACTTGGCCGCCAAGGTGTCATACAGCCGCTGCTGGGTCCCGCCGATCATGTCGTCCTCGGGCCCGGCTTCGATGCCGTGCTGCGCGAGCACCTCGATCATCGCCTGATGATGCGCGGGCTCGCTGTTCGCGAGCGTGCCGTCGACGTCCCACAGCACCGCCAACATCTCCTTGCTCATACGATGCCGCCTTCCAGTCCGAGACGCGCGAGCTGCGCGGGCTCCTGCGACCAGCCGCTGCGATGGCGGACGTGCAAGTCCAGATAGACCCGCCGGCCGAGATAGCGCTCGATGGCGCGCCGCGCGCGGGTGCCAATGCGCTTGAGCATGCGCCCGCCGGTACCGACGATCATCGCCTGCCGCGGGCGCGTGTCCACCAGGATGTCAGCGACCACCCGCGTCATGCGCCTCTCGCGCTCGAGCGCGCGGATTTCAACGCCGATCGCATAGGGGACCTCGTCATCGAGCAGCAGCAGCAGCTGCTCGCGAATGAAATCAGCGATGAAGAACGCGTCCTTGCGATCGCTGCGCGCGCCAGCCGGATACAGCCGTTTCTCAACCGCGGGCAGCAGGCCGCGCAGCTCATGCAGCAGTTCATCGCAGCCATCCCCGGCGCGCGCGGACAGCGGCAGGATCGCGTGCCAGTCGCGCCACGCGTCCAGCTTGGCCACCACTGGCAGCAAACGGTCTTGATTGCGCACCAGGTCGGTCTTGTTGATGCCTGCGATCACGGGCAAGTCCTCGGGCAGCAGCGTCAGGGCCTGCTTGTCCGCCGGGCGCAGGCCGCTGGCCTCGACCAGCAGCACCGCCATGTCCGCCGGCGGCATGCTGGCCGCGTTGCTGAGGTGCCGGCCCATCTTGCTGCGGCCGGGACGGCGGCAGCCCGGCGTGTCGATGAGCACCAGCTGGCTGTCTTCATCTTCGATGATGCCGCGGATGCAGTAGCGGGTGGTGTTCGGCTTGGGCGTCGCGATCGACAGGTTGGTACCCAGCAAGCGGTTGAACAGCGTGGACTTGCCGACGTTCGGCCGGCCGGCGACGATGACGCAGCCCGCATGCATCTCAGGCGTTTTCCTCCACCTTCTGTTCCTCCGGCTCCTCGGCTTGCAGCTGCGCCAGCATGTCCGTCGCGGCCACATGCGCCGCTTCCTTCTTGCTGCGGCCAGTGCCGGTGGTCTGCTTGTCCTTGAAGCTGCAGGTCGCAGCGAAACCTCCATCCGTCTCCACATATTTGTACTCGGGCAAATGCACGCGTTTTTCAGCGTATTCCTTCAAGCGTGACTTCGGATCCCGCTGCCAACTTGATGACGACAAGGCCCTGATCTGCTCGCCGAAAATCCGCTCGACGCATGCGTAGGCCGCATCCCAGCCCCCGTCCAGCATCACTGCGCCCAGATGCGCTTCGAGGATGTCAGCCGCACGCCGCCGCGTATCGGACGGCTGCGCCACGCCCAGCAGCCGAGCGTGCTTGCTGAGGTTGGTATTGGCTACCAAGCGGTTGAAGGACAGGGTGAGCTTGGATTCTCTGTGCTGCAGATAATGCTGGTGCAGCAGATGGGCGATAGCGCAACCCAGTACGCGGTCGCCCAGCCATTCGAGCCGTTCGAATCCATCTGCCGCGCGCGTACGGCACGAAGCGGCCAGCTCCGCGTTCTTGAACTCATAGGGAAAGCCCGGCGCGTTTTCCATGCTACTCCTCGTCCCGCTCTTCGATCGGCGCATAGGGATCGGGCCGCTGCGGATCGGGCGCGAAGCCGTCGAGCGGGGCCGCTTCCGCGGTCAGGCCCAGGCCGGAGAACGAACGTCCCAGCTGGTCGAGCGAGAAGGCCACCGCAAAGGCCGGGCCCACCAGCTTCGAACGCGGGACAAAGCCCCAAAAGCGGCTGTCGTTGCTGCGATGGCGGTTGTCTCCCATGACGAAGTAGCTGTCCGGCGGGACCGTGCAGCGCAAGCGCGCGCCGCCGTAGCTCGCGCGGCACTCCGGCCCGCGGTACTGCGCGGCCGGCGCCCAGTACACGTCCGACAGCAGCAGCGGATGCCAGCCGTCGGGCAGCTCTTCCCACAGCAGGGCGCTCGCGACCTCTTCTTCATCCTCGCCGGCGCCGACCATATTAAGCAGGCCGTTGACCAGCCCGCCCGCGCTCTCATGGTAGATATAGGGTCCGGACGCAGCCCCTTGATAAGTCGCCGGCGCGGTGGCGCCGTTGTCGAAGACCAGCTGGTTGCCGTTGACGATGAACTCATCGCCGGGGACCGCGACGATGCGCTTGATGTAGAAAATGTCATCCCGCAGCGGAAAGCGGAAGACGGCGACGTCGCCGCGCTCGGGCTCGGTGCCGCGGCCGACGCGCATGTCGAGCAAGGGGATGCGCACGCCGTACTCGGACTTGTCCACCACCACGAACTCGCCCTTGCGCAGCGTCGGCTGCATCGAGGCCGAGGGGATCCAGAACATCTCGTACAGGAACACCCGGAACACCGTCACCACGAACAGCGCGACGAAGTAGCTGCGCAGGCTGAGGATGTAGTTCGCGGCATGCGCAAGACCATGCGGGGCCCGGCCGTATCGCCGTACCGCCACGGCCGCGATCCACAAGGCGGCGGCCAGCAGGCTGCCGAGGGCGAACAGGTCATCCATCGCGGTTGCCGTCCTGCTGCAGGACCGCGAGGAAGGCCTCCTGCGGGATCTCGACGTTGCCGAACATGCGCATGCGGCGCTTGCCCTTCTTCTGGCGCTCGAGCAGTTTCTTCTTGCGGGTGACGTCGCCGCCGTAGCACTTCGACAGGACGTTCTTGCGCAAGGCCTTGACGTTCTCGCGCGCGATGATCTTGCCCCCGATCACCGCTTGCAGCGGGACCTGGAACTGCTGCCGCGGGATCGAATCGGCCAGGCGCTTGAGCAAAGCGCGCCCGCGGCGGGAAGCCTGCTCCCGCGGGACCAGCAGCGACAGCGCCGGGACTATCTCCTCATTGACCAGGATGTCGACCCTGACGATGTCAGCGCGCTCGGTACCGGCCAGCTCGTAATCAAGCGAGGCGTAGCCGCGAGTCGCGGACTGCAGGTCGTCGATGAAGCCGGTCACCAGATCGGCCAGCGGCATGCGCCAGCGCGAGACCGCCTGGGCGCCGGCCTGCTCCAATCCAGCCTGGACCCCGCGGCGCGCGATGCACAGCTGCATGATCGCGCCGAGGTACTCGCCGGCCGCGATGATGGTCACGTCGGCGAGCGGCTCGCGGATCTCCGCGACGCGCTGCGGCGGCGGCAGCTCATGCGCGGCGCGCACCACACAAGTACTGCCATCGGTGAGGACCACTTCATGGGCGACGCCCGGCGCGGTGATGATCGAGCCGACGTTGTGCTCGCGCGCCAGGCGCTCCTGGACGATCTCCATGTGCAGCATGCCGAGAAAACCGCACTTGATGCCCTTGCCGAACGCGGCCGAGCTCTCGGTCTCGAGCTCCAAGGCGGCGTCGTTGAGCTTGAGGCGGTCGAAGGCGTCCTGCAGCTGCGGGAACAAGTCGGCCTCGAGCGGGAAGAAACTGGCGTACAGCTGCGGCTTGGCCAAGCGAAAGCCCGGCAGCGGCTCGCTCGCCGGCGCGGCCACCGCGGTGATGGTGTCCCCGACCTTCGCGGCCGCGATGTCCTTGAGCCCGGCGATGACATAGCCGACTTCGCCGCAGCCGAGGCGCTCGGCCGGCCGCGGCCGCGGCGTCAGGCGCCCCAGCTCGGAGATGGGACGTTCCGAGCCGGTCGCCATGAAGCGGATGCGGTCGGAAGGCCGCAATTCGCCATTGACGATGCGCACGATGATGACGACGCCGGCGTAGGCGTCGAAGTACGAATCGAGCACCAGGGCCTGCAGCGCCGCGGCGGGCTCGCCGGCCGGCGGGCGGATGCGGTCGACGACGGCGTCGAGCACCTCTTCGACGCCGGCGCCGGTCTTGGCCGAGCAATGCAGCAGGTCGGCGGTGTCCAGCCCGATGATGTCGCGGATCTCGCCCGCGACCCGGTCGACGTCGGCGAGCGGCAGGTCGATCTTGTTGATCACCGGGACGACTTCCAGCCCCAGCTCGACCGCCTTGTAGCAGTTCGCGAGGGTCTGGGCCTGGACTCCCTGGGCGGCGTCGACCACCAGCAGGGCGCCCTCGCAGGCCCCGAGCGAGCGCGAGACCTCATAGGCGAAGTCCGCATGCCCGGGCGTGTCGATCAGGTTGAGCATCCAGGCGTCGTCTTCGCCGCGGCGATAGTCGAGCGTGGCGGTCTGCGCCTTGATGGTGATGCCGCGCTCGCGCTCGAGGTCCATGCTGTCGAGTACCTGCTCGGTCATCTCGCGCTCGCTCAGCCCCTGGCAGCGGCTGATGAAACGGTCGGCCAGCGTCGACTTGCCGTGGTCGACGTGGGCGATGATGGAGAAATTGCGGATGCGCTCCATGGTCAGCGGCGCCCGGCCGGCGGCACGGGCGCTACAAGCCGCGGCCGGGCGCGGCGGGGGCGGCGGGCTTCAACTCTGGGAACTGCGGCTGTGCTAAAATGATATGCTTAATATTCTAACAAGGAAAATCATGAGCGACCCTCTCCTGGAAGCCATTCGCAAGCAGAAAATCGAATTCGTCGACCTGCGCTTCACCGACATCCTCGGCACCAATCACCACGTAACCCTGCCCGCTGCGAAGGTCAGCGCCTCCCTGCTCAAGGAGGGCAAGCCCTTCGACGGCTCCTCGATCCGCGGCTGGAAGGGCATCGAGAACTCCGACACCGTACTGCAGCCGGACACCTCGTCGATCTTCCTCGACCCGTTCCGCGACGCCAAGACCATGGTGGTCACCTGCAACGTGCACAACACCGACGGCAGCTCCTACAACCGCGACCCCCGCGGCCTGGCGCGCCGCGCCGAGGAGGCGCTGCGCAAGTCCGGCGTGGCCGACACCGCCTACTTCGGGCCCGAGCTGGAGTTCTTCGTCTTCGACGAGATCAGCTGGGAAGTCGGCATGGGACGCTCCTTCTACGAGATCAAGTCGATCGAGGCCGCCTGGGACACTAACAATCCGGAGACCAACATCGGCCATCGCCCCGGCGTCAAGGGCGGCTACTTCCCGGTGCCGCCGGCCGACTCGCTCGCCGACCTGCGCTCGGAGATCTGCCGGGTGTGCACCGCCGCCGGCATGGAGGTCGAGGTCCATCACCATGAGGTCGCGACCGCCGGCCAGTGCGAGATCGGCACCCGCATGGGCGAGGCCGTCCAGCGCGCCGACGACAGCCAGAAGTTCAAGTACATCGCCAAGAACGTGGCCCTCGAGCACGGCAAGATCCTGACGTTCATGCCCAAGCCGCTCGCCGGCGACAACGGCACCGGCATGCATGTGCACCAGTCGCTGGTCAAGAAGGGCAAGAACATCTTCCAGGGCAAGCTGTACGGGGGCCTGTCGCAGAACGCGCTGTACTACATCGGCGGCATCCTCAAGCATGCGCGCGCGATCAACGCCTTCACCAATCCGACGACCAATTCGTACAAGCGCCTGATCCCGGGCTTCGAGGCCCCGACCATCCTGGGCTTCTCAGCCCACAACCGCTCGGTCTCGGTCCGCATCCCGCACACGGCCAATCCGGCGCAGCGGCGCTGCGAGGTGCGCTTTCCGGATGCGGCGGCCAATCCCTACCTGGCCTTCCCGGCGATGCTGGCGGCCGGCCTGGACGGCATCAAGAACAAGATCGACCCGGGCAAGCCGATGGACCGCAACATGTACGAGATCTCCGAGCGCGAGGCCATCAGACTGCCGCAGGTGAGCGCGACCCTCAACGACGCCTTGGTGGCGCTGGACAAGGACCGCAAGTTCCTGACGGCCTCGGGCATCTTCGACGACGACCTGATCGACACCTACATCGACTTGAAGATCGACGAGTCCAAGATGTTCCGCTCCTCGCCGCATCCGATTGAATTCGACCTGTATTTCGGCGCCTAGGGGATAGAATAGGGCCCTGACCATGGCGAAAGTATGCGCGATCACGGGCAAGAAGCCGCTGTTCGGCCACAATGTGTCGAAGGCCAACAACAAGACCAAGCGGCGCTTCAATCCCAACCTGGCCAAGCGGCGCATCTGGCTGCCGGGCCGGCAGCGCTACGTGCGCCTGACGATTTCGCACCAGGGGCAGCGCATCCTGGACAAGCACGGCGCCGAGAAGGTGCTGGACAAGCTTGGACTGATTTAGGAATCATGGGCCAGAAACGCAAGCGCGAGCGCATCAAGCTGGAATCCAGCCTGGGCACGGGCTACTTCTACGTCACGACGAAGAACCGCAAGCTCAAGCCGGACAAGATCGAGATCCGGCGCTACGACCCGGTCGCGCGCAAGCACTGCATCTTCGTCGAGAAGAAAATCAAGTAGTGCCCGCGCTGCGGCGCAAGCAATCCCATTCCATGCATAGCCTGGGCCGCGGCGCGGCGCTGGCGCTGCTGCTGGCGGCGGCGGCGCAGGGCGCGCATGCGCACAGCGAGGACCATGAATTGGTCCAGAGCAACATCACCGGCCTCGGCCATCTCGGCGGCGACTTCGACTTTCTCGACGACGACGGCCGCCTGCGGCAGCTGAGCGAGTTCCGCGGCGATCCGGCGCTGGTCTTCTTCGGCTTCACCAACTGTCCGGACGTGTGCCCGGGCTTCATGGCCAAGGCCGGCGCGGTCCGCGACCGTCTCGGTGATGATGGCGAGCGCCTGCGCGTGATTTTCGTAACCGTCGATCCCGAGCGCGACGACCGCGCGACCTTGAAGCGTTACCTGGCGCTGTTCGGCGAGGGCTTCATCGGCGCGCGCATCCCCGCCGGAC
Source organism: Candidatus Amphirhobacter sp. (assembly GCA_965222035.1). Taxonomy (GTDB): domain Bacteria; phylum Pseudomonadota; class Gammaproteobacteria; order Tethybacterales; family Tethybacteraceae; genus Amphirhobacter. The sequence continues at coordinate 184,798 of OZ244940.1, read as the reverse complement.
AGCTGAACGCGGTCATGGAGCAGTATGCGGTGGCGGCCCAGCGCGTGCGTGACAGCGACGGCCAGATCGTCATCACCCACGGCAGCGGGGCCTTTTTGCTCGCTCCGGACGGGAGTACCGCGGCCTATGTATCGATCACCAAGGCGGTCACGGAGATAGCGGACCTGGTGGCGGCGCAGCTGGAGTGAAATCCGCTCCTGCATTAAAATAGCCCGCAACGAGGGAGAACAGGTAAAAAAGGGAGCAAACTAGCGCGATGGCGCAGGAAGACACCAGGGACCTGGACCGCCAGGAGACCCAGGAGTGGCTGGATTCGCTCGAAGCGGTCTTGGCGGCCGCAGGGCCCGAGCGCGCCCATTATCTGCTGGAGCGGCTGATCGCGCACGCCCGCACCACGGGGCTCAACCTGCCCTATCGCGCGAACACGGCCTATCACAACACCATCCCGCCGAGCCAGGAAGCGGCCTATCCGGGCGATCCGGACATGGAAAACCGCTTGCGGGCGTACGTGCGCTGGAACGCCATGGCGACGGTGGTGCGCGCCAACCGCAAGGAGGGCGACCTCGGCGGCCACATCGCGTCCTTCGCCTCGTCGTCGACGCTGTACGACGTGGGCATCAACCATTATTTCCGCGTGCGGCATCCAGAGCTCAAGGGCACGCCGCATGAGAACTGCGGCGATCTGGTGTACGTCCAGGGGCACAGCTCGCCGGGCATCTACGCGCGCTCGTTCCTCGAGGGCCGGCTGACGGCCAAGCAGCTCGACAGCTTCCGGCAGGAAGTGGATGGCGGCGGTCTGTCATCCTATCCGCATCCGTGGCTGATGCCGGACTACTGGCAGTTCCCGACGGTTTCGATGGGCCTAGGTCCGATCATGGCGATCTACCAGGCGCGCTTCATGCGCTATCTCGAGCACCGCGACCTGCTGCCGCGCACGGACCGCAAGGTCTGGGCCTTTCTCGGCGACGGCGAATGCGACGAGCCCGAGACCCTCGGGGCGATCTCATTGGCCTCCCGCGAGCGGCTGGACAATTTGATCTTCGTGATCAACTGCAACCTGCAGCGCCTCGACGGCCCGGTGCGCGGCAACGGCAAGATCATCCAGGAGCTCGAAGCGAGTTTCCACGGCGCGGGCTGGAACGTGCTCAAGGTGATCTGGGGCACCAACTGGGACAGCCTGCTGCTGCAGGACGCCGACGGCGAGCTGCGCGCATTGATGGAGCAGACCGTCGACGGCGACTACCAGACCTTCCGCGCCGAGGACGGCGCCTACATTCGCGAGAACTTCTTCGGCAAGTACCCCAAGCTCAAGGCGCTGGTCGCGAGCATGACCGACAGCGAGATTTACCGCCTGCGGCGCGGCGGCCATGATTTGCACAAGGTCAACACCGCCTATCAGGCGGCGATCGCGCACCAGGGCCAGCCGACGGTGATCCTGGCCAAGACCATCAAGGGCTACGGCATGGGCGACGCCGGCGAGGCGCGCAACGTCGCGCACCAGCAGAAGAAGATTTCCGACGAGGCCCTGCGGCGCGTGCGCGACCGTTTCCGCATACCGATCGCGGACGCCAAGATCGCTGAGGTCCCCTACTACGCGCCGCCCAAGGACTCGCCCGAAGCGAAGTACCTGGCCGAGCGCGTCCAGGCCATGGGCGGCAACTTCCCGCATCGCAACCGCGAGCACAAGGCCCTGCCGGTGCCGCCGGCGACGGCCTTCAAGGCGCAGACGGACAGCTCGGGCGACCGCGCCTTCTCGACGACGATGGCCTTCGTGCGCATCATGTCGACCTTGCTCAAGGACAAGGATCTGAACAAGCATCTGGTGCCGATCGTCGCGGACGAATCGCGGACCTTCGGCATGGAGGGCCTGTTCCGGCAACTGGGCATCTACTCGCTGCACGGGCAGCGCTACCGGCCGGAAGACGCGGACCAGTTGATGTACTACCGCGAGGACAAGAAGGGGCAGATCCTGCAAGAGGGCATCAGCGAGGCCGGCGCGCTGTCCTCGTGGATCGCGGCCGCGACGGCCTATGCCAACCACGGCCTGCCGATGATTCCGTTCTTCATCTTCTATTCGATGTTCGGCTTCCAGCGCGTCGGCGACCTGGCCTGGGCGGCCGGCGATTCCCGCGCGCGCGGCTTTTTGCTGGGGGCGACATCGGGACGCACGACCCTCAACGGCGAGGGCCTGCAGCATGAGGACGGCCACAGCCAGGTGCTGGCGAGCGTGGTCCCCAACTGCGTGTCCTACGATCCGACCTACGCGGGCGAGCTGGCGGTCATCATCCAGCATGGCCTGCAGCGCATGGTGGCGGACAAGGAGGACGTGTATTTCTACATCACCTTGATGAACGAGAACTATCCGCATCCGGAGGTAACGGCGGCGCAGCATGAGGACCTGCTCAAGGGCATGTACCTGCGCCATCAGCACAAGGTGGCGAAAGCGGCGGGCGAGGTCCAGCTGCTGGGCTCGGGCTCGATCCTGCGCGAGGTCGAAGCCGCGGCCGAGCTGCTGGCATCCGAGCACAAGGTCGCTTCCCAGGTGTGGAGCGCGACGAGCTTCAACCTGCTGGCGCGCGACGGCCGCGCGACGGCGCGCCGCAACCTGCTGAACCAGGGCGGCAAGAAAGCGCCGGAGCAGAGCCATGCGCAGCGCTGCCTGGAGGGCACCAAGGGCCCGATCATCGCGGCGAGCGATTACGTCAAGTTGTTCACCGAGCAGCTGCGGGCCTATCTGCCGGAGGGCCGGCGCTACAGCACGCTGGGGACCGACGGCTTCGGGCGCTCGGACACCCGCGCGAACCTGCGGCGCCATTTCGAGGTCAGCCGCGAGCACATCGCCTACGCCGCGCTCGCGAGCCTGGCGCAGGAGGGCAAGTTCGACGCGGCCAAATTGCGCAAGGCCGCGAAGGCCTACGGCATCGACGCCAGCCAGGGCGATCCCCTTCACGCCTGAGCGCATTAGCGATGGCCAAGGAGGTGAGGATACCTGACATCGGCGATTACACCGATGTCGAGATCATCGAGGTGCTGGCCAAGCCGGGCGAGCAGATCGCTGCCGAGCAGGGTCTGATCACGCTGGAGACGGACAAGGCGACGATGGACATTCCGGCGCCGTTCGCGGGTACGCTGGCGGAGCTGCGCGTCAAGAAGGGCGACCGGGTGAGCGAGGGCGACGTCATCGCGGCCATCGACGCCAGCGACGCCGGCAGCGAAGCGCCGGCCGAGCAGGCGCCAGCCTCGGAGCCGCCGGCCGCGCCTGCTGCGCCTGCGTCTGAACCAACAGCTCCGGCGCCAACGCCGCCTGCATCCGGCGCAGCGTCCAAGCAGACCTTGACCGTGCCCGACATCGGCGACTTCGACAAGGTCGAGATCATCGAGGTGATGGTCAAGGCGGGCGACCAGATCGCGGTCGAGCAGGGTTTGATCACGCTGGAGACCGACAAGGCGACAATGGACGTACCCAGCAAGGCCGGCGGGGAATTGCTGGAGATGCTGGTCAAGGCGGGCGACCGCGTCTCAGCGGGCGATCCAATCGCAGTGATCATGGCCAGCGGTGGAGACACGCCTGCTGCAGCGCCTGCTCCCTCCCCTGCTCCGGCACCTGCAGCAGCCGCGCCGGCTGCGCCGAGCCAGCCAGCAGCAACCAAGCAAGCCAGCCAAGCGCCGGCCGCGCGCCGCGGCGACGGTCCGGTCTACGCCACGCCCGCGGTGCGCAAGCTGGCGCGTGAGTTCGGCGTGCAGCTGAGCGAAGTGCCGGGCAGCGGCAACAAAGGACGCATCCTCAAAGAGGATATCCAGGAATATGTCAAGCGGCAGCTCAGCGGCATGGGTACTGGCGGAGGCGGCTTCGGCCTGGATCTGGGCTACGAGCTCCCGCAGCCCGCGGTCCCGGATTTCGCCGCGCAGGGCGCGATCGACACCGCCGAGCTCCCGCGCATCAAGCAGATCTCGGGCCCGTTCCTGCATCGCAACTGGCTGTCGATCCCGCATGTAACGCAATTCGCCGAGGCCGACGTCACCGACATGGAGCAGTTCCGCAAGGATCATGTCAAAGAGGCCAAGGAGCGGGGCTTCGGGCTGTCGCCGCTGGCGTTCATGGTCAAGGCCATCGCCGTAGCCTTGCAGCACTATCCGGATTTCAACGCCTCGCTGAGCGCGGACGGCAAGCAGGTCATCCGCAAGCAGTATTACCACATCGGCATCGCGGTCGACACCAAGGGCGGCCTGGTGGTCCCGGTGCTGCGCGACGTCAACACCAAGACCATCATGCAGCTGGCCGCGGAGATGGGGGAGATCTCAGCGAAGGCGCGCGACGGCAAGCTCGGCGCGAAGGACATGCAGGGCGGGACCTTCACGATCTCCTCGCTCGGCGGCATCGGCGGGACGCACTTCACGCCCATCATCAACGCGCCGGAAGTGGCGATCGTCGGGGTCGGGCGCTCGCGCATCCAGCCGGTATGGAACGGCACGGAATTCGTCCCGCGGCTGATGATGCCGCTGGCCCTGTCCTACGACCATCGGGTGATTGACGGCGCCTCCGGCGCGCGCTTCATCACGCATCTCACCGACATGTTGGGAGATATCCGCAACATCGTTCTGTAGGCCGGGCAGCGGGCTCGAGATCCCGGCCATGGCCGCAACCAATACGAACGCAGCCGGCGATGCGGCGGAGTTGATCGCGCTGGACGATGTTTCCTACAGCGTGGGCGACAAGAGCATCCTGGAGCGCATCAACATGCGCATCCGGCGCGGCGAGCTGCTGTCGATCCTGGGCCCGAACGGCGGGGGCAAGACCTCGCTGCTGCGGCTGGTACTCGGCATCCGCCAGCCCACTGAGGGCAGCATCAAGCGCGTATCCATGCGCATCGGCTATCAGCCGCAGCAGGCCAATCTCAATCCGGTCATGCCGCTGAGCGTCGCGGCGCTGCTGGCCTTGGGCGCGCGCGATCCGTCCCGCGCGACGCTCAGCGCCCGGATCGAGATGCTGGGCCTGGATCCCAAGCTGCTCGATGCGCAAGTCGGCCAGCTGTCCGGCGGCCAGCGCCAATTGGTGAGCATCGCCCGCGCCATGCTGCGCGAGCCCGACCTGCTGGTGCTGGACGAGCCCGGCTCCTACTGCGATCCGCGCAGCATGTCGCTGCTGTACCGCGCGATCGAGGAGTTCAGCGGCCAGCAGGGCTGCGCGACCATCTGCGTCTCGCACGACATCAGCCGGGTGCTCAAGCATTCCGACCACATCCTGTGCATCGAGCGCCGCGTCATCTGCGCGGGCGGGCCCGAGGACATCGTCCGCGATACTGAGTTCGAAGAGGTTTTCGGCGAGCAGGCGCACACCGGCCTCTTCACGCATCGGCATCATTATCACGAGTGACGGGCATCATCATCAAGGTGCTGCTGGCAGGACTGCCGCTGGCAGCGGTCGCAGCCATGCTCGGCAGCCTGCTGCAGTGGCGGAGCATGTCATTCGCCGGCGACACCCTGGCGCACAGCTCGCTGCTAGGCATCGGCCTGTCGCTGCTGCTGGGAGTGTCCTGGCATATCGGCGTCTTCAGCGTGGCCATTCTGCTGGCGCTGTATCTATTCATCAGCCAGCGCGGCGAGCGCCTGGGCGCGGACGCGGCGCTGGCGGTAAGCGCCCATGCGACCTTGGCCGCCGGCGCCTGCCTGCTGTTCCTGCAGCGCAGCAGCGTCGACTGGGAGACCATCTTGTTCGGCAACATCCTGACGATGAGCATGCGCGAGGTCTTGATGCTGATGGCGGCTTCAGCGGCGGTGCTCATCGGCGGCGCGCTGCTGTGGCGCCGGCTGGTGCTGCTGGCGCTCAACGCGGAGATCGCCAACGTCGAGACCTCGCGCATGCCTTTGCTCGAGCTGTTTTTCCTGCTGCTGCTGGCGCTGTACATCACCATCGGCGTGCGCGTGGTCGGCGTGCTGCTGCTGAACGCCATGCTGGTGATCCCCGCGGCGGCGGCCCGGCCGCTGGCTCGGTCGCCGTCGGGCATGGCGGTGATGGCGGCCTTGATCGGCATGCTGAGCTTGATTGGCGGGACCGCCTTGAGCTTCGCGGCCGACTTGCCGGTCGCGCCCGCCACCGCCCTGCTCGCGAGCGTGGGCTGCGTGCTCAGCTGGACCTGGTCCCTGCTCAGGCGCGCGGCGGGTTAAATTTAAGCGCAGTGCACGCCTTATTATGAACACCGACGAATACCGCCGCTGGTCCCAGGCCGCCACCGACTGGATCGCGGCCTATCGCAGCGGCCTGCGCGAGCATCCGGTACGCGCGCAGGTCGAGCCGGGCAGCATCCTGGCGCAGCTGCCCTCTGCCGCGCCGGAGCAAGGCGAGGACTTCAGCGCGGTCTTCGCCGACTTTGAAAAACTGGTGCCGCCGGGCCTGACCCACTGGCAGCACCCGCGTTTTTTCGCTTACTTCCCCGCCAATTCCTCGATGCCCTCGGTCATCGCCGAGCAGTTGACCGCGGCGATCGCAGCCAACTGCATGCTGTGGCAGACTTCCCCGGTCGGGACCGAGATGGAGATCCGCATGCTGGAGTGGCTGCGCGATCTCTGCGGCCTGCCGTCCTGGCAGGGCGTGATCCAGGACTCGGCCTCGTCGGGCACCTTGGCCGCGGTGCTGACGGCGAGGGAAAGAGCGCTCGATTGGCAGGGCAACCAGCAGGGCCTGAGCGCGCAGCCGCGGCTGCGGATGTACTACTCCGAGCATGCGCATTCATCGGTACCCAAAGCGGTCATGCTCGCCGGCATCGGCCGGGACAACGCGGTCGCGATCGGGCTGGATGCGAACGGCTCGATGGACGCCGCCAAGCTCGAAACTGCGATCGCGGCCGACCGGGAGGCCGGCTTGCTGCCGGCGGCGGTGCTGGCGACGGTCGGCGCGACCAGCACCGGGGATTCCGACGATTTGGAGCAGCTCGGCGCCATCGTGCGGCGGCACAAGCTGTACGGCCATGTCGACGCGGCCTGGGCCGGCGCCGCGGCGCTGTGTCCCGAGCATCGCAACCTGCTCGCTGGGCTTGAGCAGTGGGACAGTTACCTGTTCAACCCGCACAAATGGCTGGGTACCAACTTCGATTTGAGCGCGCACTATCTCAAGGATCCGGCCGCGCAGGTCAAGACCTTCGGATCGCAGCCGGACTACCTGCGGACCGAGGACCGCGACACGCCGGCCGATTTCAGCAGCTGGACGGCGCCGCTGGGCCGGCGTTTCCGCGCGCTGAAACTGTGGTTCGTGCTGCGCTCTTACGGCGCCGAGGGCCTGCGCGCGATGCTGCGCGACCACATCGCCTGGGCTGGCGAGGCCGAGCAGCAGCTGGCATCCCAGCCTGGCTTTCGCATCTGCGGGCCGCGGCGGCTGTCCCTGTTCCTGTTCCGGCACGAGCCGGAGGGCCTGGACGCGGAGGGCTTGAACGCCCACAACGCCCGGCTGCTGCAGGCCATCAACGATGACGGCTTCCTTTACCTGACGCAGACGCGCCTGGGCGGGGACTACGCCCTGCGCTTCCAGATCGGCAGTACGGCGGCGGCGCGCGACGACGTGCTCGCCAGCATCGAGCGCATCGCCCATTTAGCCGGGCAAGTAAAATGATGTGCGGTTCCTGCCTTCCGACCCCTCGTAGCCACATCGCCTGATGCACGCTCCCGAATACATTTTCATCCTGCTGGCGGTGAGCCTGGTGCTCATCACCGTGATGCGGCGCATCCAAGTACCCACCATTTTCGGGTACCTGGCGCTCGGCATGCTGCTGGGGCCTGAATCGTTTGATTTCTTTTCTGAAGACGCGGACATCGCCGGCATCGCCGAGCTCGGCATCATGGCGATCATGTTCTCCATCGGCCTGGAGTTCTCATTCTCGCGGCTGATCACCTCGCGCCGCTATGTCTTCGGCATCGGCGGCATCCAGGTTTCCGTCTGCGGCATCCTGGCGACGCTGGTGATGAAATTCATCTTCGGCTTCAACTGGCATGACTCGCTGCTGACCGGCGCGATCATCTCGCTGTCATCGACGGCGGTGGTGTCGAAAATGCTGATTGAGGAAGGCCTGCTGTCCTCGCCGCAGGGTACGCGCTCGATCTGCGTGCTCATCTTCCAGGACCTGGCCTTCATTCCGATGCTGGTCCTCGCCAACTACTCATCCGGCGGCGCAGGCGCGAGCGGCTCGGTGACGAGCCTGATCCTGTCGAGCATCGGCATCCTGTTCGTGATTCTGGTCATCATGCCGCGCATCATGCCCCACATCGTCTCATTCTTCGCCGACCAGGGCTCGAACGAGATCTTCACCATCTTCGTCCTCACCTTGATCATGTCGATCTCGATCATCACCTACAAAGCCGGGCTGTCGCTGGCACTGGGCTCGTTCCTGGCCGGCATGCTGCTGTCGGAATCGCGCCACCGCTACATCATCCACGACATCGTCACGCCCTTCCGCGAGATTTTCCTGGGTTTCTTCTTCGTCAGCATCGGCCTGCTCATCAAGCCTTCCGTCTTCGCCGAGTTCTGGGTGCCGGTGGTGCTCGGCAGCCTGGCCGTGCTGATGCTCAAGCCGGTGGTGATCTACGGCACGGTCAAGCTGTTCGGCTCGCATCACTGGACGGCGATCTACTCAGGCGTGGCGCTCGGCGGCACCGGCGAGTTCGGCTTCGTCCTGCTGACGGCGGCGGCGATGAGCACCGACAGCGAGCTGCTGCAGATCCTGTTTGCGATCAATCTGGTGTGCATGGCGCTGTCGCCGATCTTGGTCACCGCCACCGAGAAGATCAAGAACCAGATGCTGAAGCAGGAGTGGCTGATCAAGGCCCGCGACGCGACGCGCGCGGCGCAGCAGTCCAGCGGCCTGCACAACCACATCATCCTGGCCGGCTTCGGGCAGAACTCCCGCATCATCACGCGCCTGCTCAACAAGCATTCCATCCCCTGGATCGCGGTCGAGCACAATTACCAGCTGTACAACGCCGCCAACAAAGCCGGCCTCAACGTCATCTACGGCGACACCACGCATGAGGACACCCTGCTGGCGAGCAACATCGTCCAGGCCAAGGCCCTGGTCATGACCCATGGCCTCCAGCACGTCAACATCCGCACCGTGATGGCCGTGCGGCAGCTCAACAGCAAGATTCCGATCTTCGCGAGGGTCGAGGGGCAGTCCGAGATCGCCGAGGCCCAGGAAGCCGGCATCTCGCACATGGCCGTGGGCTCCTTGGAGGTCGGCACTTCCCTGGCCAAGCGCATTCTGCATGAGTACGAGGTCGTCGACCCGCGGGCCAACTATGAGATCACCTTGCTCAAGGATGAGATCATCAAGGAAGGCGGCCTGTCGTTGATCCAGGACATGGCGACTTCCTATTACGACAGCGAGGAGGCCGACCGGCGGCGGCCGCAACCTTATATGGTGACCAAGGAGAACAACCTGACGGGCAAGACGCTGCACTGGCTCAAGCAGCTGCTGCAGGAGCACGACATCGAGTTTCTGCGTCTCGAGCGCAACAACGAGATGGTGTCGGTCTCGATTTACGACCTGCTGGAGGAAGGCGACAGGCTGATGCTGGAAGCCAACGACTACCAGCTCGACGCTTTCGGCAACCATTTGTTCTCCGAGATCCCGCAGAACCAGCAGCGACGCAGTACCGACAGGGCTTGATTTCTCCCGCATCGGTGATATAATATGCCCCTGGGAAATTGGCAGTCGCCACCCTAGACTGCCAATTTGCCTGCTAAATATATCGCATATTCAGCATTCTAGGAGAAAAATATGAATATCAAACCTCTATACGACCGCATTGTCGTCGAGCGCATCGAGGAAGACACGATGAGCAGCGGCGGCATTGTCATTCCGGACTCGGCCAAGGAGAAGCCGGACCAGGGCATCGTCAAGGCGGTGGGCCCGGGCAAGACCCGCGACGACGGCAAGCAGACGGCGCTGTGCCTGAAGATCGGCGACCGGGTGCTGTTCGGCAAGTACTCCGGCTCGAACGTCAAGCTCGACGGCAAAGAGATGGTGGTGATGCGCGAGGACGATGTCCTGGCGATCATCGAGGCCAAGAAGAAAGGCAAGTAGCACGCTTGCTTCCCCACTCCAACCAACACTAATCACAAGGAGCATATCATGGCAGCCAAAGAAATCCAGTTCGCTGAAAGCGCGCGCAACAAGGTCCTGTCCGGCGTCAACCAGCTGGCCGACGCGGTCAAGGTGACGCTGGGTCCGAAAGGGCGCAACGTGGTCCTCGAGCGCAGCTTCGGCGCCCCGACCATCACCAAGGACGGCGTCTCGGTCGCGAAAGAGATCGAGCTGGCCGACAAGTTCGAGAACATGGGCGCGCAGATGGTCAAGGAAGTGGCTTCCAAGACCTCGGACGTGGCCGGCGACGGCACCACGACCGCGACGGTCCTGGCCCAGGCGATTGTCGGCGAGGGCATGAAGCATGTCGCGGCCGGCATGAACCCCATGGATCTCAAGCGCGGCATCGACAAGGCGATCAAGTCCGCGGTCGAGGGGGTCAAGTCGATTTCCAAGCCGTGCAAGAGCGGCACGGAGATCGCGCAGGTGGCGAGCATTTCGGCGAATTCGGACGAGAGCGTCGGCCACATCATCGCGGAGGCCATGGACAAGGTCGGCAAGGAAGGCGTGATCACGGTCGAGGACGGCTCGACGCTGGAGAACGAGCTGGACGTGGTCGAGGGCATGCAGTTCGACCGCGGCTACCTGTCGCCCTACTTCATCAACAACGCCGACCGGCAGATGGCGGTGCTGGACAATCCCTACATCCTGATCCACGACAAGAAGATCAGCTCGATCAGCTCGATCCTGCCGCTGCTCGAAGCGGTGATGAAGGGCGGCCGGCCGTTGCTGGTGATCGCCGAGGACATCGAGGGCGAGGCGCTGGCGACGTTGGTGGTCAACACCATTCGCGGTACGGTCAAGGTTGCGGGCGTCAAGGCGCCGGGCTTCGGCGACCGGCGCAAGGCCATGCTCGAGGACATCGCGATCCTGACCAACGGGACGGTGATCGCCGAGGAAGTCGGCCTGACGCTTGAGAACGTCAAGGTCGAGGACCTGGGGCAGGCCAAGCGCATTGAGATCGCGAAGGAGAACACGACCATCATCGACGGCAAGGGTTCGGACAAGGCGATCAAGGACCGGGTTGAGACCATCCGGGCGCAGATCGAGGAGACGAGCTCCGACTACGACCGCGAGAAGCTGCAAGAGCGCGTGGCCAAGCTGGCCGGCGGCGTGGCGGTGGTCTCGGTCGGCGCGGCGACGGAAGTCGAGATGAAGGAGAAGAAGGCCCGGGTCGAGGACGCCTTGCACGCCACCCGCGCGGCGGTCGAGGAAGGCATCGTCGCCGGCGGCGGCGTGGCCCTGATTCGCGCGCTCGACGGCGTGGCCAAGACCAAGGGCGACAACGACGACCAGCAGGCGGGCATCCGCATCGTGCTGCGCGCGCTCGAAGAGCCCCTGCGCCAGATTGTCAAGAACGCGGGCAACGAGCCTTCGGTGATTGTCAACGAGGTCAAGCAAGCGAAGGGCAGCAACGGCTACAACGCGTCCACGGACAAGATCGAGGACATGATCAAGAACGGCATCATCGATCCGACCAAGGTCACGCGCACGGCTTTGCAGAACGCCGGCTCGATCGCGGGCTTGCTGCTGACGACCGCTGCTGCGGTGGCCGAAGCGCCGAAGAAGGACGATGCGCCTGCGGCCCCGGCCATGCCCGACGGCGGCATGGGCGGCATGGGCGGCATGATGTAGGTTCTGGATTCCTCCATAACCTCAAGGCCCGGGCGCAAGCCCGGGCCTTTTTTTGGGGAAGCTGTTCCCTCCAGCTGAGCAGGTTGCGCCGAGATCCTGGTCGCAGGCGCACCCAAGCCCAAGCCGTGAAGTTGAAGGAATGATTTTTCTTTGCAGGCGCTTTACCCGCCAGGTGCGACTCCGGCTGGGCCCGGGCTAAATCTGTCCCAGGCCTGTTGCATTGCAATGCGGTCCCAATAGTGTAAAATCCTGCCACAGATTGCAGATGTCCAAGAGCTACCCCCCCCCCATCTCATCTGCGGCAGCCCGGGTGCCTGGGTTGCTGAGCATTCAGCGCATCCTGCTGCTGGCGTTGCTGGTACTGGCGCCGGCCATGGCCCAGGCGCAGGTGACTTGGGCCAATGGTGGTGGTGTTTTGCCGAGCAACTGGAGTGAGCGCATTAACGAAGGCCCCTTTGGAACTGTTAATCTGTTTGACGTGCATCGCAATACGAGCGAAGTCGGCACCGGACTCAAAATAGCGCACCAGACCAGTTGCAGCGGTGGCGGAGGGTCGCAATATTGGCTTCAAAACGATAATAACAGCGGGACGTCGAACGTAGCTTTTTTCAAATTCATCAGAAGTGACAACGCGGCGATGAGTGATGATGACAGCATAACTCTTACCACTCCAGCGTCGCAGTATGCCACGCTCAATTTCAAAGCAAACCAAGTATTCACCGGGGAGATAACCTTGGCAATGCAAGTGTCGGTGAGTTCTCAATGCAATCGATACGGTACTTGGCGCAGAGGTGTCTTCACCATCAAGCTGCTGGCGCAACGCAACATCCGCACGTCGGAGTCGCTGGCAGCGGCGGGCGCGTTCCGGACGGACCGGCTGCTGGCCAACGCCAGTGCGGTCACGACGGGGATCGTGTTCCAGCGGGGGACGATGCGGTGTCCGACGAACATGAAATTGCTGGACCACACGGCTTATCTGCGCTTGCAGCATTTGACTCCGTCGAACAATTCCTTGACGGGTTCGTTGCTGACGGCGCACACTGGGGTGGCGATGGGCGGTACCAACGCCCGGGCGTTGGCGCTGCTGTTCAAGGCGGGGGCGACGGTGTCGGCGGGCACGCTGACGGCCAAGGTGGAGGTGGAGAGCGACACCACCAACAACGCCTGTCCGGGCGCGTTCGCGACGACGGTGACGGTGAAGGTGACGGCGGCCGCGTCGCTGGCGTGGACGAGGGGCTCGGACGACGTGACGGTGGCATCGGGAGTGATGAGGGCGCCGTTCGCCAACAAGCCGACGGGGATCAGGATCGACCGGTATGCGGGCACTTGCGAGTTGATGGAGGTGGTGCTGCCGGACAACCGGGTGACGGGCGCGGGCAACGCGATGGCGCGGGTGCGGGACATCATGCAGCTGCGCAGCGTGAATGACAGCTTGGACACGCCGGTGCTGGGCTCGCCGGGCTTCGCCATCACGGTCGATGAGATCAACAGCGACGACATTTACGCGCGGCTGGAGCTGAAGGGCAGTCCGCCGGCGGGGACGCTGAGGGTGACGGCGGAGGTGACGCCGGGCTGTACGGAGGAGGCGGCCCTGGCGGGGACGCAGACGCTGTCGTATCTGGTGACGATACAGGGCAACAGCTGGGAGGCGGAGAGCAAGGACAGCGCGTCCACGACGCTGTCGTTCGCGGCGCCGGTCCTGGCGGCGGCGACTGCGCCGACGCCGACGGGGATCCGTCTGCATCGCAGCTCGACGAACTGCCGGGTGTTTGACGTGACGATGCGAAGCGGGGCGGGCACGTGGCTGGGGCTGCTGCGGATGACGGTGAACGGTAGCTCGACCACAGCGGTGGGCGCGCAGGGCCGGGGCTTCACGGGCGTGCACATGCAGGACGGCAACGCCGCGGACAACCATTTCCGGCTGGTGTTCAGCGCCAACGCGAACGTGGGCGCGACCACGCGGGTCGAGCGCGCGACGGTGGAGGTGACGCCGTCGACGACGTGCGCGGCGGCGGACCGGCCGGCGAATCCGCTGACGTTGACCTATATGGTATCGATCCGGGCGAACTATCGCGAGGTGGGCTCGAACGAGACGCTGCGGGCGGCGGCGGCGCTGATGATCAACGAGCTGGCGGCGAGCGCGACGGCGGTGACCACGGGGATCAAGTTCCAGCGCGGCGTGGCGTCGTGTCCGAACACCAGCATGAGCCTGCTCGACCACACTGCTTATTTGCGCCTGCAGCCGGTGAATGCGAGCGGGAACCTGTCAGGCTCGGCGGCGGTTTCGCATAACAACGTGCCGATGTTCAGTCCCATTGCGGCGAACAACCGGGCCTTGGCCTTGCTGTTCGCGCCGCGTTCGAATGTGCAGGCCGGGACCGTGACGGCGCGGGTGCGGGTGGAGTCGGGCACGGCGGGGTCGGGCTGTACGGGCTTGCAGGCGAGTACCATCACGGCTTCGGTGACGCTGGCGGACCCGACCACGTGGCAGACAGGTCCCAAGGCGCGGTCGCAGGCGGCCTCGGTGCTGCTGACGACGGAGATCGGCACCGGGTTGGACACCGGCATCCGCTTCAGCCATTTCACGGCGGCCTGCTCAGACTCGCGGCTGGCGCTGTCGGACCGGACGGTGACGGGCGCGGCCAGCACGGCGCAGGCGCGGTCGATCGCGCGCTTCAGCCGGTACACCGCGGCCGACGTTCTTGAAACGGGCCATGTGGGCTATGAAATCACGGTGGCCAACGCAGCAAACAACGCCTACGCGCGGCTGGAGATGATAGGCACGCCGCCGGCGGGCACGCTGACGCTGCAGGCGGTGGCGACGCCGGCCTGCTCGCCGGCGCCGCCGGGGGTCGAGCCCTTGACGCTGTCGTATGTGGTGACGCTGGTAGACCCGACGGTGTGGCAGACGGGTTCCAAGGCGCGCGGCTCGGCGGCCTCGGTGCTGGTGGCGTCGGAGATCGCGACCCAGCCGGACACCGGCATCCGTTTTCACAGCTACACGGCGGCCTGCGACAGCGCGCGCCTGGTATTGACGGACACCGCGGTCGGCTCGGCGCAGGCGCGGGAGATCGCGCGCTTGCAGCGGTACACCGCGAGCGACGCGCCCGCCGGCTCCCCCGGCTACGACCTCAACCTGGCCAGCCTGTCGAGCGGGGTCCATGCGGGCCTGGAGCTGATGGGTACGCCGCCGGCGGGTACGCTGACGTTCGAGGCGGTGGCGACGGCGGCCTGTCCGTCGGTGACGGGCATCAAGCCGTTGACGCTGTCGTATCAGGTGACGGTCCGGGACGCGGGCGACGCGGAGCAGGCTGCGCAGGCCGCGGTGGGCCAGGCGACCGGCGCGGCGGCGACGCGGGTGATCGGCTTGAGCGCCATCGCCGCGGTGCTGGGACGCGCGGCGGACGATGACGAGGAGGGCCAGTCGCTGCTGGGCCTGCTGGCGGCCAAGGAGGAGCTGCTCGAGAGCGGCGACCTCGACCTGCGCAGTTTCCTGGCGGGACAATCATTCGCGCTGGGCCTGGACGCCTCGGCGATCGGCCGGCCGGGCTTCGGCGCCTGGGGCCGGGCCGAGTTCCTGCAGCTGGAGAAAGGGGAAGACAGCGATCCCTTCCGGCATGAGGGCGACATGTTCTCGGCGCAGCTGGGCGCGGACTATCGCACGGCGGGCGGCGCCTTGATCGGCCTGAGCTACGGGCAGCACCAGCTGGACACCGACTACGCCGGCCGCCTCACCGGCGCCGACGCCTATGCGGGCAACTACGTCCTGAAGCTGGACGTGGCCCAGCCGTATGCGGCCTTGCCGCTTGAGGGCGGGCACCTGGCGGGCGCGGTCGCCGTCGGCAGCGGCGAGGCCGAGCTCAAGGACGCGGACGCCGACGCGAGCGAGGTCTATGACGCCGACTATCTCGGCTGGGCCCTGGGCTACCGCGCGCCGGTGAGCGACGGCGGCATGGAAATTGAGGGCGCCCTCAGCGGCGGGTCCCTGGACATCCCGGACCTGGGCCCGGCCGGCTCCAAGGCGGACAACATGAGCCTGCGGACCGGCGTGCGCTACGCCCCGGCCATCGACATGGGCGCGGGCTCGCTGCGGCCCTCGGCCGGCCTGGCGGTCGCCGTCGACTGGGGCGACGATCCGGGCCACAAGTACGAGCTCAGCGCCGGCCTCGGCTATGCAGGCCTGCGCCTGGCGGCCGCAGCTGAATACATCTACATCGGCATGGACGAGGGCGACCTGACCGCCAGCGGCGGCTCCATCGATGTGCGTTTTTCCACCGCGCCGGGCAACCTCGGCCTCGGCCTGGCGGCCACGCCGGCGCATGGACCGGCGGCCGGAGCCGACCTGCTTGCGAACCCAGACGCCGGCATGCGCGGCTCCGCTGAGATCGGCTACGGCCTCGCCGTCGACGGCGGCGTGCTCACTCCCTACGGCGGCTGGTCCTTCGCCACCGAGGCCGGCGAAGTGGGCCTGCGCCTGCGCCACGGCGACGGCGGCAGCTGGCTGCTGCGCTGGCGGGAGGACGAGCGCGACATGATCGCGATCGAGTTCAATCTGCTCGGCGACTAAAAACCCAAGGCGCGGCGTCGCGGCCCTATCAAGTCTTGCAATCCCTTCAGCCGGGCGCTGGTGGCATGCTGGCTGAGCCGCAGCGCTTGCACACGGTCTAGGGCTTGGAGCGCAAGCCGAGTCAAGAGGAAGTTGCTGGCAGCACATTGCTTTCACAGGTTGGAGTGCTGCACCCACTCTGTAGACGCCAATCCTGTTTTAAGGATATAAATCCGCCATAATCCCCTAAAATGTGGTTATGACTTCCCAGTCTGCCGATCAGGACGAGAACCCGTTCGCTCCCGGTTTCGGGGTTTTGCCGGAGCATATTGTCGGCCGCAAGGGGGAATTCGCCCTGCTAGAGGAAGCCCTGCAAAGCATCGACAAGAGCAAGATCGAAGATGGCCTGCTGAAACGGGGGTCGAAGGTGCCGATAGTGCTGACGGGTCCGCGCGGGGTGGGCAAGACGCTGCTGCTTAGATGGATGGAGGAGCGGGCCCAGGAGATGAGCATCCATGTGGCGCGGCTGGAGTATGTCAAGGACCTGGCGGCCGGCGATGCACTCGGGAACTTGTTCGACGAGATAGCCGGCGGTGATAAATCCTTGCTGAAACTGGTGAAGGGCTTCAATATTTCCGTCGGCCCCCTCAGCGGCGGCGTGAATCTGGGCGCGGCGACGCGCACCTACAAGAATGTTTTGCAGAGCAGGCTGCGCCAAGGCCCCCTGGTTTTGCTGATGGACGAGGCCCATCACTACGAGACCAAATACATGGGGCTCATGCTGCAGGTCGGGCAGCGGCTGATTAGTCAGCAATACCCTTTGGTGATTTTGTTGACGGGCACCCCGGACTTGCCCGGTTATCTGATGAACATCGAAGCGACGTTCATCACAAGGAGCAAGGACATCTACATCAACCTGTTTACGGCCGAGGAGAGCAAGGAAGCGCTCAGCGAGCCGTTCGCCAATCGCGGCATCGAAGTCGAGCCGGCAGCCCTGGAGATGATGTGGGACATGACCGACAACTACCCCTATTTCGTCCAGCTGGTGGGGGCGGAGGTTTGGAAGCTATTGCCCAAAGATGGAAAGCGGCGTGTTGATGTCGATCTGGTTAAGCAGGCCCAGGAAGAGATTGGGGACGAGCGCATAAATTTCTACAACAAAATCTATAACGAACTGCATAAGGGAAAGCTCACATCACATGCCTTGTGTGCCGCCGCGACCCTCAACCGGCAGCAAGACGCCAAGGCGGAGCGCGAGACTATTGAGAACGATTTGCGCAAGAACAATGACGATCTCAGCGAAGACGATGCCATGGACATTGTCGACAAACTGCAGCGGATAGGTTTCATCTGGCAGGGCAGGTCAGGCCGCATGGAAGCCGGCATCCCCTCCTTCTTCACCTACCTGCAAGCCAAAAAACAGCAGGCCGCGACGGAGAATGGAAGCTAGGCAACCACCTGCTTCGCTTGACGCAATGCCAATGAGATCTTGCTACCACAGGTTGGCGCGCCAGAGCCAGACCTCAATACGCCGAGCCTTGCAGACGCAGCAAGTCAAGCATCTAAGCCTTCAAGAGAACCATCCCTTTTGTACCGCTACGACAGCTGGCGCAGGCTGGCTTCGATGAACTGATCCAGGTCGCCGTCGAGCACGCCGCGCGGATTGCCGCTCTCGACCCCGGTGCGCAGGTCCTTGACCCGCGACTGGTCGAGCACATACGAGCGGATCTGCGCTCCCCAGGAGATGTCATCCTTGCCAGCTTCGACCTGGCGCTTGACTTTGTCCTGCTCTTCTTGGCGCAGCATGTCCAGGCGCGATTGCAGCATCGACATCGCGGTGTCCTTGTTGACGTGCTGGGAGCGCTCCTTCTGCGACTGGACCACGATGCCGGTCGGCAGATGGGTGATGCGCACGGCTGAATCAGTGGTGTTGACGTGCTGCCCGCCAGCGCCGGATGAACGGTAGGTGTCGATGCGCAGGTCGGATGGATTGATCGGCGGAGCATCGCTCTCGGGCAGGACGGGATAGACGAAGACCGAGGCGAAGGTGGTGTGCCGCCGGTGGCCGGCGTCGAAGGGGGACTTGCGCACCAGGCGATGGATGCCGGTCTCGGTGCGCAGCATGCCGTAGACGTGCTCGCCTTCGAGCAGCAGCGTCACGTTCTTGATGCCCGCCTCGCCCGGGGTCTCAGCGATGGTGCTGACGCGCCAGCCGCAGTTGTTGGCGTAGCCGACATACATGCGCTTGAGCATCTGGGCCCAGTCCTGGGATTCGATGCCGCCGGAGCCGAACTGCACATCGAGATAGGCGTCGCAGCTGGCGTGGGGATGCGCGAGCAGCTGCTTCAGGCTGGCGCGCTCGAGCGCGGCCGCCACCCTGCCCAGCTGGGCCTCGAGCTCGGCGAGGATGTCCGCATCGGGCTGCTCGGCGGCGACCAGCTCCAGCATCTCGCCCACTTCATCCAGCTGCCGGCGGGCGTCCAGCAGCGGGTCGAGCTCGGCCTGCAGCCGGGAGCGCTCGCGCTGCAGCCCGGTGGGATCCTTGAGCTCGTCCCAGCCCTTGCTCAGCTCGGCGTCGAGCTCGGCCAGCCGGGCCTGCTTGCCATCGCAATCGGCCCCGGCCCAGGCTTCGTCGCAGGTCCCGCCCAAGGCGGCGGCCTGCTCGCGCAGGCCGCTGAGGGTCGGCGCGACGGGCGAGGAATCGGTGTTTTTCTTGCCCACAGGGGTTAATTTAACCAATTTTGGCAATAAAGCAATATAATTAGATACCTCAAATATAGAGTTAACGGCCCTATCATGCTTGATTTGAAGGAATTTCTGACCCCTGAGTACGTGGCGATCGCGGTCATCGCCATTTTGATTATAGTGGCCGTGTTCTTCGCCATCGTCACCAACAAGGTCATCGGCGTCGACAACCGGATGGCCGAGCTGACCGAGAATATCCACAACAAGGTCGAGAAAGACATCAATGTGCTGTCCAAGCGGCTGCACGACGACATCCAGGAGCGCGACGCCAAGCACAAGGCCGTGATGGACAACCTGGGCGATTCATGGCGCGACAGCCTCGAGAAGACCGTCAGCGAAGTGCGCGGCGAAATCGGCAAGTTCAAAGGCGAGGCCAATTACAGCACCGAGAACCTGCGCGACACCATGATGAAGATCATCTCGGACAACGCGGTCGACTTCAACCAGCAGATCGGCAACGTGCGCGATGTCAACGCCCAGGCGATCGAGGAGTACCACCAGAACCTGACGCAGCAGGTGCGCGAGACCGCCGAGCGCGAGCAGCAGGAGATGCGCGGCACCCTCGACAGCATCGCCAAGTCGGTGGATCAGAACGTCTCCGACCTGGTCGGCAACCAGAAGGAAGCGGTCGATAAGATCGTCAAGTCGGTCAGCAGCGGCTACCAGTCGCTGGCGAAGAAGGTCGAGCAGGACATCAGCCAGAGCACCGGCAACGCCAGCGAGACCCTCGCGAACGTGACCAAGGCCATCAGCACCAGCGTCGATGACGCCAGCAGCAGCCTGAACGAGAGCCTCGGCAGCATCAGCAAGGAGGTCGATGCCAGCCTGACGCAGGTCAATACGCGCATGAACGAATCGCTCGGCGGCGTCGCCAAGGACATGGCGGAGAACTTCGATTCGATCTCGAAGCGCCTGAACGCGGACATCGACAGCGTCACCGGCAAGCTGGACGGCAACATCAGCGATGTGTCCAGCAAGCTGGGCGACAGCGTCGCGGGCGTATCGAACAAGCTTGATGAGAGCATCAGCGACGTCTCGGCCAAGCTCGGCTCCGGCATGCAGGAGGTCAACAAGAAGATCGCGGACGACCTGGCTTCGATCAGCGGCGACATGGACACCGGCATCGACGGCTTGGGCAAGAAGATCGACGCCAATTTCGACAAGGTCGGGACCAAGGTCAACAAGCGCATCAAGCAGGACATGCGCGACATGCTCGAGACCTTCCAGACCTTCGCGAGCAAGGTCGAGGCCATTGAGAGCACCCGCGAACACATCGCGCAGCTGGCGGAGAACGTCAACGTCCTGGCGCAGGTCCTCGACGACCGGCGCACGCGCGGCAACGTCGGCGAGGTGCTGATCGAATCAATCGTCAAGGACGCCCTCTCCCCCGGGGACTACGAGCTCAACGCCGAGCTGTCGAACGGCTTCAAGGTCGACTGCCTGCTCAAGCTGCCGCAGCCCAGCGGCAACATCGCCATCAGCACCAAGATCGACATCAGCGACATGGAAGTGATTCTGGCGCCGACCGAATCGGCCGCGAACGTCAAGCAGGCGCGGGACGCCTTCGGCGACAAGCTGGCGGAGGCCATCGACACGCTGGCGGACAAGTGCGTGATCGAGGGCGAGACCGCCGACGGCGCCCTGCTGCTGCTGCCGGGCGAATCAGCCTTTTCCGAAGCGCACGTCAATCATCGCAAGCTGGTCGACCAGGCGTACAAGAAGCAGGTCTGGCTGGCCTCGCCGTCGACGCTGATCGCGATGGTCACGGTGGCGCGCGCGGTGATCAAGGACGCGACCGCGCGGCGCGAGGTCGAGAAGCTGCGCGCGGCCCTGAACGAGATCGAGCGGGAGTACAGCCATCTCGAGCACAACATCGAGCGGCAGATGCATCAAAGCGACGAGGCCATGTCGCGCGCGACCGACATCCGCAAGGAAGCGCGGCGCATCAGCGACCGCTTCAGCCAGCTGCACAGCATCATCAAAGTCAATCACGAGACCGGCAAGATCGAGGACGCGCGGTCCGAGCCAAGCAAGGATTAGCGCGACGGCCGGCATGGGAACGGGCCCCCTGGATCGACTGGGTCCGCTGGACGGCCGCTACGCCGCCACCGCTGCGCCGCTAGCGGCGATCTTCAGCGAGGCCGGCTTGATCGGCCAGCGCTGGCGGCTGGAGCTGGCGTGGCTGGAAGTACTCGCGGACCTGCCCGGCTGCGGCCCGCAGCTTGACGAGCAAGGCCGCCAGCAGCTGAAGCAGCTGGCGGCGGCGATGCCGGCGGACGCGCCGGCCAAGGTCAAGGCCATCGAGGCCGAGATCCAGCATGATCTCAAGGCGGTCGAGGTGCATGTGCGCGAGCGGCTCGAGGCGGCCGGCCTGGGCGCGGCCGCGCCGTGGCTGCATTTCGGCTGCACCTCGTGGGACATCAACAACCTCGCCCAGGGCCTGATGATGCGCGCGGCCCAGCAGGAAGTACTGGGCCCGACGCTTCATCGCCTGCAGGACCGCCTCGGGGAACTGGCGACGGCTTACGCCAAGCTGCCGATGCTCGGCCACACCCACGGGCAGCCAGCGACGCCGACGACGCTGGGCAAGGAGTTCCGGGTGTTCGAGCGCCGGCTGGACACAGCGCGCATCATGCACGATGGCCATCGCTTCACGGGCAAGTTCAACGGCGCGACCGGCAACTACAACGCGCTGTTCGCCGCGGCCCCGCAGATCGACTGGGTGGCGGTCGCGCATGCTTTCGTCTCGGGCCTGCACCTGCAGTTCGCGACGCACACGACGCAGATCGAGCCCTATGACAACCTGGCTCATTACTGCGACCTGCTCGCCGGCATCAACAGCATCCTGCTGGACCTGGCGCGCGATCTCAGCTTGTACATCGGCATGGACTACCTGAACCAGCAAGCAGGCAAGCAGGAAGTCGGCTCATCGACCATGCCGCACAAGACCAATCCGATCGCATTCGAGAACGCCGAGGGCAGCCTGCAGCTGGCGAACGCCCTGCTCCGCTGCCTGAGCGAGACCCTGCCGGTCTCGCGGCTGCAGCGCGACCTGAGCAACTCGACCCTGCTGCGCAACCTGGGCGTGGCCTGCGGGCACAGCCTGGTCGCCTGGGACAGCATGCTGCGCGGCCTCAATCGGATCGAGGCCAATGAAGAGGAGCTGCGCGCGGACCTGGACCGCAACTGGCAGGTACTGGCCGAAGCGGTGCAGACCAAGCTGCGCGCGAGCGGCGACAGCGACGCCTATGAGCGTCTCAAGCAGCTGACCAAGGGCCGGCGCCGCATGGGCGCCGAGCAGTACCGTGAGCTGGTGGAGGAGCTGGTCCCTGAGGGCGCAGCGCGCGACGAGCTGCTGGCGCTGCGGCCCGAAACCTACCTGGGCAAGGCGGTCGAGCTCGCGCTGCTCAAGCGGGACGTCGGCGGCGACTGAACCACCAGCCCAGGCCGAAAAAGAACAAGGCCGGGACAATCGCAGCCACCCAGCCCAAACCGGGCGCAGCATCGAAGAACCTTGCTTCCAGCCACACGTCGCTAGCGACCATGCTGCCGCCGGTCCAGCCCAGCAGGGCACTGCCGGCCCAGGTGATCCAGGGATGCTTCTTGATCATCTTGATGATGAGGAAGCTCCCCCACATGATGATGGGAATGCTCAGCAGCAGGCCGATCACCACCAGGGAGACGTCATCCCGGGCCGCGCCCGCGATCGCGAGGGCGTTGTCAATCCCCATGACGGCGTCGGCGAAGACTATCAGCATCATGGCATCGAGCAGGCTGCGGGGTTTTTTATCGCTTTCGGCGACCGTGGCATGGTCGCCGCCACTATCCTGGATCAGCTTGTAGGCGATCCAGAACAGCAGCAGCCCGCCGATCGCCTTGAGGAAGGAGATGCGCAGCAAATAGATCGCGACGGTCGCGAAGATGATGCGGATGATGATGGCGCCGGCGGAGCCGAGCAGCACCGCCTTGCGCTGCTGATGCTTCGGCAGGGAACTGGCCGCCATGGCGATGACGTAGGCGTTGTCGCCCGCGAGCACCAGGTCGATCAGGATGATCGACAGCAATGCGCCGAACCACTCGGCGGAGAACAGCTCCATCAGTCGATGGACGGGAACACGACGACGTGGTCGACCTGCGGCGCGACCGCGATGGCCGCGCCCACTTCCAGGTCGACGCGGCTCGGCTGGACGGCGTACAGGTCGGTCCCCCGCTCGGTCGTGAGCAGGTACAGAATCTCCGCGCCGCGAAAGGATTTCTCGCGCACCTGCGCCGCGCTGCCCTGCCCCGTCTCGGTCAGGACGATGTCGTCCGGGCGCAGCAGCATCTTGACGCTGTTGCCGGTACGCAGCATGGGCGTGGTCAACGGCGCGGCCGCCTTGACGGGCCCGAGCTCGGTCGCGACCTCATCGTCCGCGGTCAATTTGCCATCGAGCAGCACGCCATCGCCGATGAAGTTCGCGACGAAGGCGCAGTTGGGACGGTGATAGAGATTGTAGGCGGTGTCCCACTGGCAGATGCTGCCCGCATCGATCACGCCGCAGCGGTCGGCGAGCGCGAAGGCCTCGTTCTGATCGTGGGTGACCAGCAAGGCGGTCGATCCTTCCTGCCGGATGATGGTGCTCACTTCCTGGACCAGATTGAGCTTGAGCGCTGCGTCGGCGCTGGAGAACGGCTCATCGAGCAGCAGCAGGCGCGGGCGCGGCGCCAGGGCCCGCGCCAAAGCGACGCGCTGCTGCTGGCCGCCGGAGAGTTCATGCGGATAGGCTTCGGCGTAGTCGCTGATGGCGCAGGTCCGCAGCATCTCCGCGACCCGATCATCATTGCCGTTCGCCCCGGCGCGCAGGCCGAAGGCGACGTTCTGGCGCACGCTCAAGTGCGGGAACAGCGCCGCGTCCTGGAACATCAGGCCCACATTGCGCTCTTCGGCCGGCATGTGGAAATCAGCGGAGCTCGCCAAGCCGCCGCCGATGTTGATGGTACCGCCCTTGAGCTCTTCGAGCCCGGCGATGCAGTTGAGCACGGTGGTCTTGCCCGCGCCGCTCGGGCCGATCAGCACGCCGATCTCGCCCTCATCGAGCTGCAGGCTCAGGCCGTTGAGGATGGGAGTCCGGCCATGGTAGTGGCTGACGTTCGCAAGTTCCAGCTGCATGACGCGAAATGGAATTTTAACCTTGCCGTCGCTGCCGTACGGCCGCCGTCAACAAGGGATAAGCCAAACCGAGCAGTACGAGCGCGAGCAGCGTGAGCGCCAGGGCATACGGCGCCGCCAGGCCCAGGTCCTCGTCGCTGGCGTATTGATAGACCAGCAGCGCCAGGGTGTCGGTACCCAGCGGGCGCAGCAGCAGCGTCAGCGGCAGCTCCTTGATGATGTCCACCGCCAGCAGCAGGCCGCCCACCAGCAGCGACGGGCGCAGCAGCGGGAGCCAGACCTGCGCGAGCATGCGCAGCTGCGACTTGCCCGTACTGCGCGCGACCTCGCCCAGCCGCGGGGACAGGCCGTCCAAGCCGCGCTCGAGCGCGCCGCCGGGGATGATCACATACCGGCAGGCCAGCGCCAGGCACAGCAGGCCGACGCTCGAATGCAGCAGCCAATGCGCGGAATAGCCGCTGAGAGCGAGCAAGCCATCGGCCGTCGCCGCGAGCAGCAGCAGGCAGCCCATGCCGTAGATGATGCCGGGCAAGGCGTAGCCGCTGGCCGGCAACATGCACAGCACCTGCATCGCGGGCGCTTCGCTGCGACGCCGCAGCCACAGCAAGGCCGCGCCGAGGACGAAGCCGGCTAGCAGGACCAGGCCGGCCAGCTGCAGGGTATCGATCACTGCGCCGGCCAGCCGCGGCGCATGCCAGGAAGAAGAAGCCTCCAAGGTGCGCGCGGCCAGCGCCGCCAGCGGCACGCCGCAGCCGAGCAATACCAGTACGCCGCATCCCATGCAGGCGAGCAGCGCATGGCCGCCGCGCAGGCGGTATTCGCTCAGGCAGCAGAAATAGCGGATCGAGCTCTCATACTGCACCTGCCGGCGGCGCAGCGGACGCTCAAGCATGATCAGCGCCAGCGCCAGGACGAACAGCAGCAAGGCCAAGCGCGCCGCGCCAGCGGCGCTGCCGCGGTTGAACCACAGGTCATAGGCGCGATAGCCCAGGGTGCCCAGGCCGAAATCCTGCGCGACCGCGATGTCGTTGGCCGCTTCCATGAACACGAGCAAGGCGCCTACTCCCAGCGCCGGGCGCGCCATCGGCAACGCCACCCGCCAGAACGCGCCCCATGGGGTGCAGCCCAGCAAGCGGGCCGCGGCCATGAGACTGCAGGACTGCTGGGCGAAATTCGCTCGGGCGAGCATGTATACATAAGGGTACAGCGCCAGCGACATCAGCAGGCATGCGCCCGGCATGTTGCGCACGCCCCAGCCCCAGCGGTCATCGAGCAGGTCGCTCCAGACATAGGCCTGCAGATAGGGCGGCAAGGCGAACGGCAGGAACAGCAGCAGCCCGAACACCCGCCGCCCGGGAAAGACGCACATCTCCGTCAGCCATGCGGCGGCCGCCCCCCACAGCACCGCCAGCAAGCTGGCGCCCGCGGCCAGCAGCACGGTATTGCCCAGCAGGCGCAGCGCGCCGCGCGGCCAGGGCGCAGCGCCAAACTGCGCTTGCAGGAACAGCAGCAGCAGCCCCGCTAGCGGCGCCAGCGCCAGCAGCAGCAGCAGATAGGCAGCGGTCCGCCCGAAGCGGGCGCTGAGGGCCGCGGCGCGCATGGCCGCTTAGTCGTCGAAGCCCGCTTCTTCGACCAGATCAGCGGCCGCGCTGCGCAGGCGCGCGATGTCATCGAGCGACAGCGCATTGGCGATCACCTCATTGGCCTGCTCAAGCTCAGCGGGCATGCTGACGTCCGGCCTGATCGGCAGCTCGTAGTTGGCGGAGGCGTACATGCGCTGGGCCTCGGCCGACAGCATGAACTCCAGCAGCCGAGCCGCGGCCGCAGGCCGCGGGCTGTGCTTGGCGATCGCCGCGCCGCTGATGTTGGCATGCGCGCCGCTGGCATCGACCCGCAGCGGCAGCCAGCGCACGTTCTGCGCGGCTTGGCGCTCATCTTCCTTGTCGCTGTTGAGCATCTTGTAGTAATAATAGAGATTGGCGACCGCGGCGCGGCACTGGCCGTTGGCCACGCCCTTGATCTGGGCGCGGTCGTTGCCCTGGGGCTTGCGCGCCAGGTTGGCTTTGATGCCGCTGATCCAGCTTTGGGTCGCTTCCACGCCGTGCAGGCCAAGGTAATTGGCGAACAAAGCGATGTTGTACGGATGGAAGCCGCTGCGCAGGCACAGGCCGTCGCGCCACTCCGGCTCGGCCAATTCACTGAAATCAGCGATCGCCGTGGGATCGTCCTCGCGTACGAACAGCACTCGCAGGCGCCGCGTCAGCGGCGCCCAGTGGCTCCGCTCCGGCCGCATGCGCACTGGCACGCTGCCTTTGGCGAGCAAGCCGGGATCGAGCGGTTGCGTCAAGCCCGCGTATTCCAGGGCCTGCATCCGGCCGACATCGGCGACGATCACCAAGTCAGCGACGGTGTGCTCGCCTTCGCTCGCGAGCCTCTCGACCGAGCCCTTGTCCAGGTACAGGACATTGATCTTGATATCCGTCGCAGCCGTGAACGCCGTGAAGATGTCCCGCAGGAACACTTCCTGTCGCTCGGTGTAGACGTTGACCTCGTCGGCCAGCGCCGGCAGCGGCAGCAGCAGCGCCAACACCGCGAGGCCGCGGCGGAGGATGATGTCCGGACAGCAATTCATAACAAGCCTTTATTGATAATGAATATCATTATTCTAGCATGCCGACGGCGCATGGCTGCGGAAAGAATAAAATTTGCGCCGTCACCTTACTGCCTGTTTAGTGCCCCTGCCCCCTCTGTTCCCGCTGCTGCGCGAGTACGCTGACGCCGCGGCGACCCTGGGCTTCGTGCTCGCCGCAGCCCTGCTGGCGCTGCTGCTGGCGCCGCAGCCCATGGAGTTCGCCGCCGGGGACGACTACTGGTATGAATTGCTGCTGACCGAGCCGGACTATTCCGAATCGTATCCGGCCACCTATGTTCCTTCGACCCAGACCCTGGCGCTGCTGCCGTCCCCCGAACCGGAGGAAGATGC
This sequence comes from Candidatus Amphirhobacter sp., assembly GCA_965222035.1. GTDB lineage: Bacteria > Pseudomonadota > Gammaproteobacteria > Tethybacterales > Tethybacteraceae > Amphirhobacter. The sequence continues at coordinate 157,610 of OZ244940.1, read as the reverse complement.
CGAGCCGGCGGCCGAGCCCGAGTCATGGGAAATGTACACCATCAAGCGCCGCGACACCCTCGGCGACATCCTGCGCAAGATCAACGCCGATGAGGAGGCCTATACCTATCTGGTGACCCTGCGCAACATGCGCACCTACAGCAAGCTGCATCCGCGCAAGCAGATCGCCTATCGCATCGATGATGACGGCAAGCTGGTCGCGCTGCGCTACAAGCTCAGCCCCGAGCTGCACTTGAACTTCGTCCGCAACAGCGACGGCAGCATGCACGCGGCGGAGGAAGCTCCCGCCCTCGTCAGCCGCGCGGCGAGCGGCGTCGCGACCATCACGCCGGAAGCGCCCTCCATCTACCAGGCCTTCGCCGCCGCTGGCATACCCGACCTGATCATCAACGAGGTCGCCGACGTGCTCGAGACCCGCGTCGACTTCATCCGGCAAATCCGCAACGGCGACAGCATCGCGATCCATTACGAGCGGCTGTACGACTCCGACGGCGCCTACGCCGGCTCCGGCAAGCTCTACGGCGTGCGCCTGATCAACCAGGGCCGGCGCCTGGTCGGCCTGCTCAATCCGGCGGACGGCAACTACTACACCGAGAACGGCGAGAACACCCAGCGCGCCTTCTTGCTCTCGCCGCTTAAGTTCACGCGCATCTCCTCCCGCTACAGCCTGCGGCGCTTCCATCCAGTGCTCAAGAAGTGGCGCGCCCACCGCGGGGTCGACTTCGCGGCCAAGACCGGCACGCCGATCCGCGCGACCGGCGACGGGATCGTCGACTTCGTCGGGACCAACGGCGGCTACGGCCGCACCGTGCGCATCAAGCACTTCAGCGGCAAGTACACCACGCTGTACGCGCACATGAGCCGCTACGCCAAGGGCATGCGCAAGGGCGTCCCGGTGCTGCAGGGCGACGTCATCGGCTACGTCGGCTCCAGCGGCCTGTCAACCGGCCCGCATCTGCATTATGAGTTCCGCATCGACGGCAAGCACGTCGATCCGCTGTCCGCCAAGGTCCCGGTCGTCAAGCCGCCGCTGACGGCCGAGCAGATCGCCGCGTTCCAGCAAGCGACGCGGGAGACCCAGCGCCTGCTGGAGGTCGAGGTGGCCGCGGCCGCGCTGTGAGCGGGCGCTAGACGCTGAAGGAGGACCCGCAGCCGCAGGTCGAGGTCACGTTCGGATTGTGGATCACGAACTGGGACCCTTCGAGCTTTTCCTGATAGTCGATCTCCGCGCCGGTCAGGTACTGGATGCTCATGCTGTCGACCAGCAGGGCGACGCCGTGGTTCTCGAGCACCAGGTCGTCGTCATCCTGGGAAGCATCGAAGGTGAAGCCGTACTGGAAGCCGGAGCAGCCTCCGCCAGCGACGAAGACCCGCAGCTTGAGGGCCGGATTGTCCTCTTCGGCCAGCAGGCCCTTGATCTTGTTGGCGGCCGCCTCGCTGAAGCTCAGCGGCGGCGGTACGGCCGCGTCCTTGGGGGCCTCGTCCTCCTTGGCGACGCTGGCCGCTGAAGCTGAGCTGTTCATTTTTGCGCTTGGTTAATTCTAAACCGCCGGGGCGGCAACCACAAGGGGGGCCTGTCCTATTCGGACATCACGCTGCCGTTGGGCCGGACCATGTTGTCGATGCGCTTGGTCTGCTTCTTGTCGAGCTTGATGTTGCGGTACTCGAGATTGTCCTTGAGATGAAAGCGCTTGGATGAGGTGGTCGACACCGACAGGCCGCGGTCGATCACCCAGCGCAGGGCGACCGCCGACGGCGGCGTCTCGAGCTTGTTGGCGATTTCCTGGATGACGGGCTCATTGATGATCTTGCCGCGCGCGAGGGCGTAATAGGCGTTGAGATGGACCTTGTGCTCGTTGCAGACCTTGATGGTGTTCTCCTGGTCGATGTAGGGATGCATCTCGATCTGGTGGCAGGCGATGCCCTTGACCTGCTTGAGGGCCTGCTCGAGCATGGACCCGTCGAAGTTGCTGATGCCGATATATTTCGCATGGCCGTTTTCGCACTCGGCGAGCAGCAGTTCGAACACGCTGTCGAACTCCTTCGCCGACGGCGGCCAGTTGAGCATCAGCAGGTCGATGTAATCGGTCTGCATGAGCTCGAGGGCCTGGGCGGTCGCTTCCTCGAACTTGCCCTTCTTGTAATTATCGCCCCAGATTTTCGAGGTGATGAAGATCTCCGACCGCGGCACGCCCGAATCCCGCATGGCCCGGCCGACGGAATCGAAATTGTCGTAGATGCCGGCGGTGTCGATGTGGCGATAGCCCAGGTCGAGGGCGTCGAGCACCGCCTGCTCGGCTACCGCGCCCTTGAGGCCGAAGGTGCCGAAGCCGATTTCGGGTACTGAGATGGAACTCGCGTCAGCGTGTGCTTTATCGGGCATATTCTCTCGAATCTGCTTATAATAACGTGTGTATTATATGATATGCGCCCTTCGGCGGGACCGGCGGCGGGATCTTCCGGCCGCAGGGCTGTAGCAGTGGCCGGCGGAGGCCGCACGGTCAAGAAAATCACCCGCGCCGGGCGCCTGCGCCCCGCGGACCTGCTCAAAATCAGGCCCAGCCACTACGAGGACGAGACCCGTACGACCCCCATCGCCGAGGCCGTACCGGGCGAGCCGGCGCTGTTCGAGGTGGTCTGCGAGAAGCAGATGGCGGGCCCGCGGGCCCTCGAATGCCTGGTAGCCGACCAGACCGGGCGCATGCGAGTGGCCTTCCTGCGCTTCACCCGGGGGATGCGCGCGGCGACGGCGGCCGGCGAGCGCTTCCGGCTGTTCGGAGCGCCCCAGGCGGAGGGCGGCGGCCTGCTGCGCGGGGGTCCGGCGCTCAAATTGGTCCATCCGCGCCTGCGCAGCGGCCGGGCGCCGCTGCCGGCGCACTTGACGGCCCGCTATCCGAAGATCGGCAATCTGTCCGAGGCGACGGTGGTCCGTCATATCCGGCAGGAGCTGGAGAAGCTGCGCGCGCAGGGCGACTGCCTGCCGCCGGCGCTGCGCCGGGCCAGCGGGGCGCTGCCGCTGGCGGAGAGCATGCGCATGCTGCATCAGCCCCGGCCCGAGGAGCTGGAACTGGTCGAGCAGCGGGCCCTGCCCAGCTTGAAGTTCGATGAGTGGCTCGCGCACATCGCGTTCAAGCAGCGGCAGAAGAGCCGCATCCGCCATGAGGAATCCCGGGCGCTGCCCGCGCCCAAGGACGCCATCGCGGCCTTCGAGCGGCACCTGCCGTTCAAGCTCACCGCCTGCCAGCGGCGCGCCATGCAGGAGATCGCGGCCGACATCGGCGGCCAGCGCGCCATGCGCCGGCTGCTGCACGGCGACGTCGGCAGCGGCAAGACCGTGGTGGCGGCCTTCGCGTGCTGGCTGGCGCTGCGCGCCGGGCAGCAGGCGGCCATCATGTGCCCGACCGTCATTCTCGCGAGCCAGCACCATCGGCGGCTCAAGCCGATCTTCGCCGCGCTGGGCTTTGAGTGCCACCTGCTGGTGAGCGCGACCAAGCCGGCCGAGCGCCGCGCCCTGCTGGCGCGGCTGCAGCAGGGCCAGGACCATTTCCTCGTCATCGGGACCCATGCGCTGGTCCAGGATGAGGTCGCCATGCCGGATCTGAGCCTGGCGGTGATCGACGAGCAGCAGCGCTTCAGCGTCGTGCAGCGCAAGAAGCTCGAGTCCAAGGCCCGGGTCGCGCATGTGCTGATGATGAGCGCGACGCCGATACCCATCACCCTGGAGCTGGGCATGCTCGCGCATCTGGACATCTCGCGCCTGCAGGAAAAACCGCACGCCGGCTCGATCCGGACGCTGGTCTTCAGCGCGGCGCGCACCAACGAGGTGCTGCGTGAGATCGTCAAGCACAAGCTGCAGACCTATTGGATCTGCCCTTTGATCAAGCGCGGCGCCAGCGGGCTGCGCGCGGCCGAGGACGAGCACGCGCGCATCAGCGCCTTGCTCCCCGACCTGCCGACCGCCCTCATCCACGGGAGCATGAAGAGTACGCACAAGCTGGAGGCCATGGACGCCTTCGAAGCGGGCGCGACCCGGCTGCTGGTCGCGACCACCGTCGTCGAAGTCGGCATCGACGCGCCCGAGGCCGACGCCATCGTCATCAATCATGCCGACCGCCTGGGCCTGTCCCAGCTGCATCAGCTGCGCGGCCGCGTCGGCCGCGCCGGGCACAGCCGCAGCTTCTGCGCCCTGCTCTACGAGTCCGGCCTCGCCGACCCTGCGATCGAGCGCCTGCAGGTGATGCACAAGGAGAGCGACGGCTTCGCGATCGCGCGCGCGGACCTGCGCCTGCGCGGACCGGGCGATCTGGTCGGCAAGCGCCAGTCGCGGGCGTTCAAGTATGTGTTCGCCGACCTGTTCGACGATGACGCGACGGTCGGCAAGGTCCGCCAGCTGCTCGAGCGCATGGACGAGTCCCAGCGCCAGGCCCTGGCGCCGCTGCTGTCGTTCTGGCTGGGGAGCCTGCTGGCGCGGGGCCAGCGCGCTTCTAAGGACGGCTGATCTTGAGTACGCCGCCGCTTTGGTGCATGTCGAGCCCGCGGATGGCGTTCATGCCGAACAGCACCAGGTCCTCGTCCATGTTCTCGAGCACGATGGCCTTGACGTTGCGAATGCCGATGCCGGCGAACTCCAGCCGGTCGATGCGCGTTGACCAGCCGTCGCCGATGCCGTTGGCGGTGCGCACCCGCAGCGGGGCTCCAAGTTCCAAGCCGGCGGCCTCGGCCACCGCCTGCGGGATCGCGACCTCGCTGGCGCCGGTATCGAGCACGAAGACGACTGGATAGCCGTTGATGTCCCCGCGCGCGCTGTAGTGTCCGCTGAGATCCTCTTCGATGCTGACCGTCCGCTGGCCTTCCTCGATCATGATGGTCGCGTTGCTGACCTCGGGCACATAGAACATGTGGTGGAAGAAATAGGCCACGACGAAGAACAGCAGGGCCCAGCCGAGCACCAGCATCAAGGTCCCGGGAGCGCGTTGGGGCGCGGGCGCCATGCCTAGAACAGCAGCTTGCGGTACAGCCGCATTTCCTCGATCGACTGCTCGATGTCGTGCAGCGCGCGGTGGTCGCTCTCGGGCTTGGCCACCTCTTCCTCCTCGAAGCCGTCGCGCAGCCAGCGCTGGCACGCGATCTTGAAGCTGGTCACGTCGAGATTGCGGTAGTGGAAGTGCTCGTGCAGGTCCGGCATCAAGCGCGCGAGGAAGCGGCGGTCCTGGCAGATGGTGTTCCCGCACATGGGCGAGGCCTTGTGCCCGACGTGCTGCTTGGCGAACTTCAGCGCCTGGCGCTCGCAGCTGCCGTAGCTCAGGTCCGACTGGCGCACTTCCGCGAGCAGCCCGCTGCGGGCGTGGGTGACGCTGTTCCACTTGTCCATGCCGGCGAGAATCTTCTCATCGCAGGCCAGCACCCAGCTGGGCGACTTGGCGACGATGTCGAGGGTGCTGGTGGTGACGATCAGGGCGACCTCCAGAATCTCATCTTTCTGCGTGTCCAGCCCCGTCATCTCGAGGTCGATCCACAGCAGGTTGCCGTTGTCCGCAGCGCCCATAGCCCAGTTTCTCGGGGAGATTCTACTTGCACCGCCGCGCTTGTTATTAAATGGGCTTGTTCTTTACGCTGCACGGATTGAGCCAAGAGCCTGGTCGCAGGCGCCTAGGCCGAACCCGTAAAGTTGAAGGAACATTTCCTTTTTCTTGGCAATCAACGCGCGGCGGGCTTAAAATACAGCCATGACAGAAGAGAAGTCCTCGGGCAATCCATTTCGTCCAGGCACGGGGTTTGTGCCCAAATATCTGGCTGGTCGGGAGCCGGAGCAGGCCTTGCTGAAGGAAACGCTGGATGCGATCTGCGGCGAGCGGGATGGCAGGTATGGCCCTTTGATCGACGGAGCGCCCCAGCCTTTGAAGATCATCGGCCCGCGCGGAGCGGGCAAGACGGCGCTGCTGACTTGGGCGGAGCGCGAGATCGAGCCCAAGAAGGCTGACGTCGTGCGCCTGGCCGATCCGCCGGACGGCGATTCAGAGAAAGGACTCTCCATATTCCTGCGCAAGCTGGCGGAAGTCCCGGGCTTTGACTGGAAGCAGGCCGAAGCCCAGGTGTCCAAGTATTTCCATTTGGCGCGGAACTGGGAGCCGGGCCAGCCGCCGCTGAAGGACTTCGAGGGGGTTCTGCAAGAGCGCCTGCGGCTCCGTCCGCTGATGCTGCTGATGGACGAGGCCATGCATTACGAACCGAAGATTCTGAAAATGATTCTGCAGCAGAGCCAGGTTTTGATGAGCCGGGAATGGCCGCTGGCATTGGTGCTGGCGGGTACGCCGGCGCTGAACGAGCACTTGAAAAAAGTGGACGCGACCTTCATCAACCGCACCAAGAATGTCTACATCAACCGCCTGGATCCTGCTGCGACGCACGCAGCTTTGAGCAAGCCGTTCGCGGATCGTGGCGTCAAGGTGTCGGAGGAAGCGTTGAAGTTGATGCTGAGCTGGACCGACAACTATCCTTATTTCACCCAGATCGTCGGCAGTACAGTCTGGAAAGCCCAGAAGAAAGCTGGCTGCGCTGAGGTGGATTTAGCCTTGGTGCAGAGCGTTGAGCAGGCTGTGCAGTTCGAGCGCGATGAATTTTACGAGACAATCTACGAAGCAATCAGGGACGACCAGTTGCAGGAACACGCGCGCAAGGCGGTGGCCGCCATTGAGGCCGCGCCTGAGCCTCTCGAGGTTGATCAAGTGATTGCCTGTCTGGCCGAAGGCACCGACTTGGATGGCAAGGGCGCTCTCAAAGTCTACAACCAGCTGCTGGACGCTGGCCTGTTTTGGAAGGCCGGCGCTGGCGGAGTGAGCGCGGCGATTCCGTCGTTCTTCAATTATTTCAAGAAAAAACACAAGCGGGGACAATCACAACGTACGTCAAGCTAGTCTGTGATAAAATATGCCCATGGCCGAGGAAGACATCGAAACAACTCCTCTCAGGGAGGACATGTGGATCGAACAGGATCACAGGCCGGAAAGGTTCGCTCTCCGCTGCAAGGACCTCTACCCCATCTCTGATGATCGTGTGTACAAGTTCGAATACTCGGGCAAGGTGTACATAGGGAAGTTCAGCGTTTTCTCCCACAACACGGTCAGGAAAGACTACACCTACTCCTTCAACTATGTGGAACCGCCGAGTTCCGCGGACTGAGATCGCCGCCAGGCCCAGGAGCCTGGCACACCATGTCTTTGGTGAGGCAAATCACTAAATACCCTCAAGATCTTGATTGCATGAATTAACGCTCCACACCCATCCCTGGGCGTGCCAAACTTTATTTAAACTGACTAGGCGCAGGTTGTCAGACTAAGTTCAAAATCCCCCATTGAAATCGCCGCTGATGACAGCACCCAAAGCTGCTTCCCGCCCGCGCATGCGCAGCGAGACGGCGATGCTGCGCGACCTGCTGCGCGCGATCGCGCCGGTAGACGGCAACGAGCGCCTGGCGGTCGGGCCCGAGCTGCGCGGCCGCGTCTGCGCCCAGGACCTGGCGAGTCCCCTAGCCCTGCCCGGCGGGGCGACGGCCACCATGGACGGCTACGCCCTGCGACGCCGCGACCTGCCCGGGACCCTGCCCATCGTCGGAGCAGCCGCGGCCGGCGCGCCCTGGACCGCTGCAGTCCCGCCCAAGTCCTGCGTCAAGATCGCGACCGGCGCCCGGGTCCCGGACGGCCTGGACGCCGTGCTGCCCTGGGAAATCGTCGAGGTCAGCGAGCAAGAGATCACCGCGGGCAAGGCCCCGCGCGCGAGCAACATCCGGCCGGCCGGGTCTGATGTGCAGCGCGATGCACCCGCCATTCGCCGGGGGCAGCTGCTCAGCAGCCGCGACCTCGCGCTCCTGCACGGCCTGGGGATCGACCGCCTGGCGGTCTGGCGTCGTCCGCGCATCGGGGTGCTGTCGACCGGCTCCGAGCTGCGCGAGCGCGGCGCGCGGCTCGATCCCGGCTGCTGCCACGACGCCAACCGCGGCATGCTGGCGGCCCTGCTGAAGCAGTACGGCTTCGCCTGCCGCGATTACGGTTTGGTCGAGGACGAACAGCCGCAGCTCGAAGCGGCCATGCTGGCGGCAGCCGCCGACTGCGACTTGATGATCACCTCCGGCGGCGCGTCGGTGGGCGAGCGCGACCTGATCAAGAACGTGCTCGCCGAACGCGGCAGCATCGACAGCTGGCAAGTTGCGATCAAGCCGGGCAAGCCCTTCGTGCTGGGACGATTAAAGGACACGCCGGTGCTGGGCCTGCCCGGCAATCCATCTTCAGCCTATGTCACTTTCATGATCCTAGCCCTGCCCGCCTTGTTGCGCCTGGCCGGCTGCGATCCGATGCCGCAACTGCCAGTCATCAAAGCGCGGCTCAAGAGCGGCCATCGCAAGCGCACGCCGCGCACCGAATACCTGCGCGCGCAACTGCGCAACGGCAAGGACGGCCCGCAGGTGAAATTGTGCGCGCTGCAGGATGCGGGCGCGCTGTCCTCCCTGGCCGCGGCCAACTGCCTGGTCCGCATGCCCCTGCGCGCGACCGAGCTGCGCGGGGGTGAAGAAGTCGAAGTACTGCTGCTCGACACGCCGCTCTAGGATTCCGCGAGCCAGTCGCGGGCGCGCAGGAAGTCGCGCACCAGCACCTCATCATCTTGTTCATCACGCTCAGCCGCCTGGGCGTCCCAGCCGGCGAGCGGCGGCAGCGACATCAAGATGGCATCGATCTCACCGCCGGACTGCAGCCCAAACAGCGTCCCGCGGTCCTGGACCAGGTTGAACTCGACATAGCGCCCGCGCCGGAACAATTGATGGGCGCGCTGCCGCGGGCCGTAGTCAGCGTCCTTGCGCCGAGCGAGGATGGGCTGGTAGGCCGGCAGGAAGACGTCGCCCACGCTTGCGAGCAGCGCCTGGGCCCGGGCGACGTCGCCGTCGGCGGTGTAATCATCGAAGAAGATGCCGCCGATGCCGCGCGCTTGCTGGCGGTGGCGGATGAAGAAGTACTCATCGCATGCTTGCTTGAAACGCTGGTGCAGATCCGCGCCATGCGGCGCGAGGGCGTTGCGGCAGGCTTGGTGGAACGCGCGGCAGTCCTCGACGAAGCCGTAATGCGGCGTCAAGTCCATGCCCCCGCCGCACCACCACGCCGCGTCGGCGTCGGTGGTGGTGAAAAAGCGCACGTTGAGATGTACCGTCGGCGCATAGGGATTGCGCGGGTGCACCACCACCGACACCCCGGCCGCCTGGTACGGCCGGCCCGCCAGCTCCGGCCGGGACGCAGTCGCCGCGGCAGGCAGGCTGGACGCGGCCACCTGCGACATGTTCACGCCGGCGCGCTCGAGCACGTCGCCGCCTTCGATCAGCAAGCCCTGGCCCTGCCCCAGCTGGGACTGCCAGCTGCGCTTGGTGAACTCCTCGCCCGCCGTCGCGGCCAAGCCGGCGGCGATGCGCTCCTGCAGTCCGGTCAAGTACGCCACGGCTTCAGCCATGCTGGCGGCGGCGGACGGCGAAGCAGGCATGAGGCGGAGCGCAGATGGATTTTAAGAGACGCTCGCAAGCAGGGGGCTATATATTAAGTCAAGCTCGTGAAGTTGCAGGCATAGCGCCTTTTTCTTGGCAATCAATGCGCAGCGGGATTAAAATACAGCCAAGGCTGCGCTAGTGCCAATCTCCAATCCATTTCGTCCAGGCACGGGTTTCGTACCTCCGCACATGGCGGGACGTGATCCTGAGCATAAATTGCTGAAGGAAGCGCTGGCAGCGATCACTGGCCCGCGGAAAGATAAATACGGTCCTCTGCAGGACGGTTCGCCTCCGATCTTGAAAATCGTCGGCCCGCGCGGGGTGGGCAAGACGGCGCTGCTGACTTGGACGGAGCGCGAGATCAAGACCCTGAAGGCTGATTTCGTGCGCCTGGCCGATCTGTCGGACTCCGATGCCGAGAAGAAGCTCTCCAGCTTCCTGAGCAAGATGGCCGATATCCCTGGCTTCAATCGCAAGCAGGTCTCAGACCAGGAGTACCAGCTTCTCAAGGCAGCCCAGGACTGGGAGTACGGCCAGCCGCCGATTGAGGATTGCGAGGGAATCCTAAGGAGCCGCCTGCGCTTCCGTCCGCTGATACTGCTTATGGACGAGGTCATGCATTACGATGTGAAGGTGCTGGGCAAGATGCTGCATCACAGCCAGGTGCTGATTGACGAGGGATGGCCGCTGGCAGTGGTATTGGCGGGCATCCCGACGCTTGACGCGCACTTAGACAAGGTGGATGCGAGTTTCGTTTACCGCACCAAGGACATCTACATCAATCTCTTGGACCCCTCTGCGACCCGAGCGGCCTTGAGCAAGCCATTTACGGACCGCGGCATCGCGGTTGCGGACGACGCGCTGGAGCTGATGGCGAGCTGGACCGACGGCTACCCACATTTCACCCAAGTCGTGGGACAGGAAGTCTGGGATGCCAAAGAGAAAGCTGGCTGCGCGGAAATCGATGTGGCCTTGGTGCAGAGCGTTGAGGAAGAGGTGTGGGGACAACGCCTTGATATTTACGAATCAATTTACGAAATGCTCTTACAAGATTTATTGCTAGAACATGCGAGGAAGGTGGTGGCTGCCATCGAGGCGGCACCTGATCCTCTGACGCCTAAGCAAGTGTGTGCCTGCATGGCGGAAGGAACCGACCTGGATGCCAAGGGCACTATGGATGTCTACAACCAACTGCTGCATGCCGGCTTGCTTTGGACTACCGGAGACCGCAGGGTACAAGCGACGTTCCCGTCATTCTTCGATTATTTCAAGAAAGAAAATGAGCGGGAGAACGTCTAGCACGCGCCAAGCCCAAGCCGTGAAGTTGGTGAATAGCCCCCTTTTCTTGGCAATCAATGCGCAGAGGGATTAAAATATGGCCATGACAGCAGAACAGTCCTCGGGCAATCCATTTCGCCCAGGCACAGGCTTCGTGCCCCCGCATATGGCGGGACGGGAGCTAGAGCAGGCCTTGCTGCGGAAAGCCCTAACCGCGATCACCGCCAAACGGAAAAAATACAGCCCCTTGCGCGACGGCGCACCGCAGCCGGTGAAAATCGTCGGTCCGCGCGGGGTCGGCAAGACGGCGCTGCTGGCCTGGGCGCAGCGCGAAGCCGCTTCCCTTGAGGCTGACGTCGTGCACTGGGCCCATCTCAAGAAGGTCAGCTCGCAGGAGGCGTTCTCTGAATTCCTCGCCGAGCTGGCCAAGATCCCGGGTTGGGGCAAGCTGCAGGCCGAAGCCCATGCATACAAACACATCCAGGCGGCGCTGCGACGGAAGCCGGGCCATCCGCCGCTCCAGAATTTCAAGGGGATTCTGGAGGAGCGCCTGCAGCTGCGTCCGCTGTTGCTGCTGCTGGACGAGGTCATGCATTACGATGCGGGCTTGCTGGGCAAAGTACTGCAGCAGAGCCAGGCTTTGATTGTCGGCGGATGGCCGCTGGCAATAGTACTGGCGGGTACGCCGGCGCTGAATGCGCACTTACAAAAGGTGGATGCGACCTTCATCAACCGCGCTAGGAACATCGGCATCAACTGCTTGGAGCCTGCTGCCACGCGTGATGCCTTGAGCAAGCCGTTCGTAGACCGCGGCGTCCCAGTAACTGACGCCGCTCTGCAGTTGATGCTGAATTGGGCCGACGATTATCCCTATTTCATCCAAATCGCGGGTAGTGAAGTCTGGGATGCCAGGGAAGCCGCCGGCTGCGCGGAGGTAGATGTGTCCTTGGTGCAGAGCGCTGAGCAAACCGTGCTAGAGCAACGCGATGACTTTTACGAGTCAATCTACGAAATAATCAGGGATGCCAAATTGCTTGCACAGGCGAGGAAGGTTGTGGCGGCCATCGAGGCTGCTGCGCCCAAACTCCTGAAACCCGAGCAAATAGAAGCCTGCCTAGCGAAAGGCACCGGTTTGGATGCCGATGGCACTCTTGATGTCTACAACCAGTTGCTAGATGCTGGTCTGTTCTGGGTGCCCAGCGGTCGCAATGTGCGTGCGGCGATTCCGTCATTTTTCAATTATTTCAAGAAAGAATACGATCAGGCGCACGCATAATGTGCGCCTGCATGGCGGAAGAAAACGACTTGGAGGCCCAAGGCGCTCGTGATGCCTACAACCAGCTGCTGCATGCGGGCCTGATTTGGGCGGATGGCGATTCCAAGGTACATGCGGCACTCCCGTCATTCTTCGATTATTTCAAGAAAATGTACGAGCGGGAATTTGCCTAATACGCGCCAAGCTCATCCTTGAAGCTGAAGGAACACTTTCCATTAAAATGACGCGCAGATGGAATCTGGACTGACTGATTTCGACATCGCCAACCAGCTGGGCGACGTCGCCCGGCGCATCCTGACGCCGTACGGCGCCGCGCGCGATGGCACGGCGTTCCGCAGCAAGGAAGACGGCAGCCCGGTCACCGAGGCGGACGTCGCCTGCGAGCGCGCCCTGCGAGAGGCGCTCGCTGAGCTCGCTCCTAACGACGCCATCATGGGCGAGGAGCTCGAGCGCAAGGATGGCGGCGCGCGCTGCTGGGTGCTCGATCCCATCGACGGGACCAAGGCCTTCGCGAGCGGCAGTCCTTTGTTCTGCACCCTGGCGGGCCTGGTCGAGGATGGCAGCTTCATCGCCGGCTTGATTGAATTTCCCATGCTGCGCATGCGCTGGGTGGCCGGCGCCGGCCGCGGCGTCTTCTGCGGGCCGGAGGGCGAGGAGCGCAAGCTCGCCGGCGCGACCTCAACGCGAACCGATCTCAGCGCGGCCTCCCTGGCCGTTACCGCGCCTTTGGTGCATTCTCAGTGGGACCGGCTGCGCAGCGAGGTCTCCTTCACCCGGTACGGCGGCGACGCGTTCAACTTCGCTAGCGTCGCGACCGGGCGGCTGGACATCGCCCTCGACGAGGGCCTGCAGCCGCATGACTTCGCCGCCCTGTTCCCCATCCTCGAGCATGCGGGCGCATGCTACAGCGACTTCAGCGGCGCCAAGCCGGTGCCCGGCCAGCCGACCGACTTGCTGGTAGCAGCCAACGCAGACTTGCACCAGCAGGTGCTGGACATCCTCAACGCCTGAGCATGCACGCGCTCATCAAGCAGCATGCGGGCATCTTCCTGCGCGGCTTGATGGTCGGGGTCGCCGATTTGATCCCCGGGGTCTCCGGCGGGACCATCGCCTTCATCACCGGCATCTACGCGCGGCTGCTCAAGGCGGTCAAGCTCGGCTCGAGCCCGATGCTCTTGCTGATACTGCTGCGTGGCAATATCAAGATATTCTGGAAAACCGTCGACGGGACCTTCATCGCCGTGCTGCTCAGCGGCATCCTGGTCGCGATCTTCGCGACCGCCGACCTGATCCATCTGCTGCTCAGCGAGCACACCGAGAAGATCCTGGCCTTCTTCCTCGGCCTGACCATCAGCGCCGCATGGTGGATGGGGAGCAAACTGCCCCGCCGGGCGGTGCTGATCGGCTATGCGCTGGCCGGCCTGGCGATCTCGCTGGCGGCCGCCCTGCTCGCGCCGGTTTCCTTCGCCGCGGCCCCGCCGGCGTACGCGTTCTTCATCGCCGGCTCCGTAGCCTTGTGCGCGATGATTCTGCCGGGCATCTCCGGCAGCCTGCTATTGCTGATCCTGGGCTTCTATCCCCATCTGATCGAGGCCTTGCATGCGCGCGACCTGGCGATCATCGCCATCTTCGGCGCCGGCGGGGTGCTGGGCCTGGCGCTGTTCGCGCGCCTGCTGACCTGGGTGCTGCAGCAGTGGCACGACCAGACCATCGCCCTGCTGGTGGGCGTGATGCTGGGCGCGACGGTCAAGCTGTGGCCGTGGAAGCAGCCGGCGGACGGCGTCAAGGTCATCCTGCAGGACAACATCCTGCCGACCGCCTCCGCCGCGCCGAGCTACGCCTTCGTGATCGTCCTGCTCCTGCTGGGCGCCGTCAGCGTCATCGCGACCGAGCGCGTCGCGCTCAAGCTGCGCGCGGCCATGGCGGACTAGGGCCGGCGCCGTGGCGGTCTTCACCGAGGTCCGGCGCGATGAGTTCGCGCCGTGGCTGCTGGAGAACTACGCCCTCGAGCTCGAGGGCGATCCCGAGCCTATCGCCGAGGGCATCGAGAACACCAACTACGCCTTCGTCGCGAACGCGCGGCGCTACATCTTCACGGTCATCGAAGTGTGGGACGAGCCCACGGCGAGCTACTGCATCGAGCTGGCGCAGCACCTGCACCGTGAGGTGAAGGAAGTGCCCGCCACCCTCGCCAATTGCAAGACGTCCAAGCTGTACAGCAACTATGCGGGCAAGCCTGCGGTCGCGGTCGATTTCGTCGAGGGCGCGACCCGTCCCGCTCCCAGCGCGGTCGACTGCCAAGTCGCCGGCGGGATCATCGCGCGGCTGCATAACGCCGCCGCCGGCTTTGCTCCGCAGCTGCCGAACCCCCGCGGGCGCGCCTGGCGCCTGGAAACCTCCTCAACGGTACGCCCGTCACTCAGCACCGAGCACGCCGCCATGCTGGATCAGGCCCTGGCGATCGACGCGGAACTGGACGCAAGCGGCCTGCCGCGCTGCGCGTGCCACTGCGATTTGTTCCGCAACAACTTCCTGTGGCGCGACGACGGCCGCATCGCCGGCGTCATTGATTTTTACTTCGCGGGCGAGGACTTCTTGATGTTCGACCTGGCGGTCGCGGCGCTCGACTGGGCCATGGACGAGGACGGCGCCATCGCCGCGCCCAAGCTGGCGGCGCTGCTGGCGGGCTATCAAGAGGTGCGCGCGCCGAGCGACGCCGAGCGCGCGGCCTTCAGCGCGGCGATGGTCGTCGGCGCCCTGCGCTTTTGGCTGTCGCGGCTGCTGGACGCGATGCAGCCGCGGGAGGCCTATGCGCTCACGCCCCACGATCCGGAGGTCTTCCGCCGCCGGCTGCGGCAGTGCCTGGCGCAGCGCGGGGAACTGGCCGCGGCTATGATTAAATAAGCGGTCTGCCATGAGCATCAAACCGGACCGCTGGATCAAGGACATGGCCTCCAAGCACGGCCTGATCGAGCCCTTTTGCGAGGGGCAGGTCCGCGCCGTCGACGGCAACGGCATCGTCTCCTACGGCCTGTCGAGCTACGGCTACGACGCGCGCTGCGCGACCGATTTCCGCATCTTCACCAACATCAACGCGACCATCGTCGATCCCAAGCGGATCGATCCCGAATCGATGATCCAGCACACCGGCGACAGCTGCATCATCCCGCCCAATTCATTCGTCCTGGCGCGCACGGTCGAATACTTCCGCATCCCGCGGGACATCCTCACCATCTGCATCGGCAAGTCGACCTACGCCCGCTGCGGCATCATCGTCAACGTCACCCCGCTCGAGCCCGAGTGGGAGGGCTACGTCACGCTGGAGCTGTCGAACACCACGCCCTTGCCCGCTAAGATCTACGCCAACGAGGGCATCGCCCAAGTACTCTTCTTGCAGGCTGACGAGCCCTGCGAGACCTCCTACAAGGACCGGGGCGGCAAGTACCAAAAGCAGATGGAACTCACCCTGCCGAAGATCTGAGCATGAGCTGGGCCGACGCCTGGGCGGCCGTCATCCTCGGCATCGTCGAGGGCGTAACCGAATTCCTGCCCATCTCCTCGACCGGGCACCTGATTCTCGCGGCCGAGCTGCTCGGTCGCGACGAGGCCGCCATCGACACCTTCATCGTCGTGATCCAGCTCGGCGCGATCCTGGCGGTGTGCTGGATCTACCGGCAGCGGCTGTTCGGGCTGCTGCGCAGCCTGCACACCCGGCCGACGCAGCACTTCGCGGGCCGGCTGCTGACGGCCTTCATGCCCGCTGCGGTCGCGGGCCTGCTGCTGCACAGCCACATCAAGGCCTTGTTCACGCCGGCGAACGTCGCCTACGCCCTGATTGCCGGCGGCATCGCGATCATCCTCATCGAGCGCCGCGCGCCCGCGGTACGGGTGACGACCCTCGATGAAGTCGGCTATCGCGAGGCCCTGCTGATCGGGCTGGCGCAGACGCTGGCTTTGTTCCCGGGAGTATCCCGCGCGGCCGCGACCATCATGGGCGGGCGGCTGTGCGGGCTCGGGCGCCTGCCAGCGACTGAGTTCTCCTTCTTCCTGGCGATTCCGGTGATGTTCGCGGCCTCGGGCTATGACATGTACGCGAGCTGGGAGCAGCTGCGCGGGAGCGATCTCGAGCTGATCGCGATCGGCTTCGCCATCGCCTTCATCAGCGCCATGGCCGCGGTCAAGTGGCTGCTGCGTTTTATCGCCACGCATGACTTCAAGCCTTTCGGCTGGTATCGCATCGCGCTCGGCGCGATTGTGCTGCTGCTCCTGGCCGACTTCTAGGCGCGGGCGCTGCGCATATGATAGGGCCGTTCCCGCAGGTTCTCGACGAACGGTCGCATGGCGTGCTCCACGCGCAGGACCGCAGCGGCGAGTTCCCGCGCCAGGCCGGGTGCGGCGAGCGGATCCCGGCCGCTTAGCTTGCGGCGCCATTTCAGGCGCAGGATGTAATTGTCCCGCAGCGGCCTGCCGCCGAGCCAGGCTACTTCGAACTCATTGGCCAGCGCCGCTTCGATCGCGCTGCGCTGCTCGCGCAGCTGCTCATAGCGATAGCGGGCATCGGTATCGCTGAGCTCGAGCAGCCGCAGGTCGACGGCCAGGACTCGTTCCCGCACCAAGTGCAGCGCGGCGATCCTGACGCCGTTCCAGACCAGCTTGTAAATGAGGCCGTGGGAACCGCGCATGACGGAGCGGTACCTGCGCATCGCCGTAGCGGTGCCCGCATGGATGCCGGCGATCGCTTCCTGCCAGAAGGCCTCGCGCTTGGCCTGCCGGTCTTCGAGCTCAGCATCCGGCTGCTGCTGCCAGCGTCCCTTGCGCTTGACCAGCAGCTGGTGCTTGCATGCTGACGGCAACAGGCCCTTCAGCTGGCGGTACAGCCTCAGGCTGCCCTGCTCGGGCTCTTGGGCCAGGCGCGAGACAATATTCTTCTTGCCGCTGGCGACGGCCGTCCACAGCAGGCGCAGCAGCGCGGGCCCGTCGGGCTGGGCGGGATAATCGAGCACCAAGGGGGTGGACGACGCGCGCCGGGGACGGGACGCGGGCTCTAGTTCCGGCAAGCCGGACGACGCGCCGCGGGGCGCCAAGCGGGTGTCGCGCAGCATGTCCTCGATGTGCACGCGCGGGTACTCCTCATCCTCGGGCGCGAGCCGGAGCAGGAAGACATCCACCCGCAGGGCGGCGTTGAGGCTCTCGACCAGCGGCAGCATGGCGGGCGGGAAGCGCTCCGCGATCAAGGCGACGGTGGTCGCGCCGAGCTCCTGGCCATAAACGAGCAGCCGGCCCAGGTGATCGCCGTCAGCCACGCCGAACTGGGATTCGATGACGACGGGCGCGTCGCTGGTACGGTCGCAGCAGACGATATCAGCATAGCCGCCGGTCCGCATCTCGCGGGCGATGAACTCCAAATCCAGCCCCAGGCTCGCGCCCAGCATCGCGAGGTGCTCTGCCTCGCCCGTCAGCCAGGCGTTGAACTCCGCCTCATCATCCCAGAGCCGGCGCGCCGGGACCAGCTGCCGCTTGATGTAATCCACTGCTCAGCTAGCGGCAGTGGCTCAGAGTCGATCTCGCGAACGCCTAGCTTGAGTACAGCGAGCTAGTTGCCGAAACTGCTGAACAGTCCCATGATCCGGCCGATGACGCTACCGGACTTCTGCGCGGCCTCCTCTTGGATTTCCTGCAGGTAGCGCGCGGGGATCTTGAGATTGGAATCCAGCTGGGAAGCTACGACAAAGTCGACCTTGGCCCCTTCGTGATCGCCGATGTTGCTGCGGGCCAAAGCCCGGGTGTAATAGCCCCATGCATAGTCGGGACGCTGCTTGAGGATCTCGTTCAACTGCTCGATGGTCTCCTCATTGGAAAGCCCTTCGGTCGTTGCCGGCTGCTGCTCTTGCTCCTCCTGGGCGTGCGCCAGCGGCAGTACTAGGAACAGCGCCAGCAGGCCGCAAGAGACCCATTGCAAATATATTGTTCGCATGACGCAGACACCATCCTAATTCAGGAAATCGATTCGTTGGAGGAACTGCCTGATCTGGCCGGATACGCTGCTGTCTTGGCGTTCTTTGATAACTTCCTCAGCGTAGATCGAGGGTATCTTGAAGGAAGGATTGAGCTTGTTGGCGATGACGAAGTCGAACTTGGCCCCCTCATGGTCGCCGGCCTTGCTGCGGGCGATGCCGCGGGCGTAATAGGCCCATTCGAACTGCGGATTCTCCTTGATGAGGTTGCTGAGGTGCCTGATGGCATTCTCATCCTTGCCTGCAGCGATCTGGGGCAAAGACACGCCGACGACCAGCAAGCAGGCCATTGCCCAGCAGGCAAGGCGGCGAATGGAGCCCATGGTCGGTATTCTATACCAATTACAGCCAAAACGCCTGCTGGCCGCCGGGGCGGGCTGGGCCCCTGCCCTCAGGTGAGGTCATAGCGCCAGGTTTCGCAGGTTCTCTCGGCGTTTTGGAGCGTCTGGTGGGGATTGGCAATAATCTCGGGCTCATAGCCCGGCTCCTGGATGCGGTCGCTGTCGACCAGGTACAGGAAGTAGGCCGTCCCTAGCTTTTCAGCCTTTTTCTGCTCGTTCCGGCTCCAGTAGATGCGCTTGGCGCCGAGGTAGGACTTGACCTCGATGAACTTGTCCAGCTCGGCCGATTCGTCGCTGGCGTAGGAGGCGACGTCATAGCCGGCCTCGACGTTCTCCTCGGAGATCCGGTGGATCTGGTCGCATTGAGGGTGGCCGCTGCGCTGGCGCCGCTCATAGGCGACGACGAACTCCTCGGCCTCCCTACCCCGGCGCGCACGGTCCTCCAATTCCTTCCCGAGCTCCTCTGAGCTCTTGGGCTTGCTGCCAACCTCAGCATATTTCTTGAAAAGATATGTGTATTTCTCATCTACATTGAGAATGTCCATGCTGCCGTCAGTATCTCGCATAATCTTGGAATTCAGCAAGAAATTTCGCAATGGTGAGTATTTTCTCGGTAGCAACCCGTTGTTGAGCACTACAATCTCCCCCTCCAAGGAAGTAATCGGGGGAGCTAGCATGGTCGACAGAACGCCATCCTCCTCCAACTTATTGAACATATTCTGCAGGAACTGCTCGGCCGTGACCTCATCATTGGTATTAATGCGAAGCTCGGCCTCATCTCCTACAACGTAGCCAAGATAGCGCAACAACTGCAGCATCCCTTTCAGAGACTCGGCCGCCTCAGGGCCATCATCCATCATGTAATCGCGCAAGGTCTGCAGCGGGCTGGCTTCCCTGCGCAAGAACCGCAGTACTTCCAAGCACTGCTCCAGTTCGCCTATGTTCCCTTCACTTAGCTCGTTTCTGATCATAATCCCTTAGGATAGCCTTTACATCCTCGTCGAAATCTGTCTTTTCGAGCTCATCTAGCCTTAGCAACGGTATCTCCTCCTTATCAATGAGATCAAGCATCCTCTTTTCCTTTGCTTCAAGCCGGGCATGTATGGTTTCATCCACGGTGTCCTTGCTCAGAAGGAAATAATAATTTACTTTCTTCTTCAAACCATACCTATGAATCCTGTCTTTCGACTGAATAAAAATTGCGGCACTGAAGTCCCTATCCATGTAAATAGCGTTGTGACAGGCCTTGTGTAGGGAAATTGATTCGCCAACAGCCTGGGGGTTAGCTATTATTACCCTATACGGACATTTGTCACTATGGAAGTCGTCTATGATCTGACTTCTAGATTTGACGCTACTATATCTGTCGTCGTTGTCGTCCATCGGAGTAGCGCCATATAGCTTTTCATTTGCAATCCCGTTATCAGTTAGGAACTTGCTTAATTGGTTGATGTTCTTTACATAATAAGACCAGATGATTGCCTTTCCTTCCTTGCCTTTTTTCGCAAAGATTTTTCTCAACAACTCTAGGCACTTCTCATATTTTGCTGGTTTGCCTATGTTCGGCAGGGCTTTTAACACCTCTTTCGCTCGAACCTCATCAGCAGCTTCATGTATATGCTGTCTTATCATCCCTATATTTGTCGCGGCCTGCCTCATGCGCATTAGCCGTGCTTTGGCGAGCCGAGTCTTGCCCTGCCTGAGATTCTCCCGTACTGCGTGCATGTGAATGTTCTCGATAAACGCATATATTGCGCGCTGAGTTTCGGGCAAATCAATCAAGATATTGTGTGTTTTAGGGCTAGGGATCCCCAGCTCTGCTTTCTTTATCCTCATGAACAACGGTTGTATGCTCTTTGTGAGCTCTTCAATTTCTTGTTTCACAGAAGGGGATTCTGAGTTGTTGGACAACGAATGTAGGTGATTCACGCTCATATTGATTATTGTCTGTTCAGGATAGATGAATTTAAAAAGGTTTGATAAATCTGCGTAAGAATTTGGTGCGGGAGTGCCTGTTAGGGCAATGCGAGATTTTGCATATTTAGCGGCTTCTAGAACCGCCTGCGCCCATAATCCATCTATTTTACGAATCCTATGAGCCTCATCCAGCACCACCATTACGTCATCATTGGTTGTTGACAAGTACCTAATGATATCTTTCTGTGAATGATATGTGCCAGGGTAACTAATCAAAGTCAACTCGGCCTTATTAGTTTGCTGCAGGTATCTTTGCCTCTCTCTATAATTCATTCCTGTCAGCACCTGATGAGACGGGTGAATCCCGAAGCAGTCTTTGTACTCCTTAATCCAGGGGGCAAAAGCCGATAGAGGAGATATTACTAGTAATTTATCAACATACTTCTTGTGTTTCTTACCCAGGCCATTCAAATAGGCAAAAGCTCCATAGACTATGCTAGTCTTTCCTGCTCCCGGCACCGAGAAATTGCATGCATGCTGGGCGAAGGCCATATGGTAAGCGGCAAGAAGCTGCTGTGGATAAAGCTGCCTGTTTCCAGAAAATTTTTCTTCAATTGCTTTCGCGAAAGCTTTAAACTCGATAGGATCAACGCGCCCGTCCCTTATATCAGATGCTTTTTCCGTGAACCTAAAAAAATCCTCACTTTGGCTCTGCTGCGCCTCATAAAGTGCTTCTACCGCAGGGGCCAGCTGAACTTGCCAGCCACATTCCTGAAAGATCTCGATGATGTCTTTCAGGGCTTCCTCCATTTCCTGCGGGGATGAGAAGAGAATTTTGGCTTGATTGCTCTTAACAATCTGAAGCCCGTAGTTCTCCAAGTACATTATGAGTATAATGTCTGCCTGGAGCTTTTCCATATTGCCGAGCAGAAGCAAGATTTTCTTGTCTTCGCTAATGCGCAGCTCAATCAACTTCATTTCTTTTTACCGGAAAGAAGATTGGCTAGTTCTTTTATTTCTTGAAGAATTTTCTTTTGATTGGAGTCGGTCAAGGGTGCGAATTTCTTGTCCACCAGGGATTGCATGTCGTCCCTGGCTTTTCCCAGCAACTTTGATGGTAGCTTGGTGAGATTTTCTCTATAGAGATCGTTCTTCATGTCGCTCACAACCTCATATGCATCACCTTCTTTGTTGCTGCCAGCAGCTTCTATGTAGGCATTCTCTCTTTTCCGGGTACGCTCGACATCGGGCAAATCGGGTTCTTCATTGATGTAATCGATGGTAGGCTTCTCGTTCTTCCTATGTTTGATGATTTTGTCTTGATGGTTGCGGACCAGCCTGTCCCATATCTTTTTATGCGCGAAGGCGCCGTCCCTTTTGATGATATCACGCAATTCTTTTCTAAGGCCACTTCTAATGAGGTCAAACATAATTATTTTGAGTTTGACAAAGTCACGCTTGTTAGGTATCCAGTCTGCGCTAGGTGGTTTCCGTAAGTAGTTATGCATGTCGAAAAACGGGCCCTCCAGCCTGGCCACTGTTAGCCATTCGTACATTTCATCAGCTTCTATATACCTAAGATACTCGTCCATCAGCTTGAGGATTGCAAGGTTAGTCCGCACGCTTGCCTCATTCTTCTCTTTCATGAGGTGGGCTATCTCCTTATCAGCCATGCCGAAATCTTTCAATTCGCGGCATCTCAAATATTTTTCAATAGGGTTGTAACTAGCCTTGTCATCCTCGAACTGAGCAGCCATTTCTAGTTTTCGTATTGTCTGAGGGTCCTTGTCGAGCCTCTGAGACAATACGTAGCAATTAAAAGTGTCGTGGCGAGAACTGCCCTTTTGGACTAGTCTTTTGAGAATCAAACACCTCCTGTTGCCATCGATTATGACGCCATCAGACGTGATGATTCCGGGCACTTTCTGACCATCCTGCTCAATGTCGTCGGAGGTTGCTTTGTTCTTGCTCGGGTCGGAACGCCAGAGGAAGTTCATTATCTGCTTCTCACCTTCCTCCGTGGAGGGATCTATATTTCCCCTAGTCTTGCGGTATGTCCGGATAAATGAACCAATCCGAGCATTGTACTGGTTGAATATGAGATACCTGACAGGTATCGCATAAATATTATCCATGGTGATGCCCGCGAGAGTCTTGCGCAAGTAGCCAATCTTAGCACTAGCCTTCTTGGTGGTCTGCTGGATCTTTTTATGTCTGCTTTCGGCGTCCATTTTCTTGCAAAGACGTGATTAACTTGATAAATGCGTATATCGAGAACAAATGTCTAGTGCGTATTTTAGCACATTGCCCGAAAATGCTGTCTTTCATAAGGGAATAATGGCGGTCAGAGAGCGCCTTGCCAATCAGTGCTCCTAGCCTGTTAATTATTGATACTGGATGCTTTTTTGCTGTAATTTTACTGCTCATAAGTAGGTTGGTGAGATCTTGGCCGGTCGCGCCGAGCTTGTCCAGGTACTGATCCACCTCTGCCATAAAGATCTGGCCCGAGCTGTGCTGTGTGATCTCTTCCCGCAGGCTTTTCAGATCATTTTGATCAACCCGCTGCACCCTATACCCCCTGCCGGTCCCGAACGTTATGTAAGATCGCCACACACCATCCGATTGGCTAGCATTGCCCTCAAGCGAATAATTAGTTAAGGCAGTGGTCATATTGTCCGCTTTACATAGGTGTCTGCGGAATCTCTTTGTCTCCTTGCCAGCGGGAAGCTTGGCATAGGATTTGCGCTTGCTGCTATTGAGGTTATTGAGAATCTCAGGACAAGGCCATTTAGAAGCAGGCGATAATGAGACTTTGAGGATCTTCTTGGTGGTTCTAGCGATAGCGGCACTAACTAGCGGAGCCACTGAATTGCCTACCAATCGCCACTTAGCATCTTCATGTCCATCGAACTGGTAGCTGATTGGATAGCTCATCAGCACCGCTATTTCCCTGATCGTGGGCGTCCGGTACCGGCCATCGTGCCCTTGCGGCCTGTTCTCATTGTCATATATCAGCGCTTCCCTCGAAGCGCTGGCTCTAGTAGCAGTGATGGTCCGGCTAGGATTGTCTAGATCTTCGGGAAAGCTCATATTACCCATGTAAGGATGGTTCCTCTTCTGCCAGTGCGCCTGTTCCCAGTGGCAATGGAAAATCCCGGTGTCATATGAATAATCAGCCAAGCCATCTATCCCAATCTTGAGCTTGGGGTAATTGGGATCGGCAATCATCTTCTTTTTGCCTTTGCCATTCAGCGGCTGGGGCAGCTCCTGCAGCACTTCGCTAGCCGAGCGAGGCTCTTGCTTCCAGTTGCTAGCAAACTCGGGGAGTTCGAAGCTAGGGCCTTCCTTGCTCTGGCGAATCACCATGCCGCCAGTAATCAGCCTCTCCCGGGTTTGCGCCACACCGTAATCCGCCGCATTTTCTTCCCGGCAATTTTGATCCAGCTCGGCAAGGGCGATGTCGGAGGGCCGGCGCCCTATTTCCTTGGCAAAGGCGGCGAGGCCTAGATCGGCAAAGCTGTAGCTCGGCTTGACGTATTTCTTCGAATTCGTGACATTCTCCATATACCAGGCCTTGAGCCTGGATCGGGGCTGCCACATCTTGACCGCGACGACCTTCAGGTACAGCTCAATCAAGCTGATGCCCTCCGTCTTGTCCGCTCCGCCCGAGCGGTTGGAGTGGGAAAAGCTGGTGCAGGGCGGGCTGCCGATGATGATATCGGTGTTGGGAAGCGCGCGAATCCGGGCCAGGCTGTCGAATTCTCCGACATCCACCGGCTCACAATTCAGGCCGAAGTTGTGGTTGAAGGTCCTGACGGCCGGGCGCCAGTTGTCAATGCCCGCGACGATGGTGTAGCCTTGCTGCCGAAAGCCCTCCGAGAAGCCTCCTGCGCCGCAGAAGAAGTCAATTACGGTTAGCTTCTTAGCGGCGGATTTTTTAGCTTGGACCATTGAGAAAGCGTATTTTACCCTTATGGCGAGAGCCCTCATCCGGCGTCCAGGATCATTATGTGTAAAATTCCAAGTATGGGATTATCCGCAGGAAGCAGGAAGGCCAAGCGCAAATCCAAGCCGAGCAAGAGCAAGACACGGAAGCCTCGCCGCGGCCAGCCCGGCGACAGGATGCCGCTGGCCTTCCAGGAGATGTTCCGCGAGCAGCGCCGCAAGCGGAAAATCAGCCAGACGGAGGTGGGTCTGAAGGTCGGCATATCGCAGAAGCATGTGTCCTTGATCGAGAAGGGGAAGATCACGCCGCGGTACGACACGCTGCGCCGCCTTCTGCAAGCCGTCGGCCTTGATTTGGCGATAATCCCGTACCGCCCTAGAGGGCGGAATCGCAAAGTTTGCTAGAATAGGTTAGCGATTTAGCCACGCCGTCGCCTCTTTGATGCAGAAGCTATTCACCATAACAGCAAGCGGGGCTATCCAGCCCGTCGGCGTTCTTTCCGGCGTCTCAAAAGAAGATGAGCTTCAAAAGATCGCATCAGACAACCTAGAAGCTCTGTTCGACATCCGCTTCTTTGACAACGAATACCGCATCAAAGACCGCAACAACGATTTGCGCATTGACACCGTTGGCATCAGCAAAGACAATTGCCCCGTGCTGATTGAGTACAAGAGAGGCAAGAACGATAATGTGGTCAGCCAAATCCTTGCCTACCGCAACGTGTTCTTGGAGAAGCAGGATGACTTTCGCTGGAAAGTAAGCCGATCCAAACTGGGCGACTACGTGGCTGATAATCTGAATTTCAGCAGGATGCGCTTGATTTGCCTGGCTGGAGATTTCAGCAAATACGATGAGATTTCATGGACCCCTGAAAGCAATGTTGAGCTAGTCACCTATCGTTACTTTGACAACAACACCCTGCTGTTAGAATGGAAGAAAGGATCCCCTCCAGCACTTTCGCCACGCCCCAACGCTGTCCGAAATCCTAGAGATGAACCAACGGCAGAACGAAAACCTAGCGTTTCCCAAAACGCTAAGCCCACGCCAACGACAGGGATAAAATCCATCGCGGACATTTTGCCGTCGCTCGACAGCAACACATTATCCTTATATGAAGGGCTCTCGCAAGGGATAAAAAACTTTGGTAATGATATAGAGCTGAGGACAAACAGGCTTACGAGATTCAAACATAGGAAAATTTTTGCCTGCCTCCGCCCTATTCCCTCAACAAAAAAAGTTCACGTTTGGGTCAGGCTGGATCCCAAGCAGGAGAAAATTATTAAAGGCTTCACCCGCGACATGTCTGAT
This sequence comes from Candidatus Amphirhobacter sp., assembly GCA_965222035.1. Classification (GTDB taxonomy): domain Bacteria; phylum Pseudomonadota; class Gammaproteobacteria; order Tethybacterales; family Tethybacteraceae; genus Amphirhobacter. The sequence goes on along the minus strand of OZ244940.1, from coordinate 132,007 downwards.
ATACAAAGAGATGCGGGAGGCTGCGAATTGGAAATTAAGGTTGGCGACCAGCAGCAATTAGAAAAAGCCCTGGAACTGTGCCACAAAGCATATCTGAAGCAAAAATCATCCTCGCCCCCCCCCCCGCCAACGCCGAATCTGAGCAATCTTCCTATTATCTTAGGAACATAATAAATAAATGCGACGAAGAGTTGCGAGATCTTTTCGATGACTTTACGGAGGCGGTAGTTGGTTTGGGTGATGATGTAACCCAAGAAGATAGGAAAGTATTACGCCAATTTAGAAAGCGCGGTAGGGTTTTTGTGTGCCTGCGGCCTTATCCTAACTTAGGAAAAGTACAGGCCTGGGTTAGTCTGGACCCCGAGCAAGAAAAACTTATAGACGGGTTTACCCGCGACACCACTGGCCTTGGCAGTTGGGCGCCATCTCACTGCAAATTGCGAATCACTGCTGGAAGGCAGGAGCTACATAAAGCCATCAGCATATGCCGCAGGGCCTATGCCAAATCCCATTCATAAGCCATAGGCTTCCCCTCCTCTATCCTAAGAAATATCGCTCCTCCCCATAACCATATCATGAAAGAAAAATATCAACTCTTTTCCAAAAAGGGTGGCGAAGCCCTTCTCCCATCCCAGCCCCCGGAAGCACATCTGCGCGATTTTGTTGCGCGGCATCTCAAGATGATGTTCGGCACCATTCTCATTGGTACAGAATACCAAGTACGCACGAAACGCATTGACGTTGTCGGCCTTACTGAGGACGGACGCCCTGTGCTCATCGAATGCAAGAAACACAAAGGGGTAGGCATCGTCGACCAGATCACCTACTACTATCGCCTGCTTCGCAGCAAGCCTGAGTTCATGGAGCTAGCGATAAATGAATCAAGGGGGAGGGGTCATAATCTCGACAAGCCTCGCTTGATATGCTTGGCTGAGAGCTTCACCGACGCTCAGCTAGGAGCTTATGACGAACGAAAAGAAGCCGGAGAACAACTTATAGCAAACACAGAGTTTGTAGTCCATCGTTGGTTTGCAAAAGACATCATGTTGCTAGATTGGGTGAGAGGAACTCCATCAGACACAGCACATGAAGAAAGTCCGGCAAAACCTAGAGAAACTGACAGCAGCCTTAACTACATCCTATCCGTATGCAATAATAGTTCTCTGGAATTCTTTGAAAATCTCAATGCGTATATTATCGCCCTAGGTGAAGATGTAGTCAGCAGAGATAGCAAGCATCTAAGGCGGTTCGCTAGAGGCGGAGAAATCTTTGCCTATCTTCGGCCCATTCCTAGAAGAGATCAAATGTGTGTTTGGCTGAAATTAAATCCCAAAGACGAAAACCCCCAAGGTGAGAAGCATGTCGATTGGATGCGCGATGTAAGCAAGATAGGAAAACTACCTCCCTCCGGCTTCGATTTGGAACTCAAGATAAAGAACAATCCGAGTCAACGAAAAAGAGCCAAGGAGTTAATCCAAAAGGCTTACGATCAAGCCAATCGATAGATTCTAGTAGCGTTCAGTACCTCAACCTTGCGCCTCTCATCTTCGGAGAGGTCCTGCAGGATCTTGTCCGTCACTGCCAGCCAATCTACCAGGCCGTTGCCCATATCCACCACCGGCCAGTCGCTGCCCCACACCACCCGGTCCACGCCGAAGCACTCCAGCACGTGGTCCACATAGGGCCGGATGGCCTCGTGGCTGGCCCGGTACTTGGCGCAGTACGCCATCACGCCTGACAGCTTGCAGGCCACATGATCCATGGCCGCCAGTTCCTTGATGCCGTTCAGCCACACCTCGGCCGGGCGCTCCTCATTGGCGATGTCGGGCACTCCGCAGTGATCCAAAATCAGCTGGGTCCCGTCGCAGCTGCCGGCGAAGTCAGCAGCCAGCGGCAGCTGCCGCGCTAGAAAGCACATGTCGAAGCTCAGGCCCTTGCTCCCGAGCAGGCTGACGTTGCGCCGGAACCCGTCCGGGCGCGACATCTCATCGTCGACCACATGCAGGATGCGGCGGTAGCCGACCACATGCAGCTCGGCGGCGCGCTCGATCCAGGCCTCGAAGCCCTCGCTCTCCGGATGGCAGGCCGCGATCTGCGCGATGACGCCGGTGCCCGGATCGGCGATCAGCCCGGCCACCCACTCGGCCTCGGCCTGGTATTGGTCGGCGGCGACCGCGGTCTCCATGAAGATCGAGGACTTGACCTTGTCCCCCGTCAGGCCGCAGTAGTCAGCGTAGGTGAAGTCCTTGCCCGCCAGCTCCTCGATGTCGGCCACCCACGGATAGGCCAGGCGGCCGGTCTCGACCAGATGCATGTGCGTGTCGATCATTGTCCTGCTCCCGCCTTCCGCTCGCTGCGATTTTACCCCGGCGCAGGGGCCTTGCTAGCCTAAAATACAGCCATGGAGCAGCCCGCCGCCCGCGCCTGATGACCAAGCTCGTTTTCCTGTCGGCGGTCACCGGGGTGCTGTTCGCCATCGCTATCATCCTCATCGTCCTCATCAACAAAAAGGACTGAATCCCAGGCCTGCGGGCCCTGCAAACCCCGGCATGCGAATCCGGCGGTTTTGCGGTTAAAATAAGCCTTTTAACCCTTTCACAAGGCCGTTCATGTCCGACGACGACACTATCCTACCCGAGCAGCAGGACTACGCCCGGGAAATCGTCCCCCGCAGCATCGAGGACAAGATGTCCTCGTCCTACCTCGACTACGCCATGAGCGTGATCGTCGCCCGCGCCCTGCCGGACGTCCGCGACGGCATGAAACCGGTACACCGCCGCATCCTGTACGCCATGAAACTGGCGGGCAACGACTACAACAAGCCCTACAAGAAATCGGCCCGCATCGTCGGTGACGTGCTCGGCAAGTTCCACCCGCACTCCCAGGAAGCGGTCTACGAGACCATCGTCCGCATGGCGCAGGACTTCTCCATGCGCTACATGCTCATCGACGGCCAGGGCAACTTCGGCTCGGTCGACGGCGACTTCGCCGCCGCCATGCGCTACACCGAGATCCGCCTCGCCCGCATCGCCCACGAGGCCCTGCACGACATCGACAAGGAAGCGGTCGATATGATGCCGAACTACGACGGCTCCGAGCAGGAGCCGACGGTGCTCGCGCCCAGCTTCCCCGCCCTGCTCGTCAACGGCTCTACCGGCATCGCCGTCGGCATGGCCACCAGCATCCCGCCCCACAACCTGACCGAGACCATCAACGCCTGCCTGCTGCTGCTTGACAAGCCCGAGGCCACCTTCAGCGAGATCATGCGCAAGATCAAGGCGCCGGACTTCCCGACCGCCGGCCACATCCACGGTCTCGGCGGCGTGCGCGAGGCCTACAAGACCGGCAACGGCCGCGTCGTCATGCGCGGGCGGGCCGAGATCGAGACCAACAAGAAAACCAAGCGCGAGACCATCATCATCACCGAGCTGCCCTACACCGTCAACAAGGCCCGGCTGATCGAGTACATCGCCGACCTGGTGCGGGACAAGAAACTGGCGGGCATCTCCGACCTGCGGGACGAATCCGACCGCACCGGCATGCGCATCGTCGTCGATATCAAGCGCGACGCCCAGGCCAACGTCATCCTGAACAACCTGTTCAAGATGACCGAGCTGCAAAAGAACTTCCCCGTCAACATGGTCGCGCTGGTCCACGGCATCCCGAAGGTGCTCAGCCTCAAGGAGATGCTCGAGCACTTCCTAATGCACCGCAAGGAAGTGGTCTACCGCCGCTGCCTGTACGATCTCGAGCGCGCCCGCGAGAAGGCCCACGGCCTCGAGGGCCTGGCGGTCGCCGTCAGCAACCTCGAAGAGGTCATCGCCATCATCAAGAAGGCGCCCACCCCGCAGGACGCCAAGACCAAGCTGATGGCCAAGGCGTGGACCTGCAAGACAGTGGTTGGCATGCTCGCCAAGCTCAAGCGGCCCGAGCTCGCGCGCCCGACGCGGGAGCCCGGCAACTGGGGTCTGCACGCCAAGGGCAAGGCCAAGGTCTACCGCCTGTCCGAGCGCCAGGCCCAGACCATCCTCGACATGCGCCTGGCGCGCCTGACCGCCATCGAGCGGGACAAGATCGTCAAGGACTATGAGGCGACCGTCGCGGTCATCCTCGACCTGCTCGACATCCTCGACAAGCCGAAGCGCATCGAGGCCATCGTGCGCGAAGAGCTCGAGAAAGTCAAGAAGGATTTCGGCGACAAGCGGCGCTCGGAGATCGACGAGGCCGGCGAGGATATCGACAACGAGGACCTGATCGAGCGTACTGACATGGTGGTGACGCTATCGCACGCCGGTTACATCAAGGCACACAAGAGCGACGAGTACCGCACCCAAATCCGCGGCGGCACCGGCAGTACCGCGGCCAAGACCAAGGATGGAGATTTCATCGTCGATCTGCACCATGCGAATTCCCACGACATGGTGCTGTTCTTCACCAGCCGCGGGCGGGTGTACTGGAAGAAGGTCTATCAGCTGCCCTCTTATACATCGCGCAACTCATGGGGCAAGCCGGTCGTCAACATCCTGCCGCTGGTCGAGAACGAGCAGATCCAGGCGATGCTGACGGTCGATAATCTTGAGCGCGAGGACCTGCAGATCCTGATGGCGACCCGCAACGGCATCGTCAAACAGACTCCAATCAAGGCGTTTGCCAATCTGCGCAGCGCTGGGCTCATAGCCATCAACATCGATGACGGCGACCGCCTGATCGGCGCGCAGCTCGCACGCAAGGACTCCAACGTCATGCTGTTCACCGACGGCGGCAAGGCGGTGCGCTTCCTGGCATCCAGAGTCCGCAGCGTCGGACGCAGCGCCCGCGGCGTCAAGGGCATCCGACTGCTAGAAGGACAGGAAGTGGTCTCGCTGGTGGTGGTTGACGATGTGAAACAACAGTACATCTTGACAGTCACCGCGATTGGCAAAGGAAAACGCACCGAGATCGAAGCCTACACGCTGCATAACCGTGGTGGCCAGGGCGTCAACAACATCAGCAAGACCGCGGGCAAAGTGGTCAAGTGCATTCCGGTAACAGAAAACAACCACGTGATGACCATCACGGACACCGGCCGCATCATCCGCGTCAAGGCTGAGACCATCCGCAAGTCCTCGCGCGCCACGCAAGGCGTCAAGATTATCCGGCTCAAGCCCGACGAGAACATCGCCGATGTCTGCTATTTCACCGACAACGGTACTGATGGCAGCGCCAACGACGGTGAAGACCTGCTGAAAGACTAGAACTCGCCCAGCTGGCCCAGCACCACGCTCAGCGCGACCACCCCTGCGGTCTCGGCGCGCAGCACCCGCTCGCCCATGCTCAGCGGCAGGCAGCCGCGCTGACGGCAGAACTCCTCTTCCGCCGCGCTCAGGCCCTCCTTGCGCCCGATCAACAGCGCCAGGTCTTGGCCCTCGCCCAGCAGCTTGGCGAAGTCGCAGCGGGACAGGCGCTGCTCGGCGACCGGACTCAGCATGATGGCCGGACAGCCCTCCGGCAGCTGCGCGAGCCATTCGCCCGCGTCGCAGGGCGCATGGACCTGCGGGACCCGCATGCGCCCGCACTGGGCGGCGGCCGCCTGGACGACGCGCTCCCAGCGCTCGCTCAGGTCCCCGCCGCGCGCGGCGGCGGCGGGCACCCCGAAGCTGCGCAGTGGCGCCAGCGAGGCCGCGCCCACTTCGGTTAGTTTCTCGACCGCGTAGTCCAGGCGGCTGCGGGCGGCGTAGCCCTGCCCGATGTGGACGCGCAGACGCGGATCGGCTCCACGATAGGGGCTCGGCCCGATCACCCGCATGGCATAGCCGCGGCGCCCGCGGCGGAGCAGCTCGGCCTCGACTTCCCCGCCCTCCCCGTCGAAAGCGTAGAATCTGCTCGACGGACGCAGCTTGAGGACAGCGACAAGATAATGGACGTGGGTTTCGGCCAGGAGATGAGTACCCGGCTGGCATTCCTTGGGCGTTACCGGCAGGCGGATGCGCTGCCAGCTCGCCAGATGGCTGGCTGTCGCTTTTGCTGATTCATCCATGACCCGGCCGGCATCCTACCATCTCACCAAAATCGTCGCCACTTTGGGGCCGGCGTCGGACAGCAAGGACATGATCGCCCAGCTGGTCGATGCGGGCGCCGATGTGTTCCGGCTCAACTTCTCCCACGGCACCCACGAGCGCCACGAGCTGGTGTTGCGGCTGATCCGCAAGGTGGAGGAGGAGAAAGACCGTCCCATTGGCGTGATCGCCGATCTGCAAGGGCCCAAGCTGCGCGTGGGCTCGCTGCCTGCGGGCGGAGTCCCGCTGGTGTCCGGCGAGGAGTTCATTTTACGCCTCGGCGAGGATGACGGGACCGAGGGCGACGAGCGCGGCTGCTGCCTGCCGCATCCGGAGATCCACGCCGTCGCCGAGGAAGGGACCGAATTGCTGCTCGATGACGGGCGTCTCAGCCTGCTGATCAAGCGCAAGGAAAAGGACGCCCTGGTGACCGAGGTCAGGACCGGCGGGCTGCTCAAGCCGCGCAAGGGCGTCAACTACCCGGCGCGCCGCATCCCGCTCAGCGCCCTGACCGCCAAGGACCGCGAGGACCTCGCCTTCGCGCTCGAGCGCGAGGTGGACTGGGTCGCGCTGTCCTTCGTCCAGGAGGTCGCGGACATCGAAGAGGCCAAGAAGCTAATCGACGGCCGCGCCAAGGTCATTGCCAAGATCGAGAAGCCCCAGGCGGTCGAGAACTTCGACGCCATCGCGGCCGCCTCCGACGGGATCATGATCGCGCGCGGCGACCTCGGCGTCGAGCTCGAGCCCGAGCGCGTCCCGGCGCTGCAAAAGCAGATGGTCGCGAAGTGCCGCGCCGCCGGGCGCCCGGTGATCGTCGCGACCCAGATGCTCGAGTCCATGACCTCCGCGGCGCGGCCGACGCGGGCGGAGACCTCCGACGTCGCGACCGCGCTGTACGACGGGACCGACGCGGTGATGCTGTCGGCCGAGAGCGCCTCAGGCGAGTACCCCCGCGAGGCCGTTGAGTTCATGCGGCGCATCCTGATCAGCACCGAGGCCGATCCGGAGTACCGCCGCGCGCTCGAGCGCGCGACCCTGGCGCTGGACACCACCGCGCCGGTGGCGATCGTCGCGGCCGCCTGCCGGGTGGCCGAAGTGGTGGAGGCGAGCGCCATCATTTCCTTTTCCAAGACCGGCTCGACCACCCTGCGCGCTTCGCAGCAGCGCCCGGTGTGCCCGTTGCTGGGCCTGTCGCCGCTGCAGCGCACGGCGCGCATGGCGACCCTGTGCTGGGGCGTGCGCAGCATCCGCGCGCCGGACCTGGACACCGACGACGACATGGTCGCGAAAGCGACGGCGATCGCGCTCAAATACGGTTTCGCGGCCCCCGGCGACATGCTGGCGATCACCGCCGGGGTACCCTTCGGTACGCCCGGCAAGACCAACCTGCTGCGCCTGGCCGAGGCCAAGCAGGAGCCGGGCGCATGACGTTTAGCAAGTAAAATACCCTTCCTTAACCCTAACGGCAAGAGAACAGCAACATGATCAAAGTAGGCATCAACGGCTTCGGGCGCATCGGGCGCTGCGTGGTGCGGGCGCTGCAGGCCAGTACCCGCAAGGACGAGATCGAGATCGTCCACATCAACGACCTCTGCGATGCCAAGCTCAGCGCGCACCTGCTCAAATACGACACCACCCACGGCGCCTTTCCCGGCGAGGTCGCGGCCGCGGGCGAGGACAAATTGAGCGTCGCGGGCAAGGACATCGGCTATTCCCAGCTGCGGGACGCGACCAAGCTGCCGTGGGGCGATCTGGGCGTCGATGTGGTCATGGAATGCACCGGCATCTTCGCGAGCAAGGACAAGGCGCAGGTGCATCTGGACGCCGGCGGCAAGCGGGTGCTGATCTCCGCGCCGGCGAAGGAAGTCGACCTGACGGTCTGCTACGGCATCAACCACGAGAAGATCACGGCCGAGCACAAGATCATCTCGAACGCCTCGTGCACGACCAACTGCCTGGCGCCGCCGGTCAAGGCGATCCAGGACGCGATCGGCATCGAGACCGGCTGGATGAGCACGGTGCATGCCTACACCAACGACCAGGTGACGTTGGACGGCCCGCACAGCGACTTCCGCCGCGCGCGCGCGGCGGCCGAATCGATCATTCCGACCAAGACGGGCGCGGCCGCGGCCATCGGCCTGGTGATGCCCGAGCTCAACGGCAAGATGTCCGGCATCGCGCTGCGCGTACCGGTGCGCAACGTCTCGCTGGTGGACCTGACCTTCCTCGCATCGCGCGCGACGAGCGTGGACGAGATCAACGACGCGGTAACCAAGGCTGCTGAGGGCCCGCTCAAGGGCATCCTGGCGATCTGCGATGAGCCGCTGGTCTCGAGCGATTTCAACGGCAACTCGGCCTCGAGCATCTTCGAGGTTGCGCAGACCAGCGTCGACGCCTCGGGCAAGCATGCGAAGATCCTCACCTGGTACGACAACGAGTGGGGTTTTTCCAACCGCATGCTGGACACCACCACGGCGCTGGCGGCGACCCTTTAGGGAGCAGGTTCCCCGCTCCGATGCAGAGCGTCGCGGACCTCGATTTGCGCGACCAGGTCGCCCTGGTCCGGGCCGATCTTAACGTACCGCTGGATGCGGACGGCGGCATCGCCGACGCGACCCGGCTCGAGAAGTCCTGCGCGACGTTCCGCCACATCCTCGAAGCGGGCGGCGGCCTGGTCATCCTCTCGCATCTGGGCCGGCCAACCGAGGGCAAGCCCGATCCCGCCCTGTCGCTCAAGCCGGTGGCGGCATGGCTGAGCAGGGAGCTGGAGCGCGACATATCCTTGGTTGAGCTCGCTGACGCCAAGCGTCCCGAGCCGGGTACGGCGATGGTGCTGGAGAACACCCGTTTCAATCCGGGCGAGAAGGCCAACGCCACCGATCTCGCGTGGTCCTACGCCGCGCTCGGCGACATCTTCGTGATGGACGCCTTCGCCTCGGCGCATCGCAGCGAGGCCTCGACCGCGGCCTTGGCGGACTGCGCGGGCGCGAAGTGCGCGGGTTTGCTCATGGCGCAGGAAGTCGCGGCGCTGCGGCGCGCGCTGGCTGAGCCGGAACGCCCGGTCACGGTGGTGATCGGCGGCGCGAAAGTTTCGAGCAAGCTCAAGGTACTTGCGAAGCTGGCGGAGCTGGCCGACCGCGTGATCGTGGGCGGCGGCATTGCGAACACCTTGCTGCTGGCTCAAGGACACAGCTGCGGCAAGTCGCTGGCGGAGCCGGACATGGTGTCCGAGTGCAAACAACTTCTCGAGCAACACGGCGGCAAGTTCCTGCTGCCGACCGATGTGCTGGTGGCGACTGACTTCAAAGCGAATGAGGGTACGGTCAAGGGCGTGGACGACATCGGCGCGGACGAGATGGTCCTCGACCTGGGACCGAACAGCAGCATGGAGATAGCGATGGCGGTGAGCGAAGCGCGCACCATCATCTGGAACGGCGCCCTGGGGGTGTTCGAGAACCCGGCGTTCAGCCTCACGACCCATCAGCTGGCCGAGGCCATCGCGGCGGCTGACGGCTACAGCCTGGCGGGCGGGGGCGAGACCCTTGCGGCGATCAACAAGTTCGGCGTGGCCGACCAGATTTCCTATCTCTCGACCGGCGGCGGCGCCTTCCTGGAATTCGCCGAGGGCCGTGAGCTGCCCGGCATCGCCGCCCTGGGCTGATGTCACGCGGGCGTTGATCGCCCGTCATCTCTTGCCTTTGACAGGCGGATAAAGATAAAATCATTAGCCCGCATGCAAGGGGCACATTCTCCCGCAGCAGCGCAGCCTGACTTTTGAGCGCGGAAGAACACAAGACCAAGGGCATTATCGGCGAAGCCATCGTCATCCTGGCGGTGGTCGCGGGTACTTATCTGTACATCTCGCTGCTGTCGTTCGACCTCGCCGACGTCGGCGCCTCGCCGACGGGTACGGTCAGCAACTACGGCGGGCGCCTCGGGCTGGAGCTCGCGCATGGGCTGCTGTACGTCTTCGGGCGGTCATCGTATCTGGTCATCGTCTTTCTCATCTACGCCTTGTGGCTGTATGTGCGCCTGCTGCGGCAGGAAAGCTTCAGCTGGGTTTCCTTCATCAGCTCTTTCTGCGGCCTGGCGCTGCTGCTGATCTCGACCTGCGGAATCGAGGCCCTGCGGGTGTATGGCGACGCCGACGCCCTGCCGGGTCACAGCGGCGGCATCCTAGGCTTCGGCATCGCGAAGACCTTGTTCGACATTCTCGGCTTCTATGGCGCCAGCTTGATCCTGGTCGGCATGTGGCTGGCGAGCATCTCTTTGTACGCCCTCTTCTCGTGGGCGGAGCTGTGCGATCGCATCGGCGATTTCCTCGGCGGCAAGGCTGAGTACCTGCATGCGGCGCGCGCAGGGATCGCCAAGGCCTACGCCTGGGTCTTCGAAGAGATGTCGTCCCGGCGTCCGGACGAGCCGCCGATTCGCAGTACTACCGACGAGCGGCCCAAGCGCGAGCGCGGCTCCAACGGACCCTCATTCGGGTTCAAGCCCAAGAAGGCCGAGCCCAAGCCGGCGCGCGGCGCCGAGCCCGAGCTGGAGTCCAAGCCGAAGAAAAAGCCGGCCAAGCCCAAGGCCAGCAACGGCAACGGCGCGCATGAGCCGCCGCCGATGGATTTGCTAGCCGCGGCCATGGCGAACGCAGCGACCTTGAGCGACGATGAGCTGCATGAGCTCGCCCAGACCATCGAGGGCAAGCTGGAAGAGTTCGGGGTCAAGGCCAAGGTGGTCGAGATCCTGCCCGGTCCGGTCGTGACCCGCTTTGAGATCCAGCCGGCGACGGGGGTCAAGGGCGCGCAGGTGATCAACCTGGTCCGCGACCTGTCCCGGGCACTGTCGGTCTCGAGCATCCGGGTGCTGGAGACCATCGAGGGCAAGACGACCATGGGGCTGGAAGTGCCCAATGCGCAGCGCACGGTCGTCAGTTTGCAGGAAATCATCAATTCGCCCGCCTACATCGGGAGCAAGAGTCCCTTGACCCTGGCACTGGGCAAGGACATCGCCGGCGAACCCTTCGTCGCCGACCTGGCGGAGATGCCGCATCTGCTGGTGGCGGGTACCACCGGCTCGGGCAAGTCGGTGCAAATCAACTCGATGATCCTGTCGCTGCTGTACAAGAGCCCGCCCGAGCAGGTGCGCCTGATCCTGATCGATCCGAAAGTGGTCGAGCTCGCGCCCTTCGACAACCTGCCTCATCTGCTGGCGCCAGTGGTGACCGACATGCGCGAGGTGCCAACGGTGCTGGGCTGGTGCGTCGAGGAGATGGAGCGCCGTTACCGTCTCATGGCGCGGCTGGGAGTGCGCAATCTCGCCGGGCTCAACGAGGCCATCGCCAACGGCGCCGAGGACCCCGAGGCCGCGGAGGATGACGAGCCTCTCAAACCACTGCCGATGCTGGTGGTGGTGGTCGATGAATTGGCCGACTTGATGGCGGTGGCCGGCAAGAAGGTCGAGCAGCTGATCGCGCGTCTGGCGCAGAAAGCGCGAGCTGCCGGCATCCATCTGATCCTCGCGACCCAGCGCCCGTCGGTCGACGTCATCACCGGCTTGATCAAGGCCAACATACCCAGCCGCATCGGCTTTCAAGTCTCATCCAAGATTGATTCGCGCACCATCCTCGACCAGGCCGGTGCCGAGGCCCTGCTCGGCAAGGGAGACATGCTCTACCTGCCGGGCGGCAAGCCGACGCCGAAACGGGTACACGGCGCCTTTGTGTCCGATGAGGAAGTGCACAAGGTAACCGATCACATCCGCAAGCGCAATCCCGAGACTGAAAAGGTCGAGTTTGAATTGAGCAACGGCTTGGATCTGGGTGAAAACGGTGAAGGCAGCGATAACGGTTCCAAGTTTGAGCAGGCCATCGAAGTGGTCCGTAAGAACCAGCGCATCTCCATCTCGATGATCCAGCGCTACCTGCGCATCGGCTACAACGGAGCAGCGCGCATCGTCGAGGACATGGAACGCGCCGGCATCGTCTCGCCGCCGGACGCGGCGGGCAACCGCAAGATACTCAAGTTGCCCAAGAAAGACAAGGACAACAAAGACGACAGCTAGCCGAGACGGTCTACCGTACTGGCTGCCAAGCGCTCGAGCATCCGCGACCAGTTCGAAGCGTCGACCGCTTCCACGGCCGCGCCCGCGCGACTAGCGTGCTCGCGCGCCGCGGCGTACGCGCTCTCGAGCGCGCCAGATTCTTCAATCAGCTGCTTCACGCGTGCGAAGGACGCAGGATCCTCGCGCTGATCAAACAACTTGTCGAGCTCGGAGCGCAGCTTGGGCCCGGCGTCCTCCCAGGCGCACAGCAGCGGCAGGGTGACCTTGCCCTCGGCGAAGTCTCGCCCCGGCAGCTTGCCCGTCTGCTCGCTCGCGCCCGCGTAATCGAGGCAGTCGTCCGCGATCTGGAATGCCAGGCCGAACTGCTCGCCGTAGACACGCATCCGCTCGCGCATGTCCTCATCGCCCGCGAGCACCGGCCCGGCGACCGCGCAGGCTGCGAACAAAGCCGCGGTCTTGCGCCCGATGATGCGATAGTATTCATCCCGGCTCGGGCGCTCGCCCTTATTGGCCAGCTGCAGCACCTCGCCCTCCGCCAGGCGGTTGGTGGCGTCGGCGACCTCAGCGAGCAGCGGCCGGTTGCCCGCGCGGCACAGCAGCTGCGAAGCGCGTGAATAGAGAAAGTCCCCGGCGAGCACCGCGGCCTCATTGCCGAAGCGCGCGTTGGCGCTGGGGCGCTCGCGCCGCAGCTCGGCCCGGTCGACGATGTCGTCGTGCAGCAAGGCGGCGACATGGATCATCTCCATGGCCGCGGCGATGTCGCTGCAGTCCTCCGCCGGCGTACCGCACCAGTCGCATGAGACATGCGCGACCAGGGCGCGCAGGCCCTTGCCGCCCCCGAGGCTGTGATCGAGCATGGCCGCGACCTGCGCGACGTCGGTGTCGATGCTGTCGCGGATCGCGGCCTTGACCGCGCGCATGCGCTGCAGCCTCGAGGCGCAGGAACGGGTCGCGGCCGGCGCGCTCACAGCGTCACCATGTTGTCGCGGTGGATGATCTCCTCGGCGATGACATAGCCGAGGATGTTCTCGATCTCGCTCGACTGCTGTCGCGCCAGGGCCGCGACCTCATGGGAAGCGTAGTTGATCATGCCTTGGGCGACCGGCTTGCCAGCGTCATCGAGGCAGCTGACGACCTCGCCGCGCTGGAAGCTGCCCTCGACCCGCGTGACCCCTACCGGCAGCAGCGAGCGCCCGCGCTGCTTGAGCGCGGCGACCGCGCCCTGATCCAGATAGATGGAGCCGTTGGCCTTGGCGCAGGTCGCGAGCCAGCGCTCCTTGGCTCGCATCTTGCTCCCGGCCGCGGCCGCGGCGTCCTCGGTGATCAGGGTCCCGGCGCTGTCGCCGCCGACCAGGGCGGCGAAGTCACTGCCAGCGGCGATGACGGTGGCCGCGCCGCTGTTCGCAGCCCGGCGCGCGGCCTCAATCTTGCTCGCCATGCCGCCGGAGCCGTGGCGGCTCGGGCGGCTGTCATCGACGCAGCGGTCGAGCGCCTCATCGGAAACCTCAACGTGCTTGATGACTTCCTTGGATTCGAGGTCGCGGTATACGCCGGGTACGTCGGTAAGAATGACGAGCAGGTCGGCCTCGATCAGGTTGGCGAGCTCAGCGGCGAGCCGGTCGTTGTCCCCGAAGCGCCGGTCGGTGATGGCGATGGCGTCGTTCTCGTTGACGATCGGGGTGATGCCGAGCTCGAGCAGGCGTCGCAAGGTCGAGCGGGCGTTCAGGTAGGTGGTGCGGTGGGACAGCTCCTCGGCGGTGAGCAGCACCTGCGCCGGGCGAAAGCCCAGCGGCGTGAGGATCTCGTCATAGGCGCGGAACAAGCTGATCTGCCCGACCGCGGCCATGACGTGCATATCGGTCACGGTGCGCGGGCGCTCGCTCCGGCCCAGTACCGAGATGCCGGCGGCGACGGCGCCGGAGGTGACGATGACCAGCTCGCGGTCCTCGCCCCGCCATGCGCCCAGCTGCCGGCCGAAATCAGCGATGAAGTCGCGCTTGAGAGTCCAGTCGGACGCGGTCAGCAGGCTCGAGCCGACCTTGACGACCATGCGCTTGGCTGCGCGCAGCTGCGCGCCCGCATCCATGGCTAGAGCAGTTGCCCGAGGCGCCGCGTCAGGCGATCGAGGCCCTTGCCGGCGTGGGAACTCACGGCCAGCAGGTCGCTGGCCCCCAGCCGGGCGCGCAGCTTCGCGAGCGCGGGCATGTGCTTGGCGGCCACAGCGTCAATTTTAGTAAGAACGACCACTCGGCGCTTGGCGAGCAGCTCGGGCACGGCCGCGCTGCCGAGCTCAGCGAGCAGCTCATCGTGCTGGCTCGCGATCGCGTCGGCGTCGCCATCGCCAGCGTCGATGAGGTGCAGCAGCACCCGGGTGCGGGTGACGTGGCGCAAGAAGCGCGCGCCGAGGCCGCGCCCGCCGCCAGCGCCCGGGACCAGGCCGGGGAGATCCGCGATGGTGAGCTGCCGGAAGTCCTCGAGCTCGATGGTACCGAGCTGCGGCTTGAGCGTGGTGAAGGGATAGCCCCCGGTCTTGACGCTGGTCCCGGCCAGGGCGTTAAGCAGCGTGGATTTGCCGGCGTTCGGAAGCCCGAGCAGGCCGACGTCGGCGAGCAGCCGCAGGGCCAGGCGAAAGCCGCGCATGTCGCCGGGCTCGCCGGGCTCGGCCCGCCGCGGCGTACGGTTGGTCGAGGACTTGAACACGATGTTGCCGCGGCCGCCGGCGCCGCCGCTGGCGAGCAGCAGCCGCTGGCGGTGCCGCAGCAGCGAGCCGTGCAGCGCGGCGGTGTCTGCGTCGTAGATGTCGGTCCCGACCGGCATGGGTATGACCAGGTCCTCGCCCGCAGCCCCGTGGCAGCCGCGCGCCCCGCCCCCGCCCCCGCCGGGCGCGGCGAACTTGCGCTGGCGCGCGAAGTCGATGAGCGAGGCGATGGAGCGGTCGGCCTGGGCGTATACCTTGCCGCCGCAGCCGCCATTGCCGCCGTCGGGCCCGCCGCGAGGCTGGCGCTTGGTACGGAGCAAACTAGCTGAGCCGCGGCCGCCGCGGCCGCCTGCGACCTCGATCACCGCTTCATCCAAGAAAGCGGTCCGGGCCATGGCCGCCTACGCTGCGGCTGGGATCGTTTCGACCGCCACCGAGCGGCGGTTGTGCCGGCCGCCCTTGCAGAAGCGGACGCGGCCGGGCACCATGGCGAACAAGGTGTGGTCCTTGCCCATGCCGACGTTGGCGCCGGGATAGAAACGGGTGCCGCGCTGCCGGACGATGATGGCGCCGGCGGGCACGGTCTCGCCGCCGCAGGCCTTGAGGCCGAGGTACTTCGGGTTCGAATCGCGGCCGTTGCGCGAAGAGCCGCCAGCTTTCTTGTGGGCCATTAGGATTTGATCTCGGTGATGCGGATGCGGCTCAGGTTGGAGCGGTGTCCGCGTACGCGGCGCGAGTTCTTGCGCCGCCGCAGCTTGAAGACGCGCACCTTGGGCCCGCGGAAGTGCTCGATGACCTCGGCGTGGACGGCGGCGTCGGGGACGGTCGGCTTGCCGACGGTGATTTCCTCGCCGTTCTCGAGCATGAGCACATCGCCGTAGACGATGGTCTCGCCGGGTCCGGTGGCGACGCGGTCGACGGCGATGACGTCACCCACTTGCAAACGCAACTGGGTGCCGGAAGCCTTGATGGTCGCTTTCATAGCCTGGGTCTAAGCAAGATGCGTATTCTACTATAATGGACGTCGCCAGCCGCCTATGAATACTGAAGACCTGGAAGCCAGGCAGAACGTCCTGCGGCTGTTCGCCGCGCCCGCCGCCATCAACATCAACACGGCGGAGCAGTCTACCCGGTTCGCGAAGGAAACCCTGCGCCCGGCGGACCTGCGCAAGCTCGCCAAGCATCCTGCGGTGGCAAGCCCCGCCGAGGTGTTTGCCCTGACGTCTGATCAGTGGCAGAAGGTCGTGGGCCATCGGCGGGTGGAAGAAGTGGTCCAAGGCGTGGAAAGGGCTCGGCAAAAGTGCACAGCGGCGCGCGCGATCGCTTCGCTCGTGATTCCGGGCCTCGGGCCCAAAGCGGCCGAAGCCCTCGCCCAGCAGGACGATATCCTTGTCCGATTGCCGGCCTTGGGATTCAAGGAGCTGGCATCCCTGCGCATCATCGGAACAAGCCTGGCCCGGGCCATCGTCGCTTTCTTCCAAGGCGAGGAAAGCTATGTCCGCAAGGATCATTTCCAGCGGCTGGAGCAGTACGGCGTGTCCCTCAAGCGGGTGTTCGGCCAGGCCGGGCAAGCGCTCAAGGGCGAAGTCGTAATCGTGACGGGCACGGTCCCCGGCCACTCGCGCTCGGACCTCAATCGGCTGGTGCGCGAGAACGGCGGCGAAGTGGGCCGCAGTTCCATCACGGGCAAGACAACTTTGGTAGTCGCTGGCGACGCACCCGGACCCAACAAGATAGCCCAAGCTGAAGAGCTCGGCTTGCCAGTCATCTCGGCCGCCGATTTTCTTAAGCTGGTCGGGAAAGAAGCATGAAGATATTGCTGCCATGGATTTGACGTAACACATTCAGTTCTTGGCACGTCAAGCTTTATTTGAAACAGCTAGAGGCAGGTTTGTCACGTTAAGTTCCCAACCAATCTAAAATATGGTTATGGCCATGTCGCCTGCCGATCAGGACGAGAACCCGTTTGCTCCTGGAACCGGGACCATCCCGGAGCATATCGTTGGCCGCAAGAGAGAGTTTGCCCTGCTAGAGGAGGCCTTGCAAGGCATTGACAGGTGCAAGATCCAGGAAGATGGCCTGCTGGAGCGTCCGTCGGTGGCGCCGTTGGTGCTCACCGGCCCGCGCGGGGTGGGCAAGACGCTGATGCTTGGCTGGATGGAGGAGCGGGCCCAGGAGATGGGTATCCATGTGGCGCGGCTGGAGCACGTCGAAGACCTGCTGGTACCAGGCGATACTTTGCCGAACCTGTTCGATGAGGTAGCCGGCGATGATGAAGACTTGCTGCAAGGTTCCAATGGCATCTTCGCCGATGCCGGCGTGGATCTGTCCGAGGCCGTGCGCATCTACAGGAAGATGCTGGAAGCCAAGCTGCGCCAGGGTCCCGTGGCCATGCTGATGGACGAGGCCCATCACTACCAGGACGAATACATGGAGTTCATCCTGCGGGTCGGGGAGCAGCTGATCGATGAGCGGCACCCGTTGGTGATGCTGGTGGTGGGTACGCCAGACCTGCTCAGCTATCTGAATAAGATCGACGCGGGGTTCCTGGAACGCAGCAGGGTGATCCACATCAATTCGCTGACGACCGCGGAGAGCAAGGACGGACTCGTGAAGCCCTTCGCCGACCGGGGCATCGAGATCGAGCCGCAGGCTCTGGAGATGATGTGGGGCATGACCGACAACTATCCTTACTTCGTCCAGCTGGTGGGGGAAGCGGTCTGGGAGGCCCTGACTTCTGAGAGAAAGCGGCAAGTCGATGTCGCGCTGTTCGATCAAGCGCAAGGGGAGCTAAGCGACGACCTCAGGCATTTCTTCAGCCTGCTCTATGATGAGATGAATGCTAAAGGTCTCGAATCATATGCCTTGCAGGCAGCCGAGGCCATCATCCGGCAACAAGGCGCCGCAGTGGGAGTGAAGGACATCGAGATTGTTCTGCAGCAAGGGAACAGCGATCTAAGCGCGGCAGATGCCCGGAGCATTGTCGAGCGCCTGCGGTGGTTTGGTTTCATCTGGCGCGGGGAGGAAGACCGGCTGGAAATCAGCATCCCCTCGTTCTTCACCTATATGCAGGAAATGGAGCAGGATTTAGCGGATGAGATGGGGAACTAGAAAACCGCTAGCTGCACTTGACTCAATTCCAAGAAGAGATTTGTGCTACAGGTTGGCGTGCCTCATTTGCTGGAAATTTCTTCCGGCGAGTGCCTGATTATCGGAAATGTGTTAGAATTTCTAACAGAGATTGGGAGAGGACTACATGAACAGGACTTTAAAGCAACTAGCACCCTAACCACAGCCGCAAGCCGGCCTGCTATTGCCCCCGCAGCAAGGATAAGCGCCCCCGACAGGATTCGAACCTGCGACCCCACTCTTCTGATAAGTGCGCTCTATCCAACTGAGCTACGGGGGCAGACCTCCCAGATCGCCGTGTGAAACCCGGGAGGTCCAGGTTAGATTCTAACACAAAAAATCCCCCGTTTCTAAGCGGTTAAACAACCAGTTTTTAACAAGCTTAAACGCCTGATTCGCGCTCTCGCAAGCTTGGATTTTCCTCCTCGAGCGACGCCCGTACTCCGGGGCTTTTCCCAACAAGAATACTGATCATCAGCACTGGGAGAAAGCGACATTTCCTCTCCCGTTAATAGGTTTTTGAGTGGTTCCTGGGCATAATCCCCGAAATAATATTAGAATGCGGCATGCTTGCGATGCGAGCCTGTCCTGCTTCCCGCCCTGCTCCGGCGCTGTAGCCGCATGGGTACGGCCGCGCGCCTCGGGCGCATCTTCATCTTCATCGGCGTCTCCGGCACCGGCAAGTCCACGATCTGCTCGCGGCTCGCGGCCGACGGGCACGGGCTGCTGTCGGTTTCGTTCACTACCCGGCCGCGCTCCGCGCAGGAGGTCGAGGGACGGCACTACCGCTTCGTGGACCGGGATGAATTCGCGCGGCTGCTGGCAGCGGACAAGATGGCCGAGCACGCTGAGGTGCACGGCCAGCTGTACGGCACCTGCCGCGCCTGGCTCGACGGCGCCTACGAGCGCGGCGAGGCCGTCCTGCTCGACATCGACATCGCCGGCGCCAAGCAGGTGCGCGCCCGCTACGAGCGCTGCAGCCTCATCTTCCTGCTGCCGCCTAGCCTCGCGGTGCTCGAGCAGCGCCTGCGCGGCCGGCAGCGCGAGGACGAAGACGAGATCCGCCGCCGCCTGCGGCACGGCCTCGACGAGATCATGCAGCTCGAAGAGGCCGATTACCTGCTGATCAACGACGACCTCGAGCGGGCCTACGCCCTGTCGCGCCGCATCGTCACCGAAGATGGCGCCGAGGAGCTGCAAGCCGCGAAACAAGAGGCGATTGCCCGCCAATGGCTGCAAACGGCGCAAGATAGGTTAGAATCGCTGCATCATGGCTAGAACCACCGTCGAAGACTGCCTGCGGCAGACACCCAACCATTTCGAGCTCGTCCTGGGCGCGGTCATGCGCGCGAACAAGCTGCGCAAGGGCACCGCGGCCGAGCTGGACGAGGCCAACGACCGCGAGATCGTCGTCGCCCTGCGCGAGATCGCCGCGGGCAAGGTCACCGTCGACCTCGAGCAGCACATCATCGACAGCCTGCAAGAGGCGGACGACATCACTTCCGGCGAGACCTCGATCGCGCCCGGCGCCGACGCTGAGGCCGCCGCCGAGGCTGAGGCCAGCGTCGACGGCGAAGCCAGCGCGGACGAAGCCGAGCCCGCCCCCGCCGAGGAGGACGCCCCCGCGGCGGACAGCGCGGCGGCGGACGAGGAAACTGACAAGCAGCCGGACGCTTGAGGCCCCGCCTGCGGCGGCGGCCGACCTGCCCGCGTCCGAGCGGGACACGCTGGTCAGCCAGCTGCGCCGCAGCCTGACCCAGAAGCAGATCGAGCGCCTGCTAGGAGTAGCTGAGTTCGCGGCCCAGGCGCATGCCGGGCAAGTGCGCCACAACGGCGCGCCCTACATCACCCATCCGGCTGCGGTCGCCGGCATCGTCGCCGGCTGGCACCTCGACGAGGAGAGCGTGGCGGCGGCCCTGCTGCATGACGTGGTCGAGGACTGTCCTTTCACCGTCGCCGACCTCGAGGAGCGCTTCGGCCCGCGGGTCGCGCAGATCGTCGACGGCGTCAGCAAGATCGAGCGCATCGAGCAGTTCGAGCAGGACATCAACCACCATGAGCACACCCAGGCGGAGAGTTTCCGCAAGCTGCTGCTGGCGATCGCCGAGGACTGGCGCGTGATCCTGATCAAGCTGGCGGACCGGCTGCACAACATGCGCACGCTCGGCAACATCCCCAGCCTGGGCAAGCGCCGCCGCATCGCGCAGGAGACCCTGGACATTTACGCGCCGATCGCCGAGCGGCTGGGTTTCCAGCCGGTCCGGGACGAGCTGCAGACGCTGGCGTTCGAGCACATCCGCCCGCTGCGCTGCGCGGTCCTGCGCAGCGCGCTGCAGCGCTCGGCGGAGCGCCAGCGGGTGGCCTTGCCGAAGATCCGGCGGCAGCTGACGGCGGGCCTGAAGAAAGCGGGCATCAAGGCCAAGCTGCACAGCCGCAGCAAGGGGGTGTACTCGGTCTATCGCAAGATGATCGACAAGGACCTGTCCTTCCGGGAGGTCGACGACATCATCGGCTTCCGCTTGATCGTGGACGAGCGGCTGGACTGCTACACGGCGCTCGGAGTGGTACACGAGAAGTTCCGCCCGGTCCCGGAGAAGGTCAAGGACTACATCGCGCAGCCCAAGCCCAACGGCTACCAGTCGATCCACACCACGGTGCTGGCGCCGAACGGCAACATCATCGAGCTGCAGATCCGCACTGCGGAGATGGACCAGCTGGCGGAGGCCGGCGTGGCGGCGCATTGGAAGTACAAGGAGAGCGGCGCGGCCAGCCAGGGCGGGGTCTCGTTCCAGCGGCACACCAACAAGCAGCTGGACAATCTGTTCTCGATGAGCAAGCTGGGGATCGAGCCCGGCGAGTTTTTGCGCAACATCCGCCTCGACCTGTATCCGGAGGACATTTTCGCGCTGACGCCGAAGGGCAAGGTGATCCAGCTCAACCGCGGGGCGACGGTGCTTGATTTGGCGTATGCGGTCCACACCGACGTGGGCTCGCGGGCCGACCATGCCTTGGTGAACGGCGCGCGCATGCCGATTTCGACCCAGCTGAGCTCGGGCGACATCGTCGAGGTCAAGACCGCGGCGCATGTGGCGCCGAAGCCGCAGTGGCTGGGCTATGTGGCGTCGCCGAAGGCGCGCACGCAGATCCGGCACCAGCTGAAGGAGGACGGCAACGCCAAGATGCAGGAGCTGGGCGAGCGGCTCTTGAAGCAGGCGCTGGAGCGCTGGGGCGGGCCGGAAGCGGTGGCGTCGATCGATGCGGAGCGGTTCATGTCCTACATCAAGCACAACACCGGCCTGGAGCGCGAGGAGGACATGTACACCCAGCTGGCGCTGGACATCTACAATGCGGACGTGGTGGCCAAGGACCTGCTGGGCTCGAAAGTCCGGGAGGGCGCGCTGGAGACCGCCGAGATCATCGTCAGCGGCGACCAGCATGCCGGCGTGGTCCGGGCCTCGTGCTGCGAGCCCTTGCCCCCGGAGCCGATCGTGGGCCTGATGCGGCGCACCCAGGGGGTGCAGGTCCACAAGCGGGATTGCCCGGCGATCAGCAAGCGCCTGAAGGCCGGCGATTACCTGGCGCTGCGCTGGGACGAGGGCGAGGCGGCTATTTACCGGGCGGGCCTGAAGCTCGAGTGCACCAACCGCAAGGGTTTGATGGCAAACGTCCTGTCGCAGTTCGGGATGATGCAGGTCAACATCGTGATGATCAACCTGACGAGCGCGGAGCGCGACAATCCGGTGGCGTCGATCCAGCTGGTGGTGGAGGTTGAGGACGTCCCGCAGCTGGACAGCCTGCTCAATCAGCTCAATCGCATCAAGGGCGTTACGGCGGTACGGGCCTCGATGCCCGACTAGGGCGCCGGGCGCCGGGCATAGTACAGCACTGCGCCGCCGGCCGCGAGCATCGGCAGGCACAGCAGCTGTCCGGCGGACAGGCCGCCGAGCAGCAGGCCGAGATGCGCATCGGGCTCGCGCAGGAACTCGAGCCCGAAGCGCAGGGTACCGTAGCCGAGCAGGAAAGCGGCCCCGACCTCGCCGGGCCGGGCATGGGAGCGGCGCAGGACGAGCAGCAGCAGGACGAACAGCAGCGGTCCTTCAGCGACGAGCTCGTACAGCTGGCTGGGATGCCGCGGCTGGGCATCGGCGGCGGGAAAGACCATGCCCCAGGGTAGTTCGGTGGGCCGGCCCCACAGCTCGCCATTGATGAAATTGCCCAGCCGGCCGAGGCCGAGGCCGAGCGGCACGCCGAGGGCGAACACATCGCCGAGGCGCAGGATGGGAATTTGCTTGCGCCGCGCGACCCACCAGCATGCGAGCAGTACGCCAACGAGGCCGCCGTGAAAGGACATGCCTCCTTCCCAGAAGCGGAGGATCCAGAGGGGGTCGCGCAGCGCCTGGTCCCAGCCGTAGAAGAGCGCGTAGCCGAAGCGGCCGCCGAGCAGGCTGCCGGCCATGACGGCGAACAGCAGGTCATCCCGCAGGCCGGCGTCGAGCGGCTGGCCGAGCAGCCGCGGGGCATAGCGGCGGGCCACATAAGCGAACTGGGCGGCGGCGAGCAGCCACAGCAGGCCGTACCAGCGGATCGCTAGCCCGGACAGGCTGAGGGCGACGGGATCGAATGCGACGGTCATGGCGTCAAGGATTGTAAGAAATGCGGGTTCCATGCGCCTGCTCGGCAAGGCCGGCAATGCTGGGAAAAGCGGCCTGTCACAGGGCTGAGTCCGTTTTGTTATATAATAACGCTCCTTTTATCGATATCCTGTGAGATTGATTCATGCCTAAAAAGAAGACCTCCACCACCAAGACCAAGCCGAAGAAGAAAGCCAGCCTGACATCCAGGAAGCCCGGACCGCTCGCCAAGCCTCGAGTAGTCCCCGGCAAGATCTTCAACGATCCGAACCGCCTCACCGAGCTCACGCAGCAAATCGGCGCGATCGCCGAGCGCGTCACGCGTACCCAGCGCGCGATTGGGCTCATCCACATCATCGAGACCAACGCGCAGCTGCTCGACGCCGACGACCGCGACTACTGGAACGCGAACCGCAAGGACATCTGGGAGATGTTCGAGGTGGGGAAAGAAGTGGCCTACTCCAGCCGAGGCTCGGATGACGATGCCGAGCAATCCGGGGACTAAGCGGACAAGCAGCTGCGCGCAGCGACCGAGTAAAATGAATGGCACGCCATAGGAGGCTCGCCATGGATAGGAAGATACTCATCGCTGCGATCGTCGCGCTGACCGCCGCGCCTGCAACACTAGCCCGCGGGCACAACACCCATGAGCTCTACGTCGGCGGCGACCTTGGCATGGCCACCTACGACGATTTCAAGGAAGCCTGCCAGGGTCAACTGCGCGATGCCTCAAGCAACAATATTATTCCCGTCTCTGTCTCAATCAACACCACGGTCATCCTAAGATTTCCGGAACAGAACAACAAATCGACCCAGGGCGATTGCAAAGACTCGGTCCTGGCGCCGCGGCTGGTGATTGGCTACCAGTTCCTCGAACAGATGGCAGTAGAAGGGTTTTTCAGCTTCGCCAGCGGGTTTGAGAGCACGGTCAACGCCCGGCCGATGCTGCCGGATAATTACGCGCAGCTTTTCGGCGGCGGCCTTACCAAGGAGGAGGCTGAAAGATACGCCGCCTTTGTGAACAAGCAAGAGGTCGATCATTTCAATATGGGCTTGGTCCTGAGTGGCAGCATAGAGGTGACACGCGACATCATGCTCAAGGGCAAGTTGGGGCTCCAGCGCACCAACGTAGATGCAACCCAAACGGATTCCTATGCCGAGGCGGCGCCTGCGGACAACACCAAGAGGCAAGCAGTGAATGACGCCAGGGACAAGATCCCCCTGAGGACGTTTACAGGCAAGCAGAACGAGACGAAAACCATCTACGGCGTCGGCGTCTCGTACTGGCTGACCGACGATCTCAGCGCCAGTTTGGGCTATGACTCGTCCGATCTCAACAACTATCTGTATGGCGGCGTGTCCTACAGCATCATTTTCTAGCGCCGGCAGGCGAACCAAGCAGCTGTAGCTGTTGCTTTTTCAGCATTATTCCGGCTCTAAGGGCCGGCAAAAGCCCAAAACGGCATAAAAACAACTATTTAAGTATATTTGACCAGCCTTTGCGGCCAGAAAACCGGCATTTGCCGCCCCCGGGGTCCGAAAACCAGGCAAACTAGCACTCTCTGCCAGCTTCCTGGAAGGCGCGATCGGGCCGCAAATGGCTCATTTTGCGTCTGTTAAAACAACAGAATTGCCCTCGGCGGCGTGGATAATAGCAGTCTGCAGGTGATTTGCGGCTAGAATTACTCGGATATTGGCAGGAGGAAAGCCATGAACATCAAAACCATCATTGCTGCGGTCGTCGCCCTGACGGCTTCGCCCCTGGCGCTTGCGAGCGGCCACACCATGGAGTTCTATGTCGGCGGCGACATGGGCCAGGTCTCGCTCAACGACCACTCCGACGACTGCGACGCGCTGGTCGCATCTTACATCGAAGAAACTATTGAGGTTGAAGATGTACGGATTGGAAACAATGACGTTGATGTAACGTTCACCTTTCCCGCCTCCTCTGCCAGCAGTGGTGTATCAACCAAGGGTTCATGCGAAGATGGCGCCTTGGCCCCGCGCATGGTTGTTGGCTACAAAGTCAACGACATGTTCGCGGTCGAAGGATTTTTCGGCTGGGCAAGCGGTTTTGACGCAGCAGTGAATAATACTCCTGGCATTACCACCAATGCATCAGTCAATGCTACTCTCGTGGCGTTTGAAGACAAGACCGAAGTTGACTACACCTATTTCGGTCTGGTACTGAATGGCCAATATGAAGTGTCACGCGGCGTTATGGTCGGAGGCAAGATTGGTATCCAGCAAGCTAGTGCCGATGCTACCCGGACGGTGACCTGGACCAATGCTGTGCCTGCTAATGCTAGTGATGCAGCTAAAACCAATATCACCAATGTTCGGAATGCTCTTCAAAACGCGCGGCCTGGCGTAGTTAAGGAGAACAAAACCGAAGCCATCTACGGCATCGGTGCCTCGTACCAAATCACGGACGAACTCAGCGTCCGGGGCGGCTACGACCTGTCTGGCGTAAGCAACTACATGCACGGTGGCGTAACCTACAGCCTCAGCTTCTAGTAGGATCGCTAACATAACCAAAAGGGCTGCTTTTCGCAGCCCTTTTTTTGAGGAATTAATCCCAAATATCCGCAGCGCTCGTATAAAATATATCCTAGACCTAGACCTCCTACCCCGTAGCACATAGCCGCCATGAACATCAAAGCCTACGCCGCAGCTGGCATCCTCGCCCTATTGACGCTGCCCGCCGCCGAAGCCAGCGGCCACGATTATGGTACCCCGATCACCATCGGCATCGACGTGGGACAAGTCTATCTTGCGAACCATGCGCAATTCTGTACCCAGATGGATGTCAATATCCAGAGCTTCCGGGCCCCACAGTTCAATAACGCGGGTAGCGTGGCGGTTACCAACATAAACGCTTTCAGGAGCTCGCGACGGATGGACTGCGAGGAAACCGGCATAGCGCCTCGGCTGCACGGATCCTTCCGCGTTGGCGACTGGCTCATACTTCAAGGCTCATATGTCAAGGCCACAGGCTTTGATTTCACACAGAGCGTCATAGCTACAGTAAGTAGCACCGCATCCGGCGGCGGTCCGCTATCTCCGACCACTGAGCAAATCAACAAGTATTACAACTCAAAGATTGATGGTAACGCCGATTTCAGCGTCCTTGATCTCGCGGCTCGCGCCGAATTTGAACTCATGCCCGCGGCGCGCATGTATGGCTTGCTGGGAGCGCGGCGGCATAGCATGGATATCGAGATCAACAACGTCTTCGATGATCCGGAAGTGACCAGCAGTGAAATCAGCGATGCGCGCCAAAGGTCGCTGGTTACAACATTTAGAGCTGCTTTCGAAGCAATCTATCAAGACTATGCCAACCAGAGAAGCCGCAGCGGTACCGCTTACTTGTTTGGCGGCGGCGTCGATTATGAAGTCATCGATGATTTCTCCACCGGCATCTACTTGGGCGTGCAGTTCGAGGGCGAGAGGCAGACCAACTGGAAGTGGGACATGGCATACCATCCTAGCGACAATCTGGGCTTCAGATCCGGCTTCGAAAGCTTCGCCGGCGGCGAGATGAATGACGTCGAATTCTGGTACGGTGGCATGACCTACGGCCTCGATTTCTAGGGCGGCCGCAGGCCCCTGGATGGGGTAGAATCCCTATTTCCAGACTGGTTTTCATACCTGGCCCTTCCTTTCAGTGCCCCATCCCGGCAAGACCCGCAGCGGCGAGATCACCGACGGCGACGCGCGCGCGCCCAACCGCTCGATGCTCCGGGCCGTCGGCTTCGGGGATGATGATTTCGCCAAGCCCATCTGCGGAGTGGCCCACAGCCACTCTGATTTGACCCCCTGCAACGCCAATCTCGCGCCCCTAGCCGCCGCCGCCGCCGCCAGCCTCAAGGAAGCCGGCGTCATGCCCCAGACCTTCGGTACCATCACCGTCTCCGACGGCATCTCCATGGGGACCAAGGGCATGAACTACTCGCTGGTCTCGCGCGAGGTGATCGCTGATTCGATCGAGACCGTCGCCAACGCCCAGCGCCTGGACGGCATCCTGGTGGTCGGCGGCTGCGACAAGAACATGCCGGGCGGCATGATGGCAATCGCCCGCCTCAACATCCCCGCCATCTACGTCTACGGCGGGACCATCATGCCGGGCAAGCTGGACGGCCAGGACCTGACCATCGTCAGCATCTTCGAAGCCGTCGGCCAGCACGCCGCTGGCAAGATCGAGCGCGACCGCTTCGAAGCAGTCGAGCGTGCCGCCATCCCCGGACCGGGATCCTGCGGCGGCATGTACACCGCCAACACCATGTCCAGCGCCATCGAAGCCCTCGGCCTGGCCCTGCCCTATTCCTCCACCATGGCCGCGATCGCCGATGAGAAACAGGCCAGCGCCGCCAAGGCGGGCGCGACGCTCGCCGCGGCGATCAAGCAGGGTATCAAGCCCCGCGACATCATGACCAAGCAGGCCTTCGAGAACGCCATCGTGACCTCCCTGGCGGTGGGCGGCTCCACCAACGCTGTCTTGCACCTGCTCGCCATCGCCCAAGCGGCCGAGGTCGATCTCAGCATCGACGACTTCGCCCGGCTGCGGCCCTCCTCCCCGGTCATCTGCGACCTCAAGCCCTCGGGCAAGTACGTCACCATCGACCTGCACCGCGCCGGCGGCATCCCGCAGGTGATGAAGATGCTGCTCGAAGCGGGCAAGCTGCACGGCGACTGCAAGACCATCACCGGCAAGACCATCGCCGAGAACCTCAAGGACGTCCCCGCTGCCCCGCCGGCGGACCAGGACGTCATCCGGCCGCTGTCCGACCCCCTGTATGCCGAAGGGCACTTGGCGATCCTGCGCGGCTCGCTGGCGCCTGAGGGCGCCGTCGCCAAGATCTCGGGCATCAAGGCCACCAGCATCCGCGGGCCCGCTAGGGTGTTCGAAGATGAGGAAAGCGCCCTGCAGGCCATCCTGGCGCGCAAGATCCAAGCTGGCGATGTGGTGGTCATCCGCAACGAAGGGCCCAAGGGCGGGCCGGGCATGCGCGAGATGCTCGCGCCGACCTCCGCGATCATCGGCCAAGGCCTGGGCGACAGCGTCGCCCTGATCACCGACGGACGCTTCTCCGGCGGGACCTACGGCTTCGTCGTCGGGCACCTCGCGCCCGAAGCGGCGGTCGGCGGGCCGCTCGCGCTGGTCGCGGAAGGCGACACCATCTGCATTGATGCGGACAAGCTGAGCATCGATCTCGAGGTCGAGCCCGCGGAGCTGCAACGGCGCCAGGCGGCCTGGCAGGCGCCGCAGCTTGCGACCAAGGGTACGCTGGGCAAGTATGTGCGCCTGGTGAACTCAGCCAGCCTCGGCGCGGTGACCTGTTAGACAGGTCGTAGAGCAAGAAAACAATGGCCAAGCAGGAATCTCCCAATATCGGCATCCTGCTGGTCAGCCACGGCTTTCTGGGCAAGCATTTCCTCGAAGCGGCCCGCATCATCTGCCAGCACGACCTGCCCGGCGTCGAATCGCTTTCGATCAAGGCCAGCTACGAGCGCAATGAGGTCCACAAGCAGCTCAATGGCAGCATGGCCCGGCTGGCGACCCAGACCAATGAAGTCATCGCCCTGTGCGACACCTACGGCGCGACGCCATCGCGCATCCTGTGCAGCAACTGCTACAAGCAAAGGGTGAAGTGCGTCTTCGGCCTCAACCTGCCCATGCTGCTGGACTGCATCAACCTGCGCGGCAAGCTGGAGCTGGACGAGCTGTGCCAGCGGATCTGCCAGGCCGGCGCGGAAGGCATCTTCGCTCGCGATGCCGCCAATGGCGAAAAAGCTCCGGAAGCGGGCTAAGCCCACGACCCGCCGCGCTCACTGCGCGGTCGAAGTCATCAACGACTGGGGGCTGCATGCGCGTCCCGCCGCGGCGCTGGCGCATGCCGTCGTCGACTTTGACGCTGAGGTCACCATCAAGCACGGCGAGCGCAGCGCTCCGGTCGAATCGATCGCCTCCCTGCTGATGCTGGAGGCCTTCAAGGGCAGTGCCCTGGAGGTAACCGCGGCCGGACCGGACGCTGAGGAAGCCCTGGCGGCGGTCGCCAAGCTGTTCACCGACGGCTTCGGCGAGGACCACAAGGTGCTCAGCGGCGAGGGTACCCGCTGCGGCGTGGCCGTGGGCTCCGCCCACATCCTGTACCAGGCCAGCGACGACATCCCGCACTATTCGATCAAGCGCGCGGATGTCCAGCAGGAGCAGCGGCGCCTGGCGCGGGCGCTGGCCGCCGAGCGCAAGCACGTCAAGGCCCTGGAGGCCAGTCCCAACCCCATCATCGCCGAGTTCAGCCACATGCTGCTGGGCATGCTGGCCGAGGAGCATATCGCCAAGCAGCCGGCGCAGCATATCAAAGCCAGCCTGGTCAACGCCGAATGGGCCCTGAAGATATGCATGGATGAGGTGATGGAGCAGTTCGATGCCAGCGGCAACGATGTGCTGCGCACCCACACCAACGATTACCGCCAGCTGCTCAAGCGCCTGGTCAGCCGCCTGGCGAAGGCGGCGCGGCGGCGCGCCAAGGTACGGGAGGGCACGCGCCGCATCGTCGTCGGCGACAACATCGGCCCGACCGAGGTCATCGACTGCTACCGGGCGGGCTACGCCGGCTTCATCACCAGCAGCGGCTCGCACAACAGCCACGCATCGATCCTCGCGCGCGGCCTGGGCATCCCGGCGCTGTTCGGGGTTGATTACCAGGCGCTGCAGGGCATCGCCGAGGACACCAAGCTGATCGTGGATTCGGACGAGGCGGAACTGCACCTCAAGCCCGACCGCGAGGCGCTGCAGCGGCTGGAGCCGCGCGCGCGGCTGCGGCTGCGGCAGCAAGCCGCCCGCGGGCGGCGCAAGGTGCCCACGACGACCCGCACCCGCGACGGCGTGCGCATCCGGCTGCTGGCGAACATTGAGTTCGAGGACGAATTGGCGCCGGCCTATCGCGCCGGGGCCGAGGGCATCGGGCTGTACCGCACTGAGTTCCTGTTCATCAACCGCACCGACAGTCCTTCCGAGGCCGAGCAGTACGAGCTGTATGCGACCATCGTCAAAGGCAGCCGCGGGCGGCCGGTCACCTTTCGGACCATCGACATCGGCCACGACAAGAACTTCGGCCACGTCAAGGAGTTCTCCGCCATGGGCCTGCGGGCGATCCGCTACAGCCTGCAGCATCCAGCGATGTTCAAGGAGCAGCTGCGGGCCCTGCTGCGGGCGGCGGAGCATGGTCCCATCAAGATCATGTTCCCGATGATCGCGCACGTCGCTGAGCTGGAGGAAGCGAACAGCCTGCTGCGGGAAGCGGCGAGCGAGCTCGAGCTCCCGGCCGGGAAACTCCCGCCAATCGGGACGATGATCGAGATCCCCGGCTCAGCCTACATCATCAAGGGCCTGGCCCAGCATGCGGACTTCTTCGCCATCGGCACCAATGATTTGATTCAATATACGCTGGCGGTCGACCGCAACATGGCGGGCGTCGGCGGGCTGGTCGATCCGTGCCATCCGGGGGTGGTCGGACTGCTGGCTCGAGCCATCACCGCTGGCCTCGCAGCGCATCGCGAGGTGACGATGTGCGGCGAGCTGGCGGCCGATCCGCTGATGGCCTGCCTGTACTGCACGATGGGGCTGCGCGAGCTGTCGATGAGCGCTTCGAAAATCAGCATGGTGCGCGAGTCCCTCGAGCGGCACAACATCCGCAGCCACAAGAAGCTGGCGGCCAAGCTGGCGGCGAGCAGTTCCACCGCGGAGATCCGCGAGCTGCTGCAGGGCTTTGCCTGATAGGGCAAACGGCTAAAATAGAGGAAATTGTTCCTATACTTGGCAATCAATGCGCAGCGGGCTTAAAATATAGCCATGGCAAAAGAACAGCCCTCGGATAACCCATTCTACGCAGGCATGGGCACAGAGCCCGATTATCTAGCTGGGCGAGAGCCGGAGCAGGCTTTGCTCAAGCAGTCGCTAGCTGCGATCGCCGGGCCGCGGAAAAGCGACTATGGCCCTTTGCGCGGCCAGGTGCCCCCGCCTTTGAAGATCGTCGGCTCGCGCGGGGTGGGCAAGACGGCGCTGCTGACGTGGGTGGAGCGCGTGGCCGATCCCAAGGAGGTTGACGTCGTGCGCCTGAATTATGTGCCGAAACGGAGCACACAGGATGTGCTTTCCGGCTTGCTGAACGAGGTGGCCGAGATTCCGGACTTTGGCAAGCACAAGGCCCAAGCCCAGGCGTACAAGCTGCTCCAGGCGGCGATGAGATGGAAAACAGGCGAGCCGCCGCTGAAGGACTTCAAGAGGATCATGGCGGCCCGCTTGAAGTTCCGTCCGCTGCTGCTGCTGCTGGACGAGGTCATGCACTACGACGCGGAGATGCTGACCCAGATCCTGCAGCAGAGCCAGGGCCTGGCCAACGCCAGATGGCCGCTGGCATTGGTGCTGGCGGGTACGCCGGCGCTGGAAGTGCATTTGGATGATGTGGACGCGACCTTCATCAATCGCGCTGAGAACATCGGCATCAACCGCCTGAAGCCTGCTGCGACGCGCGAGGCCTTGAGCAGGCCGTTCGCGAATCGCGGCGTCAAGGTGTCGGACGAGGCGCTGGAGCTGATGGCGAGCTGGACCGACGACTATCCCTATTTCATCCAAATCGTGGGCAGTAAAGTCTGGGATGCCAAGAAGGGCGCCGCGGAGGTGGATGTTGACTTGGTGCGGAGCGTGGAGCAAGTCGTGCATGAGCGACGCAATCTTTTTTACGGGTCAATCTACCACATGATTGACAAGGCCGGCTTGCTAAAGCATGCGATGAAGGCGGTGGCCGCCATCGAGGCCGAGCCTGAGCCTCTGATGCCTGGGCAAGTGCGTGATTGCATGGCGGAAGGCACCGGCTTGAATCACGAAGGCGCTCTCAAGATCTACAACCAGCTGCTGGACGCCGGCCTGTTTTGGGAAATCAAAGATTTAGAAGTGCAAGCGGCGATTCCGTCATTCTTCAATTATTTCAAGAAAGCATGCGAGCGGCAGCACGCCAAGCGCGCCAAGCCAAATTCATGAAGTAGAAGGAATAGTTCCTGAAATAAAGGAAATTGCTCCTATACTTGGCAATCAATGCGCAACGGGCTTAAAATACAGCCATGACAGCAGCACAGCCCTCAGGGAATCCATTTCGTCCAGGCACAGGCTTTGCGCCCAAATATCTGGCTGGCCGGGAGCCGGAGCAGGCCTTGCTGAAGGGGGCGCTGGATGCGATCTGCGGCGAGCGGGATGGCAGGTATGGCCCTTTGATCGACGGGGCGCCCCGGCCTTTGAAAATCGTCGGCCCGCGCGGAGCGGGCAAGACAGCGCTGCTGACTTGGGCGGAGCGCGAGATCGAGCCCACGAAGGCTGACGTCGTGCGCCTGGCCGATCCGCCGGACGGCGATTCAGAGAAAGGACTCTCCATATTCTTGCGCAAGCTGGCGGACATTCCAGGCTTTGACTGGAAGCAGGCCGAAGCCCAGGTGTCCAAGTATTTCCATTTGGCGCGGAACTGGCAGCCGGGCCAGCCGCCGCTGGAGGACTTCGAGAGGGTCCTGCAGGAGCGCCTGCGGCTCCGTCCGCTGATGCTGCTGATGGACGAGGCCATGCATTACGATCCGAAGATTCTGAAAACGATTCTGCAGCAGAGCCAGGTTTTGATGGACCGGGAATGGCCGCTGGCATTGGTGCTGGCGGGGACCCCGGCGCTGAACGTGCACTTGCAGGGGGTAGACGCGACCTTCATCAACCGCGCCAAGAGCATCCGCATCAATGGCCTGGATCCTGATGCGACGCGTGAAGCCTTGAGCAAGCCGTTCGCGGCTCGCGGCGTGGCGGTGTCGGATGAGGCGCTGGAGCTGATGGTGAGCTGGACCGACGACTATCCTTATTTCACCCAGATCGTCGGCAGTACAGTCTGGGAAGCCCAGAAGAAAGCCGGCTGCGCTGAGGTGGATGTGGCCTTGGTACGGAGCGTAGAGCAAGCCGTGCATGAAGAACGCAATGATTTTTACGAGTCAATCTACAGCATGATTGACAAGGCAAAGCTGCTAGAACATGCGATGAAGGCGGTAGCGGCTATCGAGGCCGCGCCTAAGGCTCTGAAGCCGGAGCAAGTACGTGCCTGCATGGCGGAAGGTACCGACTTGAGCA
This sequence comes from Candidatus Amphirhobacter sp., assembly GCA_965222035.1. Taxonomy (GTDB): domain Bacteria; phylum Pseudomonadota; class Gammaproteobacteria; order Tethybacterales; family Tethybacteraceae; genus Amphirhobacter. The sequence goes on along the minus strand of OZ244940.1, from coordinate 99,298 downwards.
CTGAAGGCGCACATGATGTCTTTGACCAACTGCTGGATATAGGTTTGTTTTGGATTGTTGACCGCAGGGTGAGCGCAGCGATTCCGTCGTTCTTCAGCTATTTCAAGGCGGAATATGATTAAGGACGCACGGAGTGTGTGCCAAGCCGAACCCGTGAAGTTAAAGGAATAGCTCCCTGAAATAAAGGAAATTGCTCCTTTACTTGGCAATCAATGCGCAACGGGATTAAAATATGGCCATGACTGAAGAACAGTCCCCGGGCAATCCATTCTATCCAGGCACGGGCTCGGTGCCCGATCATCTGGCTGGACGCGAGGAGGAACAGTCTTTGCTGAAGGAGGCATTGACCGCGATTTGCGGCGAGCGGGAAAGCAGGTATGAGCCTTTGCGCGCCCGGGCGCCGCAGCCCTTGAAGATCATCGGGCCGCGCGGGGTGGGCAAGACGGCGCTGCTGGCTTGGCTTAAGAGCGTGGTCGACCCCAAGGATGCGGACGTCGTGCGCCTGGCCGACCCGCCGGACGGCGATGACAAGGAGGAGCTCTCCATATTCCTGAGCAAGCTGGCGGACATTCCAGGCTTTGACTGGAAGCAGGCCGAAGCCCAGGTGTCCAAGTATTTCCATTTGGCGCGGAACTGGGAGCCGGGCCAGCCGCCGCTGGAGGACTTCGAGGGGGTCCTGCAGGAGCGCCTGCGGCTCCGTCCGCTGCTGCTGCTGATGGACGAGGTCATGCATTACGATCCGAAGATTCTGAAAACTATTCTGCAGCAGAGCCAGGTTTTGATGAGCCGGGAATGGCCGCTGGCATTGGTGCTGGCGGGGACCCCGGCGCTGAACGTGCATTTGGATGATGTGGACGCGACCTTCATCAACCGCGCTCGGAACATCGACATCAATGCCCTGAAGCCCGCTGCGACGCGCGAGGCCCTGGGCAGGCCATTCCTGGACCGCGGCGTGATGGTGGCGAACGAGGCGCTTGAGCTGATGGTGAGCTGGACCGATGACTATCCCTATTTCATTCAAATCGTGGGCCAGGAAGTCTGGAAGGCCAAGAAGGGCGCCGCGAAGGTGGATGTGGCCTTGGTGCGGAGCGTAGAACAAGCCGTGTACAAACAACGCAATGATTTTTACGCATCGATTTTCCGAAAGATCAGCAAGGCCAAATTGCTGAAACATGCGCACACGGCGATAGACGCCATCGAAGCCGCGCCTCAGGCCCTGAAACCAGAGCAAATAGAAGCTTGCCTGGAGGAAGTCACCGGCTTGGATGGCAAAGGCGATTTAAGTGCCTACGACCAGTTGCTAGATGCCGGCCTGTTTTGGGAATTCGAGGGCCGCAGGGTGCACGCAGCGATCCCTTCGTTCTTTAGTTATTTCAAGGCAGAATACGATTAGAAACAGGCCAGGCACGTGCCAGGCTAAGCCCGTTAAGTTGAAGGAATAATTCCCCAAGGAAAAACCATGGATTTCAGTCACAAACTCCTGCTAGCGACGCCCAACGTCGACAGCGACAGCGTCTTCTCCGAATCGCTGGTGTATGTCACCTCGCACACGCGCGAGAGTACGATGGGCTTCATCATCAACAAGCAGTCGAAGACCACGATGAGCAACCTGACCCATAGCGTCGGCATCGATCAGCAGGACATCGACCCGTCACGCAAGGGCCAGCCCTTGGCTATCGGCGGGACCGTCAACTCCATGCGGATCTTCATCATGTACCGCGGCGTGCTGGCCAAGCCGGAGCTCACCCAGCTGGAGACGCCCAAGCGCCAGTACATCGCTCATGACGGCGGCGGCGACAAGAGCAAGGCCATCAAAGTTACCCAGGACCTGACCCTGTCCGAGAGCTTGATGAAGGAAATCCTGCTGCATGCCGATCCCGGCTTCGAATCCCTGGTACTACTGGGCCAGGCGGCCTGGGAACCGGACCAGCTGTACCAGGAGGTCAAATACGACCAGTGGCTGGTGCTCGATGGCAATCCGGACATCATCTTCTCTGCCGACATAGAGAAGCGCCGCGAACTGGCGGCGCAGACCATCGACCTCAATCTCAATCGCTGGATTCCCGCGCTGCAGCAGGCGTGAGCGGCTTGTTCCTGGCGCTTGATCCGGGCAAGCGCAAGACGGGCGTGGCGCTCGGCAACACCATCACTGAGACCGCCACCGTACTCGAGACGGTGCGCGGCAAGCGAAGCGAGCAGGTAGCGCAGCTTGCCCAGCTCACCCGCGTCTGGCAGCCGCAATGGGCGGTGGTCGGCCTGCCCGCCGAGGCAAGCGCCAAGCAGGCCCATGCCTACAGCAAGCAGCTGGCCGCCGAGTTGCGGGACAGCCTGGGCCTGAAGGTTGAGTTCATCGACGAGGCCTATTCGACCCAGGCGGCGCGCAGCGACGCCAAGCAGGCGGGCGGCGATGTGGACAGCCACGCAGCGAGGCTGCTGGCCGAGGACTGGATGGCCGCTAAGAAGCGCTCAGGTTAATCCATTCAGGACGTTGTCCAGCCGCTTGCGGCAGGCTTCCTGTCCCAGGATCGAAGCTACTACAGCCACATCCGGTGATTTGTCGCGCCCAGTCAAAGACACTCGCAGCGGCATTCCCAATTTAGGGAATTTCAAGCCGTGCTCTGAGCAACAAGCTTTGATGACTTGCTTGATGGCATCCGGCTTGAAGTCTGGCAATTCTTTCAGCTTCTCAGCCAGATCCAGGAAAGCTGCGCGATTCGCCTCGCCGAGGTGCCCCTGCAGCGTGGGTTCGATCGCAGCTGGCGGCTGCAGCCAGAATAATTCACTGCGAAGCTCTTTCAATGTCCTGGCCTTCTCCAGGCCAATGGCTATGGCCTCAGGCGAAGCTTTGAGCTCGGAAACCTGATCCGCGACCTGCTCTACTGGCATGGCGCGCAAGTGCTGTTGATTGATCCAGAGCAAGCGCTCCAAGTCAAAACGGGCTGCGCTTTTATGGACCTTGCCTATGTCAAAAGCGGCGATCAGCTCCTCAGCGTTGTAAATCTCCTGGCCGGGCTGCGTCCAGCCCAGCTGCGCCAGGTAATTGACCATGGCCTCGCGCATAAAGCCATCATCGCGATAATCATTGACGTCCACCGCCATATTGCGCTTGGACAGGCGCTCATACGCCCATTCGCCGTTATCCAGCTTGACCGGCTCGCCCTTCTCATCCAGACGACGGCCGAGAATCAGCGGCAGGTGCGCGAAGCGAGGTACTTTCTGTCCAAGAGCTTCATGGATATGTACTTGACGCATAGTGTTGGTCAGATGGTCATCGCCGCGAATGACATCCGTGATGCCCATTTCACCATCATCGACTACGGCAGCCAAGTTGTAAGTGGGGCTGCCGTCCGCGCGCCAGATGACCGGATCGTCAAATTCCTTGTTCGCCACTGACACTGTACCGCGAATGGCGTCTTCGATGGCGCAGGCCCCGTCCACGGGCGTGGCAAAGCGCAGGCAGTACGACTCGCCCTGAGGCCAGTCCTTCTCCGTCTTGTCCCGCCAGCGACGATCATATTTGGGCTTCTCCCCTCGTTGCATCTGCTCCTGGCGCAGCTTGTCCAGCTCCTCAGGCGTCGTATAGCAGCGATAGACCTTGCCCTCTTCCATCAAGCGCTCAATAGCTGCTTGATATATCTTGTCCCTCTCGGACTGCCGGATGATTTCTCCATCGAGATCGAGCCCCAGCCAGTCCATGGCCTCGATGATGGCCTTTTCGTGCTCGGGAAGCGAACGCTGCCGGTCAGTGTCCTCGATGCGCAGCAGGAACTTGCCCTGGTTGTGCCGGGCCCAGGCCCAGTTGAACAGCGCCGTGCGCGCGCCGCCTATATGCAGCCGTCCGGTCGGGCTGGGAGCAAAGCGACAGACGACCACGGTCTTTAAGGAGCGGGAATCGCAGCGCAGCCGTCGAAGTACGGCTGCAGGGCCTTGGGCAGGCTGATGCTGCCGTCGGCCTGCTGGCCGTTCTCGAGCACCGCGATCCAGGCGCGGCCCACTGCTACGCCAGAGCCGTTGAGGATGTGTACCAGGGTATTGCCGTCCGCACCCTTGCACCGCGCTCGCATGCGCCGCGCTTGGTAGTCGGTGTCGTTGCTCACCGAGGAGATCTCGCGATAGCACTGCTGGCCGGGCAGCCAGACTTCGATGTCGAACGTGCGATTGGCCGCAGCGCCGGTGTCGCCCGCGCACAGCTCGACCACCCGGTACGGCAGTTCCAGCTTCTGCATGACCGCTTCGGCATGGCCGAGCAGCTCTTGATGCGCTTCTTCTGATTTATCGGGCGCGACCACCTGGACCAGCTCGACCTTGTCGAACTGATGCTGGCGCAGCATGCCGCGGGTGTCCTGGCCGTACGAGCCCGCTTCGCGCCGAAAGCACGGTGAATGGGATGCCACCCGCAGCGGCAGCTCCTTGGCGGTGAATAGCCGGTCGGCCGCCAGGTTCGCCAGGCTGACCTCAGAGGTCGGGATCAGATGCAGGTCGTCCTTGCGCATGCTGAAGAACTCGTCATCAGTGCCGAATTTCGGCAGCTGCCCAGTGTTGATGAGCGCGGCGGTGTTGACGAGATACGGCACCCAGGTCTCTTGATAGCCGTGCTCGCGCACGTGCATGTCCAGCATGAACTGCGCCAGGGCCCGATGCAGATGCGCGCCGGCACCGCGCATGACCGCAAACCGCGCCTGCGCCATCTGCGCGGCCGTGGCGAAGTCCAGCATGCCGTGCAACTCACCCAGGGCGACGTGGTCGCGGACCTCGAAGTCAAATTGCGGCGGCGTGCCCACCTCGCGGATGAGAAGGTTGTCATCCGCGCTAGTGCCGGCCGGGACCTCGTCGTGCAGCAGGTTGGGCAGCGCGAGCATGAAGTCATTGAAGGCCTGCTGCGCCTGCTCGACCTCGGCATGGGCCGCGCTGATCTTGTCCCCGAGCGCGGCGGCGGCCGCTTTCTGCTTTTCGGCCTCTTCCCGCTTGCCCTCCTTGAACAACTTGCCGATGGCGTCGGAAGCGGCGTTGCGTTCCTGGCGCAGCTGCTCTTCTTGCATCCGCGCCTCGCGCAGCTGCTTGTCGAGCGCGGCAAAGCGCTCGCTGTCGAGGTCGCAGCCCCGACGGGCCAGGTTCTGCTTGACTAGCTCAGGCTCGTCCCGCAGCAGCGCGGGCGAGATCATGAAGCCGACTGCGACTGGGCAGCGGGCTTGGAGATCAAGCGCATGAAGGATTCTTCGAGGCTGGCGGCCTCCTGCTGCTGCATCAGCTCGGCGGGGGTGCCCACAAAGGCGACCTTGCCGTCATGCAGCAGCGCCATGCGCTCGCAGACCTCGTCGATGTCCGACAGCGAGTGCGAGGTGAAGAACAAAGTAGCGCCCTTGCTGTTGATCTGCTGAAACAGCCGCTTGAGCAGCGCCCGGGCCTTCGGATCGAGGCCGCTCATCGGCTCGTCGAGGATGTACATGTCGCGCTCGAGCAGGAAGATGCTCGCCAGGCCCAGCTTTTGGGTCATGCCCTTGGAGAACGAGCGCACCGGCTTGCGGAGCGCTTCCTTGTCCAGATCGATGGCCTCGAGCATGGCAATCGTCTTGTCCTCGTTGTAGGTAGCGTGGTTCAGGCCCAAGATGAACTTGATGAACTCACGCCCGTTGAGGTAGTACGGCGGCACGAAGCGCTCGGGCAGGAAGCAGATGCGGGCGCGCGAGGAGCGGTCGCGCGAGGAGCGCCCGAAGATCTTGATCTCGCCCTTGCTGTAGTGGCAGAAATCCAGCAGGCACTTCAGGAAGGTGCTCTTGCCCGCGCCGTTGACGCCTGCGCAGCCGAAGGCCAGGCCAGCGGGGACTTCAAGGTTGAAACCGCGCAGCACGTGGTTCTGCAAATAGCGCTTGTGCACGCCTTGCGCCTCGATTGCCAGTTCCTTGTCGCTCATCCTGCGGGGGTATTTTAAATCAAATCAGCCGGGCGCACAACGGCAGCAGGTCCGCGAAGGCATCGAGCAAGTAGTCAGCGCCGGCCTCCCGCGGGTCCGCACCCTGGTGATAGCCGTAGCTGACCAGCGCCATCGGGACCCCCGCCGCCCGGGCAGCGGCCACATCAACGGGCGAATCGCCCACAAACAAGGCCTGCGCCGGCTGCAGCCCCAGCTGCTCGAGCGCCGCATGCACCATCGCCGGGTCCGGCTTGCCCTTGGGGAACATGTCCTTGCACAGCACGCAATCGAACTCAATCCCGCTCAAGAAGCGCTGCAGCAGCGGCTCGGTGTAGACCGCCAGCTTGTTGGTCGCAATTGCCAGTTTCCAGCCCTCCTCCCGCAGCTGGGCCAGGGTAGCGGCTACCCCTGGGTACAGGCTGTCGCGGCTCAGCAGCAGGGAGGCGTATTCCTGCTGCGCCTGGGTCACCAGGCGCTGGTGGACGTCAGGATCGGGCTCCGCCCACATCTCTCCAGTGAGCACCCGCTTGGCGAACCTCGACAGGCCGCCGCCCATGAAACTGCGCGCGGTCTCCTCATCCGCCGCCAGTTCGATCCCCTGGACCCGGGCCGCGACCTCAGCGGCCGCGTAGATCTCGTGATATGTGTCGAAGAGCGTACCGTCGAGATCGAAGATCAAGCCCTTAGCCATTGATCGCTTCCAGCAGCTTTTCCCTGGTCTCAGCGTAATCGTCAGACCCGAACCATGCTGAGCCTGCGACAAAAGTATCTGCGCCCGCCTGGGCCAGGCGCGCTGCGGTGGCGGGCGCGACCCCGCCATCAACCTGCAGGCGCACATCCAGCTTGTGCTGCGCGATCATCTGGCTGGCGGCCACGACTTTCGGGATTACGCTCTCAATCAGCTGCTGGCCGCCGAAGCCGGGCTCGACCATCAAGATATTGATCATGTCCAAATCCCCGAGCAGTGGCTCAGCCACCGACAAGCCGATCGCTGGTGACAGGGCATAGGCCGCCTGGGCGCCGGCTTCATGGATGCGGCTGACGCACTGATGCGCGCGGCGGGTGGTCTCCGGATGGAAACTGACCATGTCGGCGCCTGCTTCGAGGACCGCATCCAGGTGCCGCTCGGGTTTTTCCACCATCAGGTGCACGTCGCAGGTCGCTGAGGGCGCCTGCTGCTTGACCAGATGGACCAGGCTCGCGCCGAAACTGACCGGCGGCACGTAGTTGCCATCCATGATGTCGACGTGGAACCACGCGATGCCGGCGGCGGCGCTAGCGTTGATTTCATCCGCCAGCCGACCGACGTCAGCGGCTAGCAAGCTGGCGGCTAGGATGCGTTCGTTACCCATTGTGGCCCACCGCCTAGCTAGGGTTGGAATTCCAAGCCATTACTGGCTTGGAGATTCAGCATATCGTGCGTCATCTTCTTGTCGATGACTTGTTCTGCCAGCTCTCCACATCTGGACGATCATGCATCCCCGTATCGTCAAAGCCTTCGCCGGTTTTCGCGCCCAGGTGCAAAATTATGCCCGTGAAAGAGCTCATGTCGCGATAAGGATTATCTCGATGATCTTCGATGCGGTTGACACGATATGTCCCTTTCTCGCTATTTGGAAACACCACAGTGTGGATTTTGCCTCTCTCTGCTACTATATTCCATTCTTCTCCCAATTCAAGGGGAACTTTAATCATAAGACTCTTATCGCTGGACGTGTTCTCCGCATTTATGTAGCGAGTGACATCCAATAAATCAGGTTCTTCCTCTGCTCCTGCTAGAACCTGCTGTTGTTTCTCCCATGTCTTGTCGATAGAAGCTTGTTGCTGCGCTTTGATTTCTTCCATCTTTTCTAGAAAACTGAGGAATGAAGGGATGCCGGGACTAAGAAACCCTTCGTCATCCGGCCATAAAAAACCTAGATACAGCATGGTGCTGACAACTTCCTTGGCTGAACGCTCTTGCAATAATTCTTTGTTTCTCTTCTCCAATTCATTTTCGAGCACTTCCCTTGAGACAGGTTTGTTGTCATGGCGCTTGATGATGTCTCCAATCTGTAGGGCGTGTACATGAAGCTTTCTAGCCTCCATCTCGCTATGAAGCTTGCTGTAGAACTTTTTGCGATTTTTCTCCATGCCTCTGCGAGCCTTCTCTACTATCAGCAAATCAACCTTTTTTCGCTTCTCTTCTTCATTTTCTTTCTGCAGGGCATTCCAAACAGCATCCCCCACAGTCTGGATGAAATACGGATACCCGTCAGTCAAGGATCGCATCTTGTGAAGAGCGCTTTCTTCCACCTCGACTCCGCGCATGACAAACGGCTGTTTAAGCCCTTCCATTACATCCTCATCCTCCAGCAAATTAATGGACATTTCCTCGCTTCTGATCATGAATGAAGCCTTGATATTCATTAAGAGGCTACTCATATCCGGCGTTCCCGCTAGAAGTACCATCAGAGGATATTTCGCGCCGATTAGCTCTTGCGCTGCCTGCAACACCATGCCTAAAAACTCTGCATGGTAATGCTGCACCTCATCCATCAAGAGAACCATCGGTTGTTTCTTCAGCTTGGCTTCGAACAAATGTATTAATTGGTCCATCTCCAGCCGATGGCCTTCCACGCTCAGTTCCACCTGCTCTACTGAAACACTCAATTTCTTCAGCCAGCGCATGAAACTTACCCTCTTCTTGCCTGCTATGATCAGGGACAAGCGTTCCATCATGTCACCGTCAGGAGAATCCCCCATTTGCGAGAATCGCGCTATATGCACGCCCTTGTCCCTGGCTTGCTCTTCTACCCAGCGAAGCAGCAATGTCTTGCCCACTCCTCGCGGGCCAATCAGCACAATTGGCGTCGGGGCAGTGTACGGCAACCTCCCATCGGCCTGTCGGTTCTCAACTATGTCATGCAGGTTTGCTCCTAGCCGCTGGAACTCCTCCTTGCGGCCAGCGACATAATCCGGCATGGTCCCGAAGCCGGGAGCAAAGGGAGTCGAGCGCTGACCTGCGGTCGCTGCATTCATGGTGGTTATTTTACGCTTATCTGGCTTTGCTGAAGCATTTTCCAAACTAAATCCGGTGCCGCGAGGTCCCGCCTGCGCTTGTGGCTGAATGCTCAAATCGAGCAACGCTTGAGGTAGAGAAAGTCCTTCGTGTCAAAGAAAGCGTTTGCTTATCTTGCTTTGAAGCCCACGGTTGATAATCTAGTCCGCCTTGCCTTTGGCCGAGGCATCCAGGCCGCGCAGGAAGTCCAGGCGCTTGCCCACCCTCTCCTCAAAGCCCAGCGCGGTTGGCTTATAGGCGTTGAGCGGGCGCATGCCCTCCGGCAGATAGGACACTCCCGCCGCATAGTGATGAGGCTCGTCATGAGCGTAGCGATAGCCGTCGCCATGCCCCAGGTCCTTCATCAGCTCGGTGGGCGCGTTGCGCAGAGGCAGCGGCACCGGCTCGGTGCCTCCCGCCGCCACTTGCTTGCTCACCTGGCCGAAAGCGTTGTAGACCGCGTTGCTCTTGGGCGCCACCGCCAGGTATACCGCGGCCACCGCCAGGCCTAGCTCGCCCTCGGGCGAGCCGAGGATGCGGTACTGCTGGTCCGCATTGAGCGCCACCTGCAAAGCGTTGACGTCGGCCAGGCCGATGTCCTCGGTCGCGAAGCGGATCATGCGCCGCGAGACGTACAAGGGCTCGGTACCGCCGTCGAGCAAGCGGCACATCCAGTACAGGCTGCCGTCCACGCTCGAGCCGCGCATCGACTTGATGAAGGCTGAGATCTGGTCGTAGTAGGAATCGCCACCCTTGTCGTGCTTGCGCAGGACCGCGCGCCGCAAGTCCTTGACACGATCCTCGCCCAGCTGCTTGCCCTTCTTCGCGAGCAGCTCGATGATGTTGAGCAGCTGCCGCGCATCTCCGTCGGCGTAGGCCAGCAGCAGCTCTTGCAGCTTGGGCGCGATCTTCAGGCCCTTGGCCTTGCTCACCCGGTCGCAGATCTGCCCGAGGTCCGCAGCCGCCAGCGGCCGCAGTTGATAAACCGTCACCCGCGACAGCAAGGCCGAGTTGATCTCGAACGACGGGTTCTCGGTCGTCGCGCCGATGAAGGTGATCGTGCCCTGCTCGACCGCCGGCAGGAAATAATCCTGCTGTGCTTTGTTGAAGCGATGGGCCTCGTCGACGAAGATCACCGTGCCCTGCCCTAGATTGAGCAGGCGCTCGGCATCGCTCAAATGCGCCTTGACCTCTTTGATGCCCGCCGCTACCGGTGAGATCGCCACCAGCCGCGCGCCGCTGCGCTCGGCTAGCAGCCGCGCCAGGGTGGTCTTGCCGCAGCCCGGCGGGCCCCACAGCAGCATCGAGTGCAGGCCTTCTTCCAGCAGCGGGCTGTCCTCACCCAGCAGATGACGCTGGCCCGCGACGTCCTCTAGCCGCTGCGGACGCAGCTCTTCGGCCCAGGGGACCGCCGGACCGCTAGTCGGTGATGATTTCGACGCCATCTGGCGGCGCGAAGGCGAACAGCTCTGGATCGATGCTGGTTGCGTTCGCCGTGAAGTGCGCTTCAACCTGATTGCCGAGCAGGTCATTGATGCGCGTGCGGACGATGCGGCCCTCATCATCAAAGCCCAGCTCCGCCAGTTCAAAGCCCGCGCCCGCCGGCTCAGCGGGCTGCAGCAGCAGCCAGCGCAGGCCACCGCTCTCCTGGGCGGCTAGGGTAAATCGGCTCGCGACGTCGCGGCCGGCCAGCACCTCGAGCAGCCCGCGCGCCTCTTGCAGCTCGGCCAGCGGCGTGCGCACCGCTTGGGCGAGCTCGGCGTCGTACACCCACACCACCACGCCATCGGCTACCACCGTCAATTCACTCGGCTCAGCGTAATCCAGCCGGAACCGGTCCGGACGCTGATAGGCCAGGGAGCCATTGGAGGACGCGACCTCTCCCCGCGGACTGGTCACCTGCTGGACGAAATCCCAGGAGCCGGTCTCGGCCGCGTCCAGCAAGGCCGCCAGTTCGTCCGTCAACTGCGCGCGGACCGGTACCGCCATGCACAGCGCCGCTAGCAGCAGCGCTAGTCGCATTGCTCGTTGCGACAGTCGGCGATGATGTACAAAGACTGCTCCGTGGTCGCAAACTGCGATTGCCGCGAGACCGCCCCGCGGATCTGCGCGAATTCGGGCAAGGACTCGATGCTCTCGATCTTGCCGCAGCGCGAGCACACCACCTGGCCGCTGCTCGCCGCTGCCGGCGAGGCCGCGACGTAATGCGCAGAGTCCCTACCCCGGGCGCTGGGCTGCCGGCGCACCACGCCTGCTTCCGCCAAGACCGACAAGGTGCGGTAGATGGTCGCGACGCCGATGTCCGAGCCGTCGCGCCCTAGCATGCGCTCGAGCTCCTTGACGCCCACCGGCCGGCCGGCTGCGGACAGCGCGCGGGCGACCGCAATGCGCTGGCGGGTCGCGCGCAGCCCGCGCGCGGCGAGCAGCTCCCTGAGCCGCTGGGCCGTCAGCGCCGGCTCCTTGCCCCGCTTCGCTCGCTTGGCTATCATCTTCAGAGTACGAACTGGAAAGTATAGACGACGCTGCCCACGCCCAGCCAGATCAACAGGCTCTCCCAGAAGGGATCGTGCTTCTGGAATAAAAAGCAGAACACAATCCAGGCATAGAACGCCACCGCTGTCAGCATCATCGCTATGGCGTACAAATACTCGGGGTCCGCCCCATACAGGTTGTGGTTGTAGGATGTGAAGGATGCGATCGCCACGGCCGTCAGCATCGCGATCAGCACCAGGTTGTTGATGCGGGCGCGCAGGAAATAACGGTTGGACTCCCGCGCCATCTCCAGCAGCATGTCAGTGGCCAGCGCGGCGATGGCGCCCTGCCACAAGGAACGGAACACCGTCACCGGATGGATGCCGACCGGATGCAGCCAGTTGTAGGCGACCAGCAGCAAGGGTACGAAAACAAACATCTTCAGCGGCATGCGCTCGATGCGCATCGCAAGCTGGATCGACAGCCGTACCTCCATCCAGAACGCCCGGCGGCGCTCTTGCTGCCGGTAGGCCGCGGCCGCCCGGCGGAAGTTGGCCGCTTCCTCAGCGTTGGCGTCGGGAGCGGGCTCGCCGCCCGAATAGGCATGCGGCGTGTAGATGTTGACGATGTCCCGCACCTGCAGGCGGCTGGACTCGGTCTTGAGCATCTGGTACGAGGACTGGATGCGCTTGAACTCGTCCTCGGCGAAGGGCGAGCGGTTGCGGTCCGGATGGTACTTCATCGCCAGGCGCCGGTACGCCTTGCGCACGTCCTCGTCGGTGCAGTCGGTCGCTACCCCCAGGATCTCAAAGGGGGAATTGCCGGGCTTGATGCGCATCGCCGCCGCTCCTGTCGCTTGGCCGGCGCTCCGCCGACGCCCTCCTTAGACGTCGAGCAGCATGCGCGCCGGCTCTTCCAGCGCGTTCTTGATCGCAACCAAAAACAGCACCGCCTCGCGCCCGTCGATCAGGCGATGGTCGTAGGACAGCGCCAGATAGTTCATCGGACGGATCACCACCTGGCCGTCGATCGCGACCGGACGCTCCTTGGTCGCATGCACCCCGAGGATCGCGCTCTGCGGCGGGTTGATGATCGGCGTCGACAACATCGAGCCGAACACCCCGCCGTTGGTGATGGTGAAGGTTCCGCCAGTGAGCTCGTCCACGCCCAGGCTGCCGCTGCGGGCGCGCTGGCCGAAGTCGGCGATCGAGGACTCGATCGCGGCCATGCCCATGGACTCCGCGCTGCGCAGGACCGGGACCACCAGCCCGCGCGGACTGCCGACCGCGATGCCGATGTCGCAGCTGCCGTAGTGGACGATGTCGTCCCCGTCGATGCCGGCGTTGATGATCGGATACTGCTGCAGGGCCGCGGTCGCGGCCTTGACGAAGAAGGACATGAAGCCCAGCTTGACGCCGTGGACCTTCTCGAACTGATCGCGGTGCTTTTGCCGCAGGCCGATGACCGCGGACATGTCGACTTCGTTGAAAGTCGTCAGGATCGCCGCTTCCTGCTGGGACTGCAGCAGCCGCGCCGCCACCCGCGCGCGCAGCTTGCTCATCTTCTCGCGGCGCGCGCCCAAGGCGGCCGGAGCCGCGACGGGAGCAGGAGCTGCGGGCGCTGCAGAAGGAGCGGGCGCCTTGCCCGCCGCCTGCTCGACGTCCGCCTTGGTGATGCGGCCGTCCTTGCCGCTGCCGGCTACCTTGCCCAGATCGACGTTGCTGTCCGCAGCCAGACGCCGGGCAGCCGGCGAGACCGGGGGCTCGGACGCGGCTGCGGCCGGAGCAGCTGGAGCAGGCGCGGCTGCGGGCTCGGCCGCGGCCGCAGGGGCCGCCGCCGCGGCGGATCCGCCGGCTTCGATGGTCCCGATGACCTCTTCGCTTTCGACGTCGTCGCCATCCTTCTTGATGATCGAGGCGATTACCCCGTCAGTCGGCGCCGGGATCTCGATCAACACCTTGTCGGTCTCAATCCCGACCAGGCCCTGGCCCGCCTTGACCTGGTCCCCGACCTTGACCTCCCAAGTGTCGATGCAGGCTTCGGAAATCGATTCGGCTAGTTCCGGTACTTTGATGTCGGTCATGGCTGCTGCTGTTCTCCCTCTCGCGGTTATTTTAAGGTCAAGGCCGCGTTGATGACTTCCTGCTGCTGGGCCTTGTGCTCGGCCCCATGGCCGGTCGCGGTCGAGGCCGACGAGCGCCGCAGCGCGTACTTGAGCTCCTGATCATCCCGCAGGTGCCGCCGCAGATAGTGCTGGATGCGGTGCCACGCGCCTTGGTTGCCCGGCTCTTCCTGGCACCACAGCACTTCCTGGCAGGACTTGTAGGTCCCGACAATTTCCTTGAAGGCGTCATGCGGGAAGGGATACAGCTGCTCGAGGCGCACGATCGCGATGTCCTTGCGCTTGGCCGCGGCGCGCGCGGCGCGCAGCTCATAGTAGATCTTGCCACTGCACACGACCAGCCGCTTGACCTTGGCCGGCTTGATGTCCGCGTCGCTCTCGGGAAGCGCCGGCTGGAACGATCCGTCGATGAAGTCCGCTTGCGGGCTCGCGACCTCCTTGTTGCGCAACAGGCTCTTGGGCGTCAGCACCACCAGCGGGCGCCGCACGCTCCCCAGCATCTGCCGGCGCAGCAGATGGAAGATCTGCGCCGCGGTCGTCGGTACGCAGACGCAGATGTTGTACTCCGCGCACAGCTGCATGTAACGCTCGAGCCGGGCTGAGGAATGCTCCGGACCCTGGCCCTCATAGCCATGCGGCAACAGCATCACCAGGCCGCTCAGGCGACCCCACTTGAACTCGCCGGACGTGATGAACTGGTCGATTACCACCTGCGCGTTGTTCGCGAAGTCACCGAACTGCGCTTCCCAGACCACCAGCATGTCCGGACTGGTCAGGGACACGCCGTACTCGAAGCCCAGCACCGCGGACTCCGACAGCAGCGAATCGACGACGCGCACCTCCGGCTGCCCGGCCTTGACGTGCGCCAGCGGAATGTGGGCCTGGCCGTCGCGGCGGGAACGCTGCTGGTCGTGCCAGACCGCATGGCGGTGGAAGAAAGTACCGCGGCCCACGTCCTGGCCGGACAGGCGCACGCCGAAGCCCTCGTCGAGCAGGCCGGCGTAGGCCAGGTTCTCGGCCATGCCCCAGTCCAGCTCGGCCTCGCCCGCGGCCATGGCCGCGCGCGCCTGGACGATCTTCGCGACCCGCGAATGCAGCTTGAAGCCCTCGGGGATCGTGCTCAGCGTCTCACTCAGGCGCTTGAAGCGCTTGGCGTCCAAGGCGGTCGCGCACGGCTGCGACCAGCCGCCGGGCTCCTGCTTGAACTTGGACCAGTCGACGAATTCGCTGGTGCTCGCCTCGGTCGCGAGCTGGTTGGCGGTCTCGAAGCTCTCCATCTTGGCGATGTACTCCTCCCGCGCCTTGTCCTCGGCCTCGGCGTCGATGACGCCCTGCTCGTGCAGCCGCCGCGCGTAGTGGGTCGCCGGATTCGGGAGCTCGCTCACCTTGCCATACATGTACGGCTGGGTTACCTTGGGCTCGTCCTGCTCGTTGTGGCCGTGGCGGCGGTAGCAGACCAGGTCGATGAAAATGTCCTGGCGGAACTCCTGGCGAAAGCGCAATGCCAGCTGGGCCGCGAAGTGCGCGGCCTCCGGATCGTTGCCGTTGACGTGAAGCACCGGACACTCGGCCATCTTCGCCAGGTCGGTGCACCAATAAGTCGAGCGCGCGTCCTTGATGTGCGAGATGGTGAAGCCCACCTGGTTGTTGATGGTGATGTGCACCGTCCCGCCGGTCGCATAGCCGCGGGTCTGGGACATGTTGAGGACTTCCATGCCGATGCCCTGCCCCGCCAAGGCGGCGTCGCCGTGGACCAGCACCGGCAGCACCAGCGCGCCGGCATCGTCGCTGCGGCGGCGCTGCCGCGCCCACACCGAGCCCTGCACCACCGGGTTGACGATCTCCAGATGGGAGGGATTGAACGCCAGCGCCATGTGCATGGTGTTGCCCGCATGGCTCAGGTTGGACGAAAAGCCCATGTGATACTTGACGTCGCCGGAGCCGCCGCCATCGTGATAGGCCTTGCCCTCGAACTCATCGAACAAATCGTGCGGGTTCTTGCCGAAGATGTTGATCAGTACGTTCAGGCGCCCGCGGTGCGCCATGCCGATCATGGCCTCTTTGGTACCCGCCGCGCATGCGTCGCGCAGCATGATGTCGAGCATCGGGATCAAGGTGTCGCCGCCCTCGAGGGAAAAGCGCTTCTGCCCGGTGTAGCGGCGGTTGAGATAGTTCTCGAGCGCGTCGGCCGCGACCATGCGCTCGAGCAGATACAGCTGGGTCTCGCGTGGCAGCGCCGGACGCGCGCGGCAGCCCTCGTAGTGCTCGATGAACCAGCGGCGGATCGACGGGTCGGTGATGTGCATGAACTCGGCCGAGATCGATTCGCAGTACATGGCGCGCAGCGTCGCGACGATGTCGCGCAGGCTCGCTGAAGCCAGGCCCGGGATGTCGGTGGTGAACATCCGGTCCAGGTCCTCGTCCGCCAGGCCGTGCATGTCCATCTCCAGCGATGGATGCCGCGGGCGCTCGTCGATGTGCAGCGGGTCGATCAGGGCCGCGCGATTGCCCAGCAGGCGATAAGCGTCAACCAAGCGCGCCACGCCCAGCTGCTTGACCGCGCTGAAGCTGTCTGCGCCGGCCGCCGGCAAGGGACCGGCAGCTGGCGCAGGCGGACGGGGCCGCGCCTGCATGCCGTTGCCGAAAAAGGCGCTGAAGCCGGGCGCGGCCGCGCCGGCCGCCTGCTCCTGGTCCTCGAGATAGCCGAAATTGGTCCCGTACAGCGCGCCGGTCGCTGCCTGGCGGTCGTAGTCCTCGCCCATAATCCCCTTACTTCTTGGCGCGCTTGCGCTTCTTGGCCGCCGGCTTCTTGACCTTGCGATGGGCATGGCCCTCATACAGCTGCCGCGGGCGCCCGATGCGGAACTCAGGATCGGCATGCAGCTCGCGCCAGTGCGAGACCCAGCCGACCGTGCGCGCGATCGCGAAGATCGCCGTGAACATCGGATTCGGGATCCCGATCGCGCGCAGCACGATGCCCGAGTAGAAGTCGATGTTCGGATACAGGTTGCGCTTGACGTAGTACTCGTCGTTGAGCGCGATCTTCTCGAGCTCCATCGCAATCTTGAGGGCCTCGTCGTCCTTGCGCCCGAGATGATCGAGCAGCTGGTGGCAGATGCGCCGCATCACCTTCGCGCGCGGGTCGTAGTTCTTGTACACCCGGTGGCCGAAGCCCATCAGGCGCTTGCCGCTGCTCTTGTCCCGCACCTGCTTGAGATAGGACTTGATGTTCTTGACCGAGCCGATCTCCGCGAGCATCTTGAGCACCGCCTCGTTCGCGCCGCCGTGCGCCGGGCCCCACAGCGAGGCCACGCCGGCGGAGACGCAGGCGTACGGATTGGCGTTGGTCGAGCCCGCCAGGCGCACCGTCGAGGTCGAGGCGTTCTGCTCGTGGTCCGCATGCAGGATCAAGATGGTCTCGAGCGCCTGGACCACCAGCTTGTCGGTCTGGTACCACTCCGACGGGGTCGCGAACATCATATACAGGATGTTCTCGACGAAGCTGAGCTCGTTCTGCGGGTACATCGCCGGCTGGCCCACGCTGTTCTTGTAGCTCATGGCCGCCAGGGTCGGGACCTTGGCGATCAGGCGCAGGGCGTTGTCGTGCCGCGAATCCACCTGGCTGACGTCGGACTGCTCGTGATAGAAGGCCGCCAGCGCCCCGATGGTGCAGATCAGCATCGCCATCGGATGGGCCGAGGCGTCGAAGGCCTGCATGAACTCCCGCACCTTCTCGGAAACCATGGTGTGATAGCGGATGCGATGGGTGAACGCGTCCTCCTCGTCCGCCGAGGGCAGCTCGCCGTGGATCAGCAGGTGCGCGACCTGCAAGAAGGTGCAGTGCTCGGCCAGCTCCTCGATCGGATAGCCGCGATGCAGCAATTCGCCCTTGCCGCCGTCGATGTAGGTGATGTCCGAGCTGCAGCTCGCGGTCGACATGAAGCCCGGATCGTAAGTGTAGTAGCCGTGCTTGATCAGCTGCTGGATGTCGATCACTGAAGCCCCGAGGGTGGGCTCGTAGATCGGCAAGTCGATGCTGCGGCCGTCCGGCAAGGTCAGCGTCGCGCGGTCCTTGCTGATTTTGTGCAGCGGCGCGGGTTTCTTCTCAGGCATGGCGTTCTTCTCCCAGGACGGCGAGCAGCGCTTGCTGCTCCGGTGCCGGGACCCGCCGGCGCAGCACCAGCATGTCCCACAATTCACCGTCGGTGGACGCCAGCAGCTCCTCGGCCGCGGCCAGTTCCTTGGCGTCGAGGCTCGGCAGGCGCTCCGCCAGCGGGCGCAGCAATTCGTCGAGCTCGAGCATGCCGCGGCGGCAGCCCCATGCCAGGCGGCGGCGCTGGGCCGCCACATCGAGTTCTTGGGTCCTAGAGCTCACGGCTGAGCATGGTCTCCTTGATCTTGACGATCGCCTTGGTCGGATTGAGATGCTTCGGACAGGCGTCGACGCAGTTCATGATGGTGTGGCAGCGGAACAGCCGGTACGGATCGTTGAGATCGTCGAGGCGCTCGTTGGTGCGCGTGTCGCGGGTGTCCGCGATGAAGCGATAGGCCTGCAGCAGGCCCGCCGGCCCGACGAAGCGGTCGGGGTTCCACCAGAACGACGGGCACGAGGTCGAGCAGCACGCGCACAGGATGCACTCGTACAAGCCATCGAGCTCAGCGCGGTCCGCCGGCGTCTGCAGGCGTTCCCGCAGCGGGACCGGCTCATCCGACTGCAGATAGGGACGCACCGAGCGGTACTGCTTGAAGAACTGGGTCATGTCCACCACCAGGTCGCGGATCACCGGCAGGCCGGGCAGCGGCCGTACCACCACCGGCTCCTTGAGGTCCTTCAGCGGCGTGATGCACGCGAGGCCGTTGCGGCCGTTGATGTTCATGCCGTCGGAGCCGCAGACGCCCTCGCGGCACGAGCGCCGCAGCGCCAGCGAATCGTCCTGCTCTTCCTTGACCTGCAGCAGGGCGTCGAGCAAAAACTTGGACTCGGGCTTGAGCTCGACCTCATAGTCCTGCAGCTCCGGCTTGCGGCGGGTCTCGGGATCGTAGCGGTAAATCGACAGGCGCATCGCGGGGGTTCTCCTCTAGTAGCTGCGGCGTTTGGGCGGGAAGGTCTCGACCGTCAGCGGCTGCATCTGCACCGGACGGTACTCGATCTTGTCGCCCGCGCTGCGGTAGATGGTGTGCTTGAGCCAGGCGCCGTCGTCGCGCTCGCGATAGTCATCGCGCGCATGCGCGCCGCGGCTCTCGGTGCGGTTGAGCGCCGAGACGATGGTCGCGCGCGCGGTGGTCACCAGATTGTCCAGCTCCAAAGCCTCGATGCGCGCGGTGTTGAACACCGAGCTGCGGTCCTTGACCGCGATGTTCTCGCAGCGGGATGCAAGCTGCTCGAACTTGATCCAGCCCTCCTGCATGGTCTGCTCGGTCCGGAACACCCCGCAGTGGCGCTGCAGGATGTCGCGCATCTCCTCGCGCAGCAGGTCGGGACGCTCGCCCTCCTGGCGCCCGAGGCGCTCGATGCGCTTGAGACCGGTACCGGCCGAGGACTCGTCGAGGTCCGCCGGCATGCTCAGCTCGCCGAACAGCTCGTGGATGTGGCGCCCGACGCAGCGTCCGAACACCACCAGGTCGACCAGCGAATTGCCCCCGAGGCGGTTGGCGCCGTGGACTGATACGCAGGCGCATTCGCCGACGGCGTACAAGCGCGGGACCACCTGGTCCTCGCCGTTCTTGCTGTCGATCACCTGCCCGAAGCGGTTGGTCGGGATGCCGCCCATCATGTAATGCACCGTCGGGACCACCGGGATCGGAGTCTCGATCGGATCGGTCCCCGCGAACTTGATCGCGATCTCGCGGATCGCCGGCAGGCGCTCCATGATGATGTCGCTCCCCAGATGGTCGAGCTTGAGCAGGACGTGGTCCTTGTTCGGGCCGACGCCGCGGCCTTCCATGATCTCCAGCGCCATCGAGCGAGCGACCACGTCGCGGCCGGCGAGGTCCTTGGCGTTCGGCGCATAGCGCTCCATGAAGCGCTCGCCCTCGGCGTTGACCAGATAGCCGCCCTCGCCGCGGCAGCCCTCGGTAACCAGCACCCCGGCGCCGGCGACGCCGGTCGGATGGAACTGCCAGAACTCCATGTCCTGCAGCGGCAGGCCCGCGCGCGCGACCATGCCGATGCCGTCGCCGGTGCAGGAATAGGCGTTGGTGGTGTGCTTGAAGATGCGCCCGCCGCCGCCGGTCGCGAGCACCGTCGCGGCCGCTTCGAACAAATACTGCTCGCCGGTCTCGATCTCGATCGCGAGCGTGCCCGCCACCCGGCCCTGGGAGTCGAAGATGAGGTCGACGGCGTAGAACTCATCGAAGAAATGGGTCCCGCGCCGCAGGTTCTGCTGGTAGAGGGTGTGCAGCAAGGCGTGGCCGGTGCGGTCGGCCGCGGCGCAGGTGCGCGAGGCCTGCGGCCCGCCGAAGTTCTGCGACTGGCCGCCGAAGGGACGCTGGTAGATGCGGCCGTCGTCCAAGCGCGAGAACGGCAGGCCCATGTGCTCGAGCTCGTAGACCACGTCGATGGCGTTGCGGCACAGGTACTCGATGGCGTCCTGGTCGCCGAGATAGTCCGAGCCCTTGACCGTGTCGTACATGTGCCAGTGCCAGTGGTCCGGCGAGACGTTGCCCAGCGCCGAGGTGATGCCGCCCTGGGCCGCGACCGTGTGCGAGCGCGTCGGGAACACCTTCGAGACCACCGCGACGTGATAGCCGTGCAGCGCCAGCTCCAGCGCCGCGCGCAGGCCCGAGCCCCCGCCGCCGACGACGATGGCGTCGAAGCGGCGTTTTTTCAGCCCGGCGGTTTCCGTCACTGCCAGATGATCCCGAGGAACCAGACCAGCACCAGGCTGAAATAGAAGAAGCTGCCTACATACTTGGCCACGCGCAGCCACGGCCACTTGACGTAGTCCATGATGATGCTCTTCGCGCCCAGGCCCGCGTGCCAGATCAACGCGACCGCGCCGATGGTGGCGGGTACGCGGAAATACGCGGCGCCGAGCATGTCGCGCAGGGCGTAATAGCCTGTGGGCGCGACGACGGCGAACATCACCAGCAGATAGACGGTCAGCACCAGCATGAACACCGCGGTGAAGGTCTGCCCGGCCCACATGCCCAGGCCGCGGCGGGTGCCGGTAACCAAGCGCAGCCGAGCCATGCCTACAGCAGCAGCAGCCAGCCGGCCAGCAGCGTCAGGATGATGCTCGCGGCCATGACCACGCCAGCGAGCATGCGAGCCGCCTGCAGCTCCAGGCCCAGCCGCAGCTCGAGCAGGAGAAAACGGATGCCGGCGCACAAATGGTGCATGGTCGACCAGATGACGCCCAGCAGCAGCAGCTTGATCAGCGGATGGGCGAAGACCTCGCCCACCGCGCGGTAGCCCGCCTGGCTCTCGGCCGCGACCGCCAGGGCCCAGACCAGGAACGGCAGGGCGTAGATCAGATACAGCCCGCTGGCGCGATGCAGGATCGAGACCACGCCCGGCAAAGGCAGGCGGATGACAAGCAGGTTGAGGTGCTTGGGTCGCTTGACGGCGGCGGAATCGCTCATTGATTGAGGTCAGCGGGATCGTAAGCGGCTTGAATCGGCGGGACCATCCACTCGCGCAGGCGCATGTCGTTTTGCTTGGGCAAGATGTATTCCGGTCCGAATTCCAGCCGTTCCCCCCGATACATTTTACGCAACTCGGGCGGCGCGGGCTCGATGGCGAGGCTCGCGAGCGCCTTGACCGCGGCCGCATACATGCGATGGGTGAAGCGCCGCGCGCGCGCGTCGAGGGCCCCGCGGAACAGATAGGGAAAGCCCGCGGAGTTGTTGACCTGGTTGGGATAATCGGAGCGTCCGGTCGCGATGATGGCGTCCGGCCGGACGCTGTGGACCTCCTCGGGCAGGATCTCCGGGTCGGGATTGGCGAGCGCCAGGACCACCGGCTTGGGCGCCATGCTCGCGATCATCTCGCGGGTGACGAGGTTCTTGCCGGAGACGCCGATGAGGACGTCGGCCCCGCGGACCGCCTCCGCCAAGCTGGTGTCGTGGACCTGCGGCTTGGCGTAGGGCAGCTTGTACAGCGGCAGCTCGATGCGGTCGACGGTGACCAGGCCCTTGCTGTCGACCACGTGGATCTGCTCGAGCGCCAGGCCGAAATAGGAGCGCGCGAGCTTGAGGATGCCGATGCCGGCGGCGCCGGCGCCGACGCAGACCAGCTTGATGTCGCACAAGTGCTTGTCCTGGATGCGCAGGGCGTTCTCGAGCGCAGCGCATGCGACCACCGCGGTCCCGCTCTGGTCGTCATGCATGACCGGAATCGACAGCTGCTCGGCGAGGCGGTCCTGGATCTGGAAGCAGTCGGGCGCGGCGATGTCCTCGAGGTTGATGGCGCCGAAAGTGTCCGCGAGCGCGACGACGGTGTCGATGAAGGTCTCCGGCCGCTCGATGTTGAGCTCGATGTCGAAGACGTCGATGCCGGCGAATTTCTTGAACAGCATCGCCTTGCCCTCCATCACCGGCTTGGCCGCCAGCGGGCCGATGTTGCCCAGTCCGAGGACCGCCGTCCCATTGGAGATGATGCCGACCAGGTTGCCCTTGCGGGTGTAGCGGTAGGCGTCCTCGGGATTGTCGCGGATCGCGAGGCAGGGCGCGGCCACGCCGGGGGTGTACGCCAGCGACAGGTCGGCCGAGCCGCGCATCGGCTTGGAGCTGACGACTTCGATCTTCCCCGGCTGCGGGTGCTCGTGATAGCGCAGCGCCTTGGCCTTGAGGTCGGCGGCCGGGTCCGCCGCCTTGCGCTTGCGCGGCGCGGCCTTGGGCTTGGTCTTGCCCTTCTTGGACGCGGCCGGCTTGGCCTTGCGGACCGCGGGCATCAGGAGTCCGGCTGCTCGCTAGCCGAGCAGGTCGCTGACGGCGTCGCGCTCTTCGCGCAGCTCGGCCTCGGTCGCTTGCATCATCTCTTTGGCGAAGTCGTCCCGCGGGATGTCGGGGACGACGGACCACTTGCCTTTCTCGCAGATGCAGGGATAGGAATAGACCAGCCCGGCCTCGATGCCGTACTCGCCGTTGGAGACCACGCCCATGCTCACCCAGGAGCTGGGATAGGAATGAATCTCTGTGACGGGTGAAATCACACCCCAGGCGGCCTCGACCGGCGTACCGTTGATCCAGTCGCGCATGTGATCGAGCGCGGCCGACGCGGCCGACGCGGCCGAGGACAGCCCGCGCGCGGCGATGATGGCGGCCCCGCGCTGCTGGACCGCGGCGATCATCTCTTCGCGGTACCATTTGGCGTCCACCACCTCCGGTGCCGGCTTGCCATCGACGGTCGCGGCTGAGATGTCGGGGAACTGGGTCGCGGAATGATTGCCCCAGATGACGACGTTGTTGACCTGCTCGACCGTGACCCCGGCATGGGCCGCAACCTGCGCAGTCGCGCGGTTCTGGTCGAGACGGGTCATGGCGGTGAAGTTTGCCGGGTCCATGCGGGCGGCATTGCGCTGCGCGATCAGGCAGTTGGTATTGGCGGGATTGCCCACGACCAGCACTTTGACATCATTGCGAGCGGTAGCGGCGAGGGCCTTGCCCTGCGCAGAGAAGATGGCGGCGTTGGCCGCGAGCAGGTCCTTGCGCTCCATGCCCTGGGACCGCGGCTTGGCGCCAATCAAGAAGGCGCAGTCGGCGTCAGCGAAGCACTTCTCAGGGTCGGTGTGGGTCTCGATGGCGGCGAGCTGCGAACAGGCGCAGTCCTCGAGCTCCATGCGCACGCCCTGCATGGCCTGGACCATCGCGGGTACGTCGACCTCCAGCAGGCTGAGGGTGACCTGGGTGTCCGGGCCGTACAGCTGGCCCGACGCCAGGCGGAACAGCAAGGCGTAGGAGATGTTGCCGGCGGCGCCGGTGATCGCGATTTTCTTGCTGGCCATGGCGAGGAATGCTGCGGGGATGGAAATCTGAGGGCGGCGACGCCCAAGAAAGGCTGATTCTATATCCCTTAACATAGGCGCCTATGTCCGCCGCCCCGACCAGCGCCCGCGACTGGATGGCGCTCAACCTCGTCGCCATGCTGTGGGGCAGCTCCTTCATGTTCTTCGAGCTCGGCCTGGCCGGGTTGCCGCCCTTGACGCTGGTGGCGCTGCGCACGCTGAGCGCTTTCATATGCATGCTGCTGCTGTTCAGCGGGCGGCGGGCGGCGCTGGAGGCCATGTGGCGGTACCGCGGGCACTTGGCCGCGCTGGGCCTGAGCGCGGCCGCCCTGCCCTTTTCTTGTTACGCCTACGGACAGCAGTACGTCGCGTCCTCGACAGCGGGGACCATCAACGCTTTGATGCCGTTGTTCACCTTGCTGTTCGCGGTGCTAGCCGGGGTGGAGCGCTTCGCGGCGGTGCGCCTGGCCGGGGTGCTGCTGGGCCTGGCGGGGGTGGCCGTGCTGCTCGGGCCCGATGGCGTAACCGATCCCGCCGAGCTCGCGGGCGCGGCTTTGTGCATCGGCGCGACGGTGTGCTACGGCGTCTATGCGGTCCTGCTGCGGCGCTTCGCGCTGCCGCTGTCCGCCAGTGCGATCGCGACCGCCATGATCGGCTTCAGCGCGATTGCGGCGGTACCGGCTGCGCTGGTCGTCGACGGCCTGCCCGCGCGCTGGGAGCCCGGCCCGGTCGCGGCCGGCCTGGCGCTGGGCGTGCTGGGCACGGCGCTGGCCTACCGGGTGTTCGTGGGCCTGATCGCGCGCATGGGCGCGACCAACGCATCCTTGGCGACCTTCATCATCCCGCCGTACGCGATCGCCTTCGGCTGGCTGCTGCTGGGCGAGGAGCTGGACGCATGGTTCGGCGCGGGCCTGCTCATCATCATGGCCTCGCTGCTGCTGGTCGACGAGCGTTTGCGCAGGCTGCTGCGCCGGGACTAGTCCTCTTGATCCAAGCGGTCCGGCGCAGCCGCTTTGCCGTGGCCGTCAAAACCCTCATAGGCTGCAAAGCGCCGGGTGTGCTCAGCGAGCTCCGGATAAGCGGAAACTTCAATCTTGGCGACAGTACTGGTCTTGAGAAAGTCCCGCACCGCCAGCGGCCCGCGGGTGCGCGCCGCGCCGCCGGTCGGCAGGACGCAGTTGGGCCCGAGTACGTAGTTGGCGATCGAGCCCGGCAATTGCTCGCCCAGCAGGATCTCCGCGGCGGCGTGGATCTGGCTCAGGTACTGCTCGGGCTTGCTCCCCATGATCTGCAGGTGCTCGGGCGCATAGTCATTGACGAAGGCGCAGGCCGAGTCCATGTCGGGCGCGACAACGATGCCGCCGCGGGATCCGCTGAGCACCGCCTCGCAGCTGCTGCGACGCTCCGTCTCCATCTGCTCGAGCATGCCTTCGAGCAGCTTGGAAACTTCATCGGCCAAGGAAGCTGAAGCGGTTACCAGGTACACCGAGCTGTCATCGCCGTGCTCGGATTCGATCAGCATATCGAGCGCGCACAGCCGCGGGGTGGAGCTCGCATCGGCGAGGATGACGCTCTCGCTGGGCCCGGCAGGCAGGCGCGCGTCAATCTGCCCGGCCAGCAGTCGCTTGGCGGCCGCGAGCCAGGGGCTGCCCGGCCCTTCGATCTGGTGACAGCGCGGGATGCTCGCCGTACCGAAGGCTGCGGCGGCGACCGCTTGTACTCCTCCGGCCTTCGCGACCTGGTCCACGCCAGCGAGCTTGGCTGCATACAGCGTCGCCGCATCGACTCCGCCGTCGGCCGCAGGCGGCGTGAGCAGGACAATGGTGGGCACCTGCGCCAGGACAGCGGGAATCAGCGTCATCAAGGCGACCGAGGGAAACGAGCCCTTGCCGCGCGGGCAATAGCATGCGACGCTGGCGATCGGCGAAGTGCGCTCCGTCAGCGCCACGCCCGGCCGGGGTTCGAAGTCCCGCTGCATGGATGCCGGCACCTGCGTTTGGTGAAAGGCGCGAATGTTGGCGGCCGCATACTGCAGCGTTGCCTTGAGCTCCGCATCCAGCTCCGCCTCGGCGCGCTCGAAGTCCGCGGCGGAAGCCAGCAGCTGGTCGGGCTGGAGGTCAGCGCCGTCGAACTCCCGGGCGTAGTGGATCAAGGCGTCGTCGCCTTCGGTACGGACCCGGTCGATGATGGCCTGGGCCGGGCCGAGATAGTCCGCCAGCTCGTCCTCGGCGCGGCGCAGCAGCTGCGCGCGGGCGGCGGCGTCCAGGGCAGCGAGCTCGATGCGACGCGGTTGGAACATCACCAGCTAGGTGCCAGAAGCCATGCTTTGGATTTTAAAACAACAGCAGTGCACCTGCCACGACTAGATGGATTTGGTTTTTCCTTTAAAAAGTCTTATAATGCGCTTTTGATATACCATTTCAGAGGAGTATAGCAATAATGAAAATAAACAAAACTGCCCGGCAGCTGGGCGCTGGCCTGCTCATCGCCACCTGCGCTGCCCCCGCCCTGGCGGCCCGTCCGCTGGTCGACGCTGGTTGGGTCGAAGCCCGGCGCGCCGACAGCCACGTGGTGGTGCTCGACCTGCGCAAGGCCGAGGACTACGCCGCGGGCCACATCCCCGGCGCGCTCAACGCGACCTACGGCGAGTTCGGCTGGCGCGAGACCATCGACGAAGTGGTCGGAATGCTGCCGCCGCTGGCGACCATCAACGAGCGCATCGGCTCGCTGGGGATCGACCCGTCCAAGCATGTGGTGATCGTGCCCTACGGCGCGAACTCCACCGACGTCGGCTCGGCCGCGCGGGTGTACTGGACCTTCAAGGTGCTCGGGCACGACAAGGTCTCGCTGCTCGACGGCGGCATGAACGCCTGGACCAAGCAGCCGCAGTTCAGCCTGCAGACCACTGAAGTCGCGGCGACGGACGCCGGCGCCTATCCGGGACAGGTCGACGAGCAGCTGGTGATCGACACCGCCAGCTTGGTCGAGCGCCTCGAGAGCGGCGACGTCCAGCCGATTGACGCGCGCACCGACGAGCAGTGGAACGGCGAGGCCAAGCATCCCAAGGCCCTGGCCTACGGCGCGATTGAGACCGCCGAGCGCCTGCCGCAAGCGGAGCTGGTCGATGGCGAGACGGGCAAGTTCATCTCCGCCGACGCCATCCGCGCCGCAGCTGTCGCGCACGGCTGGGAAATCGGCGAGGCCAAGCCGCTGGTGTCCTACTGCAACACCGGGCACTGGGCCTCGACGGTGTGGTTCGCGCTGTCGGAAGTGGCCGGCGTGGACAACGTCGCGCTCTATGACGGCTCAATGGTCGCATGGACCCGGGACGAGAGCCATCCACTCATCAACCAACCGAGCAGGGGACAACAGCTGCTCAACAAGGTCTTGGACTAAGCGCCAAGCCTTCTCCCTCCCAGGCGGTGGTCCGCGTCCCCGGACCCCCGCCTTTTTTCTATGTCTGACGATATGAGCAGCACAGCGCTACGCGCGGCGGTGGTGACGAGCTACCTGGCGGCGGCGGCCGCGATCGTGTGGTTCGCGAGCGAGCGCAACGCGCTGCTGTTCTTGATCGGCAGCGCCCTGGGCCTGGCGTTTGTGCTGGGCAACCTGGGCTTCGCCGGTTCCTGGCGCAATTTCATCGTGCGCAAGGAAGCGGGCGGCATGGTCGCGACCCTCGCCTTGATGGCGCTGGCGTGCGCAGTGTTGCTGGTAGCGCTCGATCGCATACCGGACACGGCGGGCAACCTGGCGCCGTTCGGAGTATCAGTGGTGGTCGGCGCGTTCTTGTTCGGCATCGGCATGCAGCTCGGCGGCGGCTGCGGCTCGGGCACCTTGGTGGTCGCCGGCGGCGGCAACCAGCATGCCTTGCTGGTGCTGCTGTTCTTCCTGCCCGGCTCGGTGCTGGGCACGCTGGACCTGCCGGCCTGGCTCGCGCGTCCCAACATCGGCCAGGTGGTACTGCCCGACCGCCTCGGCATTCCCGCCGCCCTGGTACTGCAGCTGCTGGCCTTGGCGGCGATCGCGGCGGTACTGGCGCGGGCGGCCAGGCGCGCGGAGCGCGGCTGGCGCCCGACGCAGCGTCAACTGACGGCATGCGCGGTGGTGGTGGCGCTGATGCTGGCGACCTTGTTCTTCTCGGGCCAGATGTGGAGCATCACTTACGGGCATGCATTGTGGGGCGCGAAGCTCGCGGACCTGGCGGGCTTGCCGATCGCGCAGAGCGAGTTCTGGAGCTATCCGGGTCCATCCGAGGACTTGGCGAACAGCCTGCTGGCGGACACCACGTCGGTGATGAACATCGGCATCCTGGCGGGCGTGGCGGCCTACACCTTATGGGCCGGGCGCGGCGGCGAAAAACAGGCATACAGCTGGAAGCAAGCGGCGGCGGCGGCATTGGGCGGCCTGCTGATGGGCTATGGCGCGCGGCTGTCGTTCGGCTGCAACATCGGCGCTTTGCTGTCGGGTACGGCGTCGGGTTCGCTGCATGCCTGGCTGTGGTTCGCGGCCGCATGGATCGGCACTTATCCGGGTTTGGCACTAAGACTGCGCTTCGGCATGCAAAACTAATACAAGAAACATGCAACGCTCCTCGGCCCTCATAGTACTCGCGCTGCTGATTGTTGCGTTCGCGATCGCGGACCACAGCCGCAGCCTGCCGGTCGACCACCAGGCGCTTAACGTGCTGCGCCCGCCGTTGACCGACGGCGCATGCGCTCCTTGCGGGGCGGTCTGCGGAGGGCCCGACGACGATTGAGGCGGGCCAGCCTGCCCGCTGCTATTAAAATCAAGCCGTACGTACGAGGTATTTCGAAGCTAGCGGCAAGCACCTGGCATGAAGGCGGTCAAGGCACTTATCCTGCTCCTTATCTTGGTCGGGACTGCGGCGCTGGCTGCTGTTGCCGGGGCGGCGGCAGTGTTCTTCTATTTCATGATGGAGGATGAGCAAGAGCGGATGGAGCAAACACGCAAAGAAAGCTCGTGGTCTGCCTCTCCCCGGGAGACATTTATCTATCAATGCACCCAATCCTGGGAAACAGCTTCCGCTGAGGCTTATTGTGAGATTGCATGGGACGATGCTTTCACCAAACCCGTAGGGGAATTGGAACTCTCCACCTACGGCGAAATCACTAAATACCTGGGCTATATGTATCTGGAGTGCCTCAGCAAGCGGCCGGACTTGTCGAGGGAGCAATGCCTGAAGGATGCGGGCGATCTAGACAAGCCTTGGCTGCCCGGCTACCAGGAAAGGTGGGCGCTGCGATGCCAACGGGAAATCAATGAGATTGAAACACGCCAAGGAGGATTCGTAGAAGTGATAAGCGAGGACCACTTCTTGCTGCGCAACATGACTGATGAGGAGTTTGAGGAAGTGCAAGCCGGGCTGCACGAGGAGCGCAACATGAAAAAAGCGGCCCGATGCGCCAATGAAGGCAGCAAGGAAGAGTATCTCAAGCTTGTTACCCGCATTCGCATAGCGGAAAGCGAATTCGCCAGGAGGCTGTATCTTAAACAGAATCCCGGGCTGGATGAAAGCCAGGCGGAGCAAGAAACTGAAGAATCCAAACAAGAAGCAAGCGAGGAATGATGAGCGACGAATCCGCTAGGATCGAGACCGAAGAGGAAAAGCTTGAGCGTGAGTTCAAGGAGAAACAGCGCGAGCTAGTTGAAATTCAGCTGCGCAACGCCAAAGCTGAGGAAGCAGAGCACAAGCTGAGGAAGCGCAAGCGAGAAAAACTCATAGAGGAGCGGGCCGGCATCCCTTGGCTGATTGGCTGGGGGATTTTATGGTTCTTTATCATAGGAATCCTTGTGACTCTTACCGGCCCTTTCGCCCTGATCATCGCGTTCTTCGCGGTCTGGTGGGCCATTAAGAGGATGACCCAAGGCGAATGACGCGCCTTCGCTCCTGTTTCACTTAGAATATAGACCCGTGATGAGGAGAGGACACGGAATCAAGCAACCCGCCACCCTGGCGCTGCTGCTGCTCGCCCTCGCCGGCTTGAGCGCCTCTGCGCTTGCGCGGCCCGAGAACATGATCCGCATCAGCAATCCGGACAATCCCAAGCCCTACTTCGATGAGATCGTCATCCGCTTCATCGACCTGCCCCTGGACCAGGCGCTTGAAACCATCTACGCCAAGCTGAACACCGAGTTCGGCGTGCGCGTCGTCGGCAACGCTGACGAAGTGACCCTGTCCATCGAGCATATCGGCCCGCCCTCGGTACTGATCGAGACCCTCGAAAGCCGGCTCGATCAACTGGGCTGGGAGATGGTCTTTCACCATCACACCGACGACATCGTCCGCCCCAAGCAGGACAACGAACTGTTCGATTCGCTCACCGAAGCCTTCAGACGGTAAGGGGCTGGCCATGCCCGCCCAGCAATTGTTTTCCATCAGCGAGCCCGTCGCCTACGCCGGGCCCGACTGCGGCCAGGACCTGGCCTTCCGCCACTACGACCCGGCCGCGACCGTCGGGGACAAGACCATGGCGGAGCACCTGCGCTTCGCCGTCTGCTACTGGCACACGCTGGGCTGGCCCGGCACCGATCCCTTCGGCTCCGCGACCTTCGCGCGGCCATGGGCCGAGCAGGAAGGCATGGCCGGCGCCAAGGCCAAGGCCGACGCCGCCTTCGAGCTGTTCCGGCTGCTCGGCGCACCCTACTTCTGCTTTCACGACGCCGACGTCCGGCCCGAGGGCGACAGCTTCCAGGACAACCGCAGCCGGCTGCAGGAGATCGCCGATTATCTCGGTACCCTGATGGAAAGCAGCGGCGTCAAGCTGCTGTGGGGGACCGCCAACTTGTTCACCCATCCGCGCTTCCAGGCCGGCGCCGCGACCAATCCCGATCCGGAAGTGTTCGCATGGGCGGCGGCCGCGGTCAAGGACTGCATGGACGCGACCCGCCAGCTCGGTGGCGAGAACTACGTGCTGTGGGGCGGGCGCGAGGGCTATGAGACCCTGCTTAACACCGACATGCATGCCGAGGAGCGGCAACTGGCGCGCTTCTTGCACCTGGTCGCCGAGTACAAGCACAAGAGCGGGTTCAAGGGCACGTTGCTGATCGAGCCCAAGCCGCAGGAGCCCACCAAGCACCAGTACGACTACGACGTCGCGACCGTCGCCGGCTTTCTGCAGCGCCACGGCCTGGAAAAGGAATACAAGCTGAACATCGAAGCCGGCCACGCCTTCCTCGCCGGGCACAGCTTCGAGCACGAGATCGCGCTCGCTGCCAGCCTGGATTTGCTAGGCTCGGTCGACATGAACCGCAACGATTTGCAGTCGGGCTGGGACACCGACCAGTTCCCGCTCGGGGCGCTGGACACCGCGCTGGCCTATTACGAGATCCTGCGCGCCGGCGGCCTCGGCAGCGGCGGGACCAACTTCGACGCCAAGCTGCGGCGCCAGTCGACCGATCTCGACGACCTGCTGCACAGCCACATCGGCGGCATGGACGCCTGCGCCCGCATCGAGGAGCTGCGCGCGCAGCGCTACGCCGGCTGGAACGAACAGCTGGGCCAGGATCTGCTGGCGGGCAAGCTGGACCTGGAGGCCATCCACGCTCTGGTGCTCGAGCGCGGGCTGGACCCGCAGCCGAGCTCGGGCCGCCAGGAACTGCTCGAGAACATCGTCAGTTCCTACCTGTAGGGCCCTCGGCTATGCATGGGGTAAAATCACCCCGTCAGACAGAACTCTGTGGGAGAGGGCTTAGACATGCATACATCTAAAACGCAGGCTGCGGTTGCCGCAGTTGTGTCGACTGCGCTGAGCATCGGCACCAGTTTCGCGGCGCTGCCGCCCGAGAAGCCGATGTCCACCCTGGAATGGGAACTGGTCGGCAAGGACGAGCTGTACTACTACAAGGCGCTGCCTAGCTACAAGGAGGCGCCCTTCCTGACCGAGATGGTCAACGACGGCAAGCTGCCGCCGGTCAAGGAGCGCCTGCCGGAAGAGCCGCTGGTGTTCGCGACCGGAACCATGGTCGACGGCGTCGGTGAGTACGGCGGCGTGTTCCGCCACGTCATCGGGGGCCGGCCGCAGGGCTGGAACTGGATGGCCGGCCAGCACCAAGGCTGGGGCGGCATCAACATCACCATCCAGGAATGCCTGGTGCGCAAGGGCCCGCTGTGGCAGGTCAAGTCCAGCGAGCAGGACGGTCCGTTGCCGAACCTGGCGAAAGACTGGGAATGGAGCTCCGACCGCCGCACGCTGACGATGCACCTGATCGAAGGCGCCCGCTGGTCCGACGGCGATCCGTTTGACACCGCCGACATCGAGTTCTGGTGGGAGGACAACGTCCAGGACGGACAGGTCCCCGCCTTCATGGACGCCGGCGTCATGGGCGAAGGGACCACGCTGGAGATCATGGGGCCGTACACCTTCGCGTTCAAGTTCGCTGAGCCGCAGGGCCCGGCGCGGGTCGACAGCCTGGCGTACATCCAGGGCTGCCCGGGCCCGAGCCACGTGCTCAAGCCCCAGCATCCGAAGTACTCCTCCAACAGCTACGAGCAGTACATCAACATCCTGCCGCCGGAAGGCGACGGCGGTCGCATCGACCTGCCGGTGATGGGCATGTTCGTGCCCGTCCTGCACCGGCCGGACGAGCTCGTGGTGCTGCGCCGCAATCCGTACTACTGGAAAGTGGACGAGCAAGGCCAGCAGCTGCCGTACTTCAACGAGATGCACTTCAAGCTGTCGACCTGGTCCGACCGCACCACCCAGGCGGTGGCGGGCACCGGCGACTTCTCGAACATGGAGAACCCCGGCAACTACGTCGAGGCCCTCAAGCAGTCCCAGGGCGCGGACAGCCCGACCAAGGTCAACTTCGGCCCGCGGGTGCTCGGCTGGGACATCGAGATCAACCTGTCGGAGACCGTCGGAACCAACAACGACGTCGACCGCGAGATGCGCAAGTTCTTCCGCGAGCTTGACTTCCGCAAGGCGGTGAGCCACGCCATCGACCGCAACGCGGTGGGCCAGTCCATCGCCCGGGGTCCGTTCACGCATCCGTGGGCGGGCGGCATCACTTCCGGCTCGCCGTACTACGACCTCGACGCCATCAGCTTCTTCGGCTACAACCCCTCAGGCGCGGGCGCGCTGCTGGACGGGCTGGGCCTGAAGGACACTGACGGCAACGGCGTGCGCAACCTGCCGTCGGGCGCTGACCTGGAGATCGACCTGTGGTACGACACCAGCGAGGCCACCGACAAGAAGCAGGCGGACGCGGTGATTGCGATGATGAGCGATGTCGGCATCCGCTTGATCGCCAAGCCGGTCGAGGACATCGACCAGGTGGCGGACAGCGGCAGCTTCAACTGGATGCTGCGGCGCAACCACTGGCTGGTCCCGACCCGGGAGACCGCCCGGCACCTGCCGGTCTCGCCGACCGGCCCGGGCATGCACCTGGCGGACAGCAACGGCAACCGCAACCTGTTCCCGTTCGAAGAGCGCATGCTTGAGGCCTACGAGCGCTTCAGCTCCTCGTGGGACCAGAACGAGGTGGCGGCCGCGGGCAGCGACATCCTGAAGGAGTGGACCGCGAACGTCTACACCATCGGGC
This sequence comes from Candidatus Amphirhobacter sp., assembly GCA_965222035.1. GTDB lineage: Bacteria > Pseudomonadota > Gammaproteobacteria > Tethybacterales > Tethybacteraceae > Amphirhobacter. Next base: position 66,245 of record OZ244940.1, on the reverse strand, counting down.
TGGTCCAGGCGCCGGCGGCCCTGCTGATCAACAAGCGCATTCGCAACGCGCACCCGGGCGTACCGGTGTTCATGTTCGAATGGGCCGAAGACAGCCTGCTGCGCGAGCGTTTGTGGACGCCGCGCTCCCAGCAGCTCGACGAGCTGCTGCCGGGCGTCGCGCCGCACGTCAACCACTAGGGACAAACCCACCCGCGATCCAGCAACCGCGCAGCGATGCTCGGCTTGCTGGATTTCGCGCTCAAGCGCGTCCTGGCGACGGCGCTGCTGCTGCTGTGCATTTCATTTGTCGCCTTCGCGATCATCTATGCGGTACCGGGTGATTACGTAGACACCTGGATGACGCGCACGGCGGCCTTCACGGGCCAGTCGCACGCGGAGCTGCAGCCGCAGGCCGACCTGCTGCGCAAGCAATACGGCCTGGACCGTCCCTTCATGGAGCAGTACCTGTATTGGGTGTGGGGGATCGTGAGCGAGGGCGATTTCGGGCCCTCTTTCAGCCAGTCGCGCGAGGTGGCCGACGTGATGCTGCAGCGTTTGGGCCGGACCATGCTGCTGGCGATCATCACGCTCATCATCGGGCAGATCATCGGGGCGCTGCTGGGGATTTACGCAGCTACCCATCAGAACAAGCTGGGCGATTACTTCGCGACCCTGATCGCTTTTTTAGGGATAACGATCCCGAAGTTCATCATCGCGCTGGTGATCTTGTATTTCCTGGCCTTTGTCTACCGCTCGCCCTACATCGGTGCGCTGCTGTCGCCGGAGTACATCCTGGCGGACGAGCTCAGCTGGGGGATGGTAGGCAATTACTTCCTGCATGTGTGGCCGGTGCTGGCGATCTCAATCTGGGCGGGCCAGGCCTACACCCTGCGCATGATGCGTGGCAACCTGCTGGACGTGATGAAGAAGCAGTACATCGAGACGGCGGTTGCCAAGGGCCTGGCGCCGCGGCGGGTCATCTTCCTGCATGCCGTCCCCAACGCCTTGCATCCGATCATCATGAACCAGGGGACCCGCTTTGATTACATGGTCAAGGGCGAGATCGAGATCGCGATTGTCCTGGGCATCCCGACCATCGGGCCCCTGATTTTGTCAGCGGTCTATCAAAGCGACATGTACCTGGTCGCGGCGATCTTCCTGGCAGTCGCCGCCCTGCTGGTGGTGGGCAACCTGATCGCGGACCTGCTGCTGGTGCTGCTTGATCCCCGCATCCGCCATGCGGCCGCGCAGCAGCCCTAGGGAGACAAACGAGACGATGGCGACTGGCCCGGCCCCGGCGGAAGAGTTCGAGATTGATGCGGTCGGCGCCGGCCGTACTTCGCTTACTTACTGGCAACTGGTGCGCTGGCGGCTGCGCCGCAACAAATACGGGCTGTTCGGGATGGCGCTAGTGGTGCTGATCCTGGTCATCGGTCTGTTCCATGCGGTACTGACGCCCTACAACGCCTTGCAGAACCACCGCGACCGGCAGTACTATCCGCCGCAGGTGGTGCACTGGCTGTATGCGGACGGCGAATTCCACCTGCGGCCGTTCGTCTACGGCTGGAAGGAAGAGATGGATCCAGTTACCTTTGAGTTCCGCTACATCGAGGACCCGGAGCAGCGCTTTCCGCTGCATTTCTTCGTCCGCGGCAACGACTGGAGCATGTTCGGGCTCGAAGGCAGCCGCCGGCTGTTCGGGGTGGACGCGGAAGCGGGCCATTACCTGCATCTGCTCGGTACCGACAATCTGGGCCGCGACGTCTTCAGCCGCATGCTGGCGGGCACGACGACGACCTTGCTGATGGCGTTCACGGTGGTGATGCTGGCAGCGGCGATCGGCCTGACGGTAGGGCTGTGCGCGGGCTATTTCTCAGGCAACTTCGATCTGGTGATGCAGCGCATCACCGAATTCATGCAGTCCTTTCCGGACCTGCCGCTGTATCTGGCTCTGCTGGCGCTACTGCCGGCGCGGGCGGATTCGACCTATGTCTTCTTTGCCTTCGCGGGCATTCTGGTGCTGCTGCGCTGGGCGCCCTTCTCTCGCGAGATCCGCGGCATGGTCCTGGCGATGCGAGGGATGGATTATGTGCGCGCGGCGGTGGCGGTGGGCGCGGGCAACCGCCGCATCCTGTTCCGGCACATCATGCCGAACACCACCTCGCAGGTGATCGTGTGGGTGACCTACAACTTCCCGGAGATCATCTTGCTGGAGACCTTCCTGTCCTTCCTGGGGGTGGGCATCCAGCAGCCGTCGATCTCCTGGGGACTGATGCTCAATCAGATCCTGGACTTCCAGACCTTCAACGCCGCCCCCTGGATGATGGCGCCGGTGGGCATGGTGGTGCTCTCGGTCCTGGCCTTCAACGCCTTCGGCGACAGCTTGCGCGACGCAGTCGATCCCCATGGCGCCACCTGAAACCAGCGACGGCAAGCAGCCCGCGCCGCTGTTCGCGGCGGAGGGCATCGACGTCAAGTTCAGCCTGATCGACCAGACCTTGCATGCGGTCAAGCAGGTCTCCTTCGATATCGCCAAGGGCGAGACCCTGGCGCTGGTGGGCGAGAGCGGCTCGGGCAAGTCTGCGACGGCGCGGGCGATCATGCGCATGCACGACGCCGAGCGTACCGAGCTCAATCCGGCCGCGCGCATCGTCCTCGACGGCGAGGACCTGGCGCAGGTCGATGAATTGGCGATGCAGCGCGTCCGGGGCCGGCGCATCACCATGATCTTCCAAGAGCCGATGACCAGCCTCAATCCGCTGTACAGCATCGGCTCCCAGATCGCGGAGATCATCCGCACGCACGACCGCAGCGTCGGGCGCAAGCAGGCCCGGGAGCGCGCCTTGCAGCTGCTGCGTGAAGTGCACATCCCGCAGCCGGAAGCGCGGCTCGACCAATATCCGCACCAACTGTCCGGCGGACAGCGCCAGCGGGTGATGATCGCGATCGCGATCGCGAACAAGCCGAGTTTGCTGATCGCGGACGAGCCCACCACGGCGCTGGACGTTACCATCCAGGCGCAGATCCTGGCGCTGCTGCGCGAGCTGCAAGAGAAGTACGGCATGGCGATCTTGCTGATCACCCACGATTTGACCGTGGTGGAAAAGGTCGCCGACCGCGTCTGCGTGATGAGGTACGGCGAGATCGTCGAGCGCGGCGCGGCCAAGGAGGTCTTCGCGAATCCGCAGCACGCCTACACCAAGCATCTGCTCGCGAGCGAGCCGCGCGGCGTGGCCGAGCCCCTGCCTGCCGAAACGCCCGAGCTGATGCGCGGCGAGGGCATGCGCGTGCGGTACGAGCTGAAGACGGGGAGCTGGCTCAAGCGCCGCCGCACCGAGCTGATGGCGGTCGACAACGTCGACGTGTCCCTGCGCACCGGCGAGACCCTCGGCATCGTCGGCGAGAGCGGCTCGGGCAAGACCACCTTGGGCATGGCGCTGATCCGGCTGCTGCGGGCCGACCGCGGCGAGGTCAGCTTCGCGGGCGAGCGCCTCGACGGGCTGCGAGCCAAGCAGCTGCTGCCCTACCGCCCGCGGCTGCAGGTGGTGTTCCAGGACCCGTTCTCCTCGCTCAATCCGCGCATGCTGATCAGGCAGATCGTCGCCGAGGGCCTGATTGTGAACAACATGTATTCCTCACCCGCCGATCTGCACGCCAAGGTGGTCAAGGCGCTTGAGGAGGTCCAGCTCGAAGCGGACGTGCTCGACCGCTTTCCGCATGAATTCTCCGGCGGGCAGCGGCAGCGCATCGCGATCGCGCGCAGCATCGTGATGGAGCCCGAGCTGATCCTGCTCGACGAGCCCACCTCGGCGCTGGACCTGTCCATCCAGGCGCAGATCATCGACATGCTGCGGGACTTGCGGCGCAAGCACAAGCTGAGCTACATCTTCATCAGCCACGACCTGAAGGTGATCCAGGCCATGTGCCATCGCGTGATGGTGATGGAGCACGGCAAAGTAGTGGAGCAGGGCCCGACCGATGAAGTACTGCGAGCGCCCCAGCAGGAATACACCCAGCAGCTGGTGACCGCGGCCTTCAATATCCTGCCAGCCTGAGGGCAAGAGCCTGTCTATAAAGCCCGCCCCGCTCGCAGCCTCGGTTATTTAGTAAAATTACGGCATCATGGCTAAATTTAAGTCGGATGGCAATCCTTTCAGGCCGGGTACAGCGACCGAGCCAGCCTATCTGGCTGGCCGACACAAGGAGCGGAAACTCATTGAAAAAACTCTCGTTGGGATAGCGGAGCTGCATGGGTTGAGACAAGAGGGCTCTCCCTATCGCAGCCCGCATGCCCCCATCAAGATTGTGGGCCCGCGCGGAGTGGGCAAGACTACGTTGCTCGCCGAGGCAGAGATAATGGCCGAAGAGATGGGAATCTATGTCTTGTCCATAGAACAGCTCCCGGACCTAGTGCACCGCGAGATGTTGACTAGCCTCATAGGTGAAAAAGCCTATGATCGGCTAAAAGCCCATATCTCTCGGGTAAAAGGTGTATCGGTCGCATCTGTGGGTGTGGACTTGGCGCCAGGAGACATCGACTTGCCACGGGCCTTCCGCAAGAAAATGGAAAAGCAGCCTTTGCTGCTGCTTATGGATGAGGTGATGCATTATGAGCCGAAAGCACTGGCAGAAATCCTGCAGATGTGCCAGCGTCTAATTAGGGGCAAGAATCCATTGGCCGTGATTATGGCGGGCACGCCTATGTTGGATCCGCTCCTTGCACGAGTGTTTGCGAGTTTCATCGATCGCAGCAAGGACATCTACATCAACACATTGAGCGACAATGAAACGCTCGAGGCTCTGAGCAAGCCCTTCGAACTAGAAGAGATCCAGGTGAAGAAGGCGGCTCTGCGATATATGGTAAAACTAACGGACAACTATCCTTTTTTTACCCAGATTGTCGGCGAACATGTATGGGACGCCCTGCCGGAGACAGGCAAGCGGGAAGTCAGCCTGGCGATGGTACAGGCAGCCGAGCCCGAAATCCAAAAGAGTCGCGTGATGTTCTATAAGAAGATTCGCGCGAAAATGGTAGATGCTAACTTGATGAAACACGCTGGCCTCGCCATGGAAATTCTGGGCAAAAACAAAGGCAAAGCCCTGCGCGATGTAATCATCTCGGGCTTGGGGAATACGGCCATAGACACGTTTGAAGAAAAATATGTGGGTATTTTCCACGAGTTGCTGGACCATGGTTTCATCTGGGAGCAGGAGGACTTGGTTGAAGCGGGCATACCATCCTTTTTTGATTACTGCCAGCAAAAAGCCAAGGAAGCAGCAAGAAGTAATAGGAGTTGAGCTAACAAGGGCGAGTCGCATAGTTTCTATTGTTTGATCTGAAACGTGAATTGCACTGCCGGAGCAATCCACGCATATCCTTAATCCCCCCGCATGCCTGATCTCTGCTTCCCCGCCTCGCTCGCAGCATCGATTATTGAGTAAAATAACAGCATCATGGTTGAGTTGAGGCCAGTGGACAATCCTTTCAACCCGGGCCCGGCGACCAGTCCCGCCCATCTAGCTGGCCGACACAAGGAGCTGAAGCTCATCGAAGAGACTCTCGTGAGGATAGCGGAGCTGCGCAAGAAGCGGAAAAAAGGCTCGCCTTCTCTCGCCCCGATGGCTCCTATCAAGATTGTGGGCCCGCGCGGAGTGGGTAAGACTAGGTTGCTCACCGAAGCGCAAAAGATGGCCGAAGAGATGAAGATCCATGTCTTGTACATCACAGGGCTCTCCAACCTGAATGGTTCCGGGTTGGTGCGGGATCTCATAGGCGAAAAAGCCTATGATCGCCTGCTGGAGGAACTCCTGCAGCGTGAAGGCGTATCAGCCGGGCCAAGGGGATGGATCTTTGACATCGACTTGCCACAGCTCTTCCGCAAGAAGATGGAAAAGAAGCCGGTGGTGCTGATCATGGATGAGGTGATGCATTACGATCCGCAAGCGTTGGAAGGGCTGATGCATATGTGCCAGAATCTGATTGGAGAGGATCTCCCGCTGGCCATGATCATGGCGGGTACGCAGCAGCTGGATCCATACCTAGGGCAATTGCCCGCGAGTTTGATCAACCGCATTAATGACGTCTATATTAACGATTTGAGCGATGAGGAAACGCTTGAGGCTTTGGGCAAGCCTTTCGAGCGGGACGAGGTCAAGGTGGAACTAGCGGCGCTGCGGCGCATGGCGAAGTTGACGGACAATTATCCGTACTTCACCCAGCTTGTCGGCAGACAGGTATGGAAAGCCATGCTGGCATCAGGCAAGCGGAAAGTCAGCATGGCGCTGATACAGAAGATTGAACCCGAAATCCAACAGACGCTCGAAGCTTTCCACGATCAGGTGTATATGGATATACTAGGAGATGGCTTGATGGGACACGCCAACCGCGTCATGGAGATCCTGCGCCAGAACCAAGGCAGGGCAAAGCGCGGTACGATTATCTCGGGCTTGAGAAATAAGGATATAGAGAACGGCGAGAAGAAGTTGGATATTTTCTACCAGTTGAAGGACCTTGACTTCATCTGGGAGTATGAAGGCTGGGTGAAAGCTGCCCATCCGTCGTTTTTTGACTACTGGCGGAAGCAAGCCGAGGAATGGCAAAAAGCAATAATGGCTAATCAGGCAACAGCAAGCCAATCAAGGAAGCGCTGATCCACTCCCTTGCCCTGCCCTGCCCGCATGCCTGAACCCTCGGTCCTGCTCCGCCGCCCGTACCAGGTGGCCGGCGTGCCGATCTGGGTCGAAGCCGTCGGCGACCGCAGCAACATCAGCGGCATCAGCATCGACACCGCCGGCGGCAAGCTCGCCCGGCGCGGGGCGCAGGCGGCCACCACCCCGCTGGGCCGCCGCGCCGACCGTCAGTTCCGGGCGTACTGCGCCGATCCGCGCCGGGCCATCAAGCTGCCGCTCGCCCAGCATGAGCAGATTCCGAGCCAGCGGGCGGCGATGGCCTTTCTCGCCCGCATCCCGCTGGGCGAGACCCGCAGCTACCAGGAGCAGGCCCAAGCGGTCAAGCGGAAGTGCCGCAACGGCTTCAACGCCCGCAACGCGGGCAACGCCAACCGCGGCAACCACTATCCGCTGGCGATTCCGTGCCACCGCGTCATTCGCAGCGACGGCGACGTCGGCGGCTTCATGGGCTCGACGGGCGCAGCCGCCCGGAAGCTCAAGCAGGCGCTGCTGCGCCACGAGGGCGCCTTGACCTAGCTCTTGGTTACGGCAAGGGAGGGGGTCAATCCCTTTCTTTTAGAATCCTAGCCGCACAACCATGGAAGCTCCGCAGCTGCAGCACCCCTCCTCCGACCCCTTCAGCGGGGTCGGGCGCCAAGGCACCGCCAGCATGAAGTGGCTGCGGTACGGTCCGGACGCCCTGCCGATGTGGGTGGCGGACATGGACTTTCCGGCAGCGCCGCCGATCATAGCGGCGCTGCAAGAGAGGGTCGGTCATGGCGTGTTCGGCTACACCCTGCCGGACGACGAGCTACGCGAAGCCTGCCTGGCCTATTTCGCGCGCCGCTGGAACTGGCGGCCGGCGGCGGAAGGGCTGTGCTTCTCGCCCGGGCTGGGCGTGGCGATCCACACGGTCACCCGCTATCTGGGGGACACGAGCAAGGCGGTGCTGGTGCCCGAGCCGGTCTATCCGCCGTTCCGCAAGGCGACGGTACGCGCCGGGCGCCCGCGGCACGACCTGCGCATGCGCCTGCGGGACGACGGCGTCTGGGAACTGGAACTGGACGAGCTGCGCGCCGCGGCCGCGGCCAATCCCGGCGGGGTGTTCATGCTCAGCAATCCGCACAATCCGAACGGCAAGGTCTACAGCCGCGCCGAGCTCGAGGAGATCGTTGGGATCTGCCTGGAGCACGGCCTGCTCATCTGCGCGGACGAGGTCCACGCGGACTTGATCCTGGATGAGGAGCTGCGGCACATACCCATCGCCGCGCTGGGTCCGGAAGCCACCCGCATCAGCATCACGCTGCAGAGCCCGAGCAAGGCGTACAACGTCGCGGGCCTGAACTTCGCGGCGCTGGTGATCGAGGATAAGGAGCTGCGGGAGCAGTACCAGCACGGCGCCGCCGGGCAGGTGATCGCCCAGCTCAATCCGTTCGGGATGATCGCGGCGAAAGCAGCCTGGAGCGAGGCCTGCGACGAGTGGCTGGAATCCTGCCGCGCGCATCTGCGCGTCAACCGCGACCTGCTGCGAGCTGAGCTCAACGCCATCGAGGGGGTGTCGATGGCGCCGTTGCCGGCCACCTATCTCGCCTGGGTGCGAGTGGCGGAGCTGGGCCTGGAGCATCCCTTCGCGCACTTCCTCGCCCACGGCCTGGCGCTGTCGGACGGCCGGGACTTCGGCGATGGCGAGTACCTGCGCTGGAACTTCGGCTGCGGACGCGCAGCCCTGGAGGAAGGGCTGCGGCGGTTCAAGCGGGGCGTGGAGGCGATAGGTGGATAAGGACAGCCTGGCGTTCCTCGCGCGGCTGGTGGGCGCGAAGTCGGTGAGCAGCAAGCACGCCGCGACCGACGTCTCCAACCAGCAGGCGTCGGAGGTGGTGGCCGAGATGCTGCGGGGCCACGGCTTCGCCGTGGAACTGCACGCCGTACCGGGCTTGCGGGATAAATGCAACGTGGTCGGATCCATGGGCCCGGCTACGCCGGGCGAGGGCCTGCTGCTGGCGGGTCACACCGACACCGTCCCCTTTGTGGCCGATGACTGGAGCACCGGGGACCCCTTGGAGCTCAAGACCCAAGACGGGCGCTGCTACGGCATGGGCGCGTGCGACATGAAGGGGTTTTTCGCCGTCATCGACGCGGCCCTGCGGCTGCTGGGAGCGGATGCGCTGGGACAGCTGAAGCGCCCGCTGCGAGTGTGGGCGACAGCCGAGGAGGAATGCGGGATGGAAGGAGCCCGGCACCTGGCGCAGACGGCGGTACCGAGCAAATACGCGCTGCTGGGCGAGCCCACCCGCCTGCGGCCGGTCTACGCCCACAAGGGCAGCGTCAATGAGGTGGTCACCTGCAGCGGGCGGGCAGCCCACGCCAGCGACCCCTCCAGGGGCGCCAGCGCCCTCGAGGGGGTCGTACGCATCATGGGCGCGCTGCAGGCCGATTTGGCCCGTACCGCGGCCCAGAGCGCCGATTCTGCGTTCACGCCGCCGCAGGGGACCCTGAACTTCGGCCGGTGCCAGGCGGGCGTGGCGCCGAACACCGTCCCGGCGCATGCCGAGCTGACGGTCGACCGCCGGCTGATGCCCGGCGAGAGCGGGGACGAGGTCCAAGAGCGCATGCGAGCGGTGATGCGGGAGGCGGTGGCGGAAATCGAGGGCGTGGAGATTGAGTTCCAGGCGACTGGCTTTCAGCTCAAGCCGATGCGCACGCCGATAGACTCAGAGATCGTCGCCTATGCGGCCGAGCTCGCTGGCTGCGCGCCGGAGACCGCGCCGTACGGGACCGAGGCCCCCTATTACGCCGAGGCCGGCATGGAAGTGGTGGTGATGGGCGCGGGCAGCATCGAGCAGGCCCACCAGGCCGATGAGTATGTGGCGATCGAGCAGCTCGAGCGCATGACGGAGATGACGGCTTCCATGATCAAGAGGTTCTGCTGTTCCTGATGCCCAGAACCAAGCATCCGTTCCGGCGCAGCAAGACCGAGGAGAAGGAAGCTGCGCTGCGCAGCTCGCTGCAGTACCTGCTGGCGCATCAGGGGCGCAAGGTGGTGCTGGCGATACCGGGCTCGTTCTTCGGCTCGGTCAAGCTCGCGCAGCTGCTGTTCGACGTGATCATGCTCAGCCGCACGGCGGGGCTGAGGTTTGCCTTGACCTACGACGCGCTGGGGCGCGCCAACCAGCTGCTGGCTGCGGACGGCAAGCCCGAGCTGGGCCATGACTCCGGCCCCATCCCGCCGGCTTTCCTAGCCCAGCTGCAGCGGGCTTCGATGGAGGCCAAGGACGAGATCGAGAAGCTGTTGGCCCAGGACATCGAGGGCATCCAGGGCATCGGCCTGACGGCCACGCTGAAGCTGCCGGCGTACGCCGTGGGTGTGGTCGACGGGCTGGATTACGGCTTGCGGGGAGTGATCAAGGAGCTGCCGGCCAAGGACAGCGGCAAGCTGGACAAGGCGGAGGTGATCATCATCCCGCCGCTGGGCCGGGGGCACGGCAAGCAGGAGTACCATCTCGACGAGCTGCAAGCGGCGCGGTCGGTGGCGCAGGCCTGGGACGCGGACAAGATCGTGGCCTTCTGCCCGGCGGAAGACTTCAAGATCCTGGCCGAGCAGAGCTACACGCTGATGGAAATCCGCCAGCTGGTGCCACAGGCGCGGGGGCCGGCCATGCTCCGGCTGCTGAAAATGGGGGTCCAGGCCCTGGAAGACGGCATCGAGCGGGTGCATCTGATCAGCGAAGCGGGTGCCGACGGGCTGCTGCCCGAATTGTTGACCAGCAACTATCCGAAGGCCTGTTTGCTGAGCAAGGGCCGTTTCGACAACATCGGCAAGGCGGCCCCGAGCGACATCCCCTCGATCCTGGAGCTGATCAAGCCCGGCGTCGAACGGGGGGCGATCAGGCCGCGGACCTTCGATGAGATCAGCCGGGACATAGGTTCGTTCTACGTCTTCAAGCTGGACAATACGGTGGTAGGCTGCGTAGCGCTGAAGTACCACCGCAACTGCGCGGAGCTCAGCTGCCTGGCGGTCGATGAGGAGCATCTCAACCGCGATTACGGGCAGAAGCTGCTGGACTACGTCGAGCAGCAGGCCCGCAAGCGCAGGGCCAAGCGCCTGGCGGCGCTGACGAGCCGGGCGGTGGATTGGTTCCGGGAGCGCGGCTTCGCCGAGCATCTGGACTTCGTACCGCCGGCGCCGATGCGCCGGGCCCGGGACGAGCGCAACTCGAAGGTTTTGGTCAAGGAAATCTGATCCTGGCGCTCCAGCGTAAAGAATCCCGTAAAATACACCTCTTACGACTGGCTTGGGAGAGGTGGCTGAGTGGCTGAAAGCGCTCCCCTGCTAAGGGAGTATAGGATCATCTCCTATCGAGGGTTCGAATCCCTCTCTCTCCGCCCTGCCTACGCGATTTGATGAGCGCCCCGACCCTGGTCGTGGGCGACCGCGGCATCGGCGACATGGTCCTGGCGCACAGCCTGCTGCGGGCCCTCAAGGCCCAGGAGCCGGGCAATCCCATCGATGTGGTGGCCACGCCCGCGAACGAGGCGATCGCCGGCATGTTCCCGGAGGTGCGAGAGGTGCTGGTGCTGGACAATAAACCGGGGGAGTTCGACCTCAAGCCGCGCCTAGCACTGCTACGTGAGGTCAGGAAGCGCAAGTACGCCAAAGCTTATATCCTGCGCCATTACCTCAAGGACACCTATATACCCTGGCTGGCACGCATCCCGCGGCGGATTGGGTGGTACGGCGGCGAGCGCCGGCATTTGTTGCTGACTCATACCCTGCCGAACGAGCTACTGCCAGACCATATGGCGCGCCAACTGGCTGCGTTAGCGTATCCAGCTGGCAGTGACTTTGAGCTGCTAGAGCCACAGCTGCCGCGCGTGACAATGGATGACAAGGAGCTGCCAGCGGAAGCGCTCGAGGTACTGCAAGCGGGGCCAACAGCGGCGATATGCTCGGGCGGGGTCTCGCTCCGCAACAAAATATGGCCTGCTAGCAACTACGGCGCGGTGGTGGGCTGGCTGGCTGAGCGGGGCTATGGCGTGCTGCTGCTCGGCGCAACCGGGGAGCAGGAGCAAGCTAGGAAAATCATCGCTGCAAGCCCCTCAGAGGCCGCTATTGCCGATATAACCGGCAAATGCAGCCTGCCGACTAGCCTAGCGGTTCTATCGCGCTGCCGGATCCTGATTGCCAATGACAATGGGATAATGCACGCCAGCGCGGCCATGGGCTTGCTGACGCTAGGCATCTTCGGTACTACAATCCCTGGGCTGTGGGCCCCTGTAGGGAAAGAAGCACATTATATAGCGCCCCCGGAGATCTCCAAGACCATGGATGCGGTGCCAAGCAGCGATGTCATCAATAAGCTAACTGAGATGCTCTAATCTAGTATTTGCAGGATCTGAAATGAATATGCTAAGATCGCGGTACGCAATTGAGCTGGCAGAGCATAATTGGGAGATTGAGATGACTGAATTCAATGTTGAGAACCGTACCGTTTTTCTCGGCGATAACCTCGCTTTCCTGCGGGGTATCAACAGTGAGAGCGTTGATTGCATCTACATAGAACCTCCCTACAACGGGAGCATAGACTTTCATTCCTCGGCGGTCAGGGCGGAATATCATGATCCTACGGGGAAAGAAACCCTGGAGCAAAAATCCGATATCTCTGCCCAAAACAGAGAACTGTCCCTATGGCTTAAGGGGGTCAAAACCATAGATCAAGACGAGCAGGAGCGCAATTACACTTATCTTGCCTTCTTAAGCGTAAGGCTACTGGAGTGCCACCGCATCCTCAAACCCACAGGATCGATTTTCCTCCATTGCGATGATCTAATGAGCCATTTCATCAAAATCACTTTGGACTGTATTTTTGATGAGCCAAATTTTCGCAACGAGATTATTTGTCAAAAACCTTTGGATGCTAGGCAACTTGGCAGACGACGCAGAAGTCTCACTAGGATTGTTGATAAGATTTTCTGGTATTCCAAATCTAAAGATTATACATTTCAGCAGCAGGCAGAAATCGAGGGCGATTTATGGGTTGATGACGACCTAGCAACAAAAAGTTCAGAGCAACTAAATCATCCCTCGCAAAAATCTCTTGATTTGATCAAGCGATTAATTCAATCAGTGACATGCGAGGGCGATATTGTCGTCGATGCATTTGCTGGCTCCTCTACTTCGGCTGAAGCTGCTGAAGTCTTGGGTAGGCAATGGGCCATGGCTGACATATCAGATGAAACGTATGAACTGGCTAAACAAAGGCCTGGATTGCAGGACGTTAATATAACCAAAACACAAGAAGCGCCAGTACGTGCTGAAGAGGAACATGGCGAAGACGAGCATTATGTTTATGTTATCGAAGACACGGCCGCTCCCGGATGGCATAAAATTGGAAGAACTGAAACAAGCCCTTGGACGCGCTTAACCGATTTTCAAACAGGGCGCCCTTATCGTGATCAGCTGAAAGTTGTCTATAGTTTTCGCACGTCAAAGTACAAGGGACTTGAGAAGCACATTCATGACAAATTCAAGAACCGGCATGAATGGGTGGAAGCCAGTCTCCATGAGATCGAAGACGAAATCCGAAGGTTTCTCAACATCGAATGAGAAGAACTTTATCCTCATGGGCTTGTACGGCGCCTGTTCACTCAGTGTGATATAGCCCTCAATCTTCGCGAGCCAACGCCGCGGCAAGGTTATTATATACGTCTCAGTTGGTTCCGACATGCTAGCATTTGAGTTTCAAGCGACGCTAGCCAGGGCGAAACTCAGAACATCAAGCTAAGCCTTGCCATTGATATATTGGCTATATTCGTGGCTATTATTTATGCCATGACGCTGGAGAAAATCTAAAGCAGTCCTATCTTCCACTACATTTCTAGCCAATTGTTCTATTTGAGGCATTACTCTGTGTTTTCTCTCCTCCGCAACCTCTCCATGCGCCACAAGCCCTATCTTGGCGTTATTCTCCTCTATGGACTTTGTGCGGTAATGATTGAGCTGCAGATGCTCGCTTGAAATGAATCCTTTCGCAGAGATTTTGGCATTGGTCGGCTCTACCTGGCCCCTGTCGTTAGCGGTATTTATCCCCATATCTGTCGTATAGAAATCATGTACGCTTACCATGGTAACCTGGCACGGATCGACGATGCACTTGAAGTGATCGAGGTGATATCTGCTTTCTTGATGCCGTAGCGTATAGGAGAAAAGACAAGGCGTAGCTGGCTTAGTCACATGCCCGCAATGACCGAATTGAGACCAAGATAACGTAACGTTGGAAAACTCTTGCAAGTTCTCCAATACATCCAAGACTGTGAGTTCCCGGCGCGGAATTATGAATTCATCAATATCTATGAACGCCATCCAGCGATGCTTGTGGCGATAATTAAAAATGGCATGAGCGTAGGCTATTGCCTGCGCACTCACAATGCATCCCCCTGCTCTTGCGTTACTTACCCAGGGATGGACCTTAACTCTAGTATCTCCCTTGTTATGAGATAGGGCCTTGGCAGCCGAACTGTCAACAGAGCCGTTGTCGTAGATGTAGAAATGCTTGATTCCCGCGAGTTCGTGGTACCTGACCCATTCGTCGATGTAATCCTCGGCATCCCGGCAAATCAACACCGTGGCGAGGTTGTTCTCCTGCGTTCTAGCCGGGCCGGGCGCATCGATATACAAGTACTTGGTCGATCTGCGCGCCAACCAGAGCCTTTTCTCTATATGCCTGTATAGATTCAGGGAGAACATTGCTAGACTATTCTACAGGCTACCATTGATATATAGGCTATACTCGTGGCTATTTTTAATTCCATGCCTGCCAAGAAAATCTATAATGGCAGTGTCTTCTATCACATTTGTACTTAACTTTCTAAGCTGCGCTCCCACTCTGTGTTTCCTTTCCTCCTCTAACTCACCATGCAGTGTTTGATTTAGTTTGGCATCGATCTCTTCTATGGATTTAGCTTGGTAGTGGTTTAACTGCAAGAACTCACTTGAGACAAATCCCGCTGCCGTCGGCCTGGACATGTTCTCCTCCACTTGACCTTTGTCATTAGAAGTTGTAGTGCCCATGTCGGTTGTCAAGCAATAATGCGTGTAGACCATTGAGAGTTTGGTCGGGCTGATTATGCATTTGAAATGATGGGTGTAGTGCACATCTGGCTGATGCCTGAACATGTAAGCAAAGGCACAGGGCTCGGAGGGCTTGGTCTCATGGCCACAATGCCCGAATTGAGACCAAGGCAACGATATGTTTGAATATCTTTCCAAACGATCCAAAGCTTCTATAATTGTTCCATGCTGGCACGGTACTATGAATTCATCTATATCGATGAAAGCCATCCACCTATGCTTGTGCCCGTAACACAAGGCCGCATGGACATAGGCCGCTCCCTGCGGGCTCACAGCGCATTGCCTAGCGCTTGCTTTCAACTTCCAAGGATGCACGATCACAACCACCTCTCCCCTATTGTGCGCGCGGGCTTTAGCGGCCGTACTACCCGAGGAATAATCGTTGTCGTAGATGTAGAAGTGCCGCACGCCTGCGAGCTCGTAATATCTAATCCACTCATCGATATAGTCCTCCTCATCCTTGCAAATCAGCACTACAGCCAGGTTGTTCTCCTGCGCCTCATCCGCCCCCAGCGCGTCCAAGAACAAATACCGTGTCGCTTTGTGCGACATCCAAAGCTTCTTTTCGAGCCACCGGTAGAAATTTAATGAAAACATTGGGGGATTTTACACTAAACTAGCTAAGACAAGGATTGAAAATCAAATCAAGTCTTGCCTTTAATATACTGGCTATATTTGCGGCTGTTATTGATTCCATGCCTGCTAAGGAAATCCACAATTGCAGTGTCTTCTATCGTATTTGTACTGTAAATTTTGATCAGATTCCCCACATAGTATTTTCTTTGCTCCTCTGGCATACCATGTAGCGTTTGACTTAGTTTGGCATAGCTCTCTTCTATGGATTTAGATTGGTAGTGATTTAACGGCAAAAACTCGCTTGAGACAAACCCCGCTGCCAATGTCTTGGACAGGTTCTCCTCCACTTGTCCCTTGTCATTGGATGTTGTGGTGCCCATGTCGCTTGTCCGGCACTCATGGTTGGAAACCATGGAGAGCTTGCTCGGATCAACAACACATTTGAAACAATGATTGTGGTGCACATCTGGTTGATGCCTGAGCATGTAAGCGAAGGCACAGGGCTCGGAGGGTTTGGTCATATGGCCGCAATGCCCGAATATAGACCAATGCAACGATATGTTTGAATATCTCCCCAAACGATCCAAAGCCTCTATTATCGTTCCATGCTGACGCGGTACTATGAATTCATCTATATCAATGAAAGCCATCCACCTGTGCTTATACCCGTAGCACAGGGCCGCATGAGTGTAAGCCGCCTCCTGGGGTCCTACCGCGCATTGCCCGGCGCTTGCTTTCAGTCTCCAAGGATGCACAGTGACCACTACCCCCCCCCTATTGTGCGCGATGGCTTTAGCGGCCGTACTACCCGAGGAATAATCGTTGTCGTAGATGTAGAAGTGCTGCACGCCTGCGAGCTCGTGATATCTAATCCACTCATCGATATAGTCCTCCTCATTCTTGCATATCAGCACTACAGCCAGGTTGTTCTCCTGCGTCGCGCCTGTTCTCGGAGCGTCTATAAATAAGTATCGAGTCGCTTTGCGTGAAAGCCAGAACCTCCTTTCGAGATATCTGTGTAAATTCAATGCAAACATTGCCATATGTGCTTATATCTTGGCTAGAAAGTCTTATTCTGCTTGATTTTAACAGATATCGTCGCAGAACGGGTATGCTAAAGGCCTCTCACTAGTAAAATAAGGCAGCATATGGCCTCCCCTAGCAGCCCAGCCGGCGCATCTCAATGAAATCCTCCCCTGTCTTTGGCTCCCTGGACAATGAGCCCCCGCAGCCATCAGACAGTCGACAAGATCGGATGGCCTTGGTCTCCAGCATCGGGCCAGCAGACGCGTTCATAGCCGGCTGGCTGAAATTCCACGCCCTGGCCGGCATTCGTGATTTCTACCTGTATGACAACGGTGCCCCTGACGTAGCTCTGCAACAAGCAACCAGCCTAGCACAAAAGGAAGGATGGCAACTGAACATCTTTCCTTGGAACTTCATCGCGAGCACCGACAGCATCAAGAAAGACACCTTGATGCAGATTGACGGGCTTCTGCTAGCATACTGCCACGCGATCGCCAATCATGGCAGCAACTACCGCTGGTTCGCCTTTATCGACACTAGCGACCTGATCGTACCGAAGCAACAGGCAACGCTGGCCCCTGTCCTGCAAGGCCTGGCAGCCTTCTCCAACATCTCACTGCCGAGGGTCGAATACCCCTCGGACGCTAAATCACCGCTTGAAGCCACCAGCAAACTGCCGGCTGCCGCTCCAGCTGCCACGACCTACCGCTGCCTGGTCGATCCCTGTAAGGTTGTACGCCTATACCACGGGAGCTTCATAACCAGCGATATGAAGAAGAAGACGGCCAACGATCAGGGGCGCGTTAGCAGCCCTAGCGGCCTCTTCAGCTACCGCCGCGGCTGGAGCCGGTTCTTTTCCACCGAACACATACAGCTCAACCACTACAGCCAAGACCAAGCCCCCGGGACCCAGGAGGACAGCTGCGCGCTGGATTTCCTCAAGCGGCACGGCTACTCCTCCGTCCAGGCATTCACCGCTTCCTGCTCCTAGAACGCTAGATGCCACCAGCACATCCAGGCCCAGTACTGGTCTGCGGCTGCGCATGGCTTGGCGACATGGTAATGAGCCAGTCCTTGTTGCGCACGCTCCACGCCCGTGATGAGACGCCAATCGATCTAATAGCTTCTCCGTGGAACGCTGATGCCGCCAAGCTGCTACCTGAGGTCCGCGAGGTCATTGTCGCTGATTTCAAAAAAGGCAGCCTCGACTGGGGCAAACGCAAGCAGCTAGGCCTTGAACTCAGCTCCAAGGGCTATGCCGCCGCCTATATCCTTCCCAACACCATCAAATCAGCCCTGTTGCCCTGGTGGGCGCGGATTCCACGCCGCATCGGCTGGCGGGGCGAATGGCGCTACGGAATCCTGACCGAGTGCTACCACCCCCGTCATGCTCCAGCACATCGCGCCCGCTCTTTCGCTGCCCTTGCCCACCCTCCTGAGGCGGATTTCGAGCTGCTGCAGCCAGCCATTGATATCCCTGCCGACATGATGGAAGACTTTCGAGCTCGACACCAAGATTATGCTAATGATAGGTGGGTAGCAATATGCCCTGGCGCCGCTTCACATCCAGTCAAGATCTGGCCCACTGAGCGCTACGGTAAACTGGCCGACTGGCTGGATGCGAAAGGCTATCGAGTTGTGTTGCTCGGCAGTGAAGGAGACAAGCGATGGACCCAGGAAGTTAGCGCCGCTAGCGACAACAAGCCAATTGATCTCGCCGGCAAGATCTCTTTGAGAGAGGTGGCCTGCATCCTTTCCTGCTGTCGAGGAGTAATCGCCAACGATTCGGGCTTGATGCACCTAGGCGGAGCACTAGGTGTGCCTACCCTAGGTATTTTTGGGCATACCAACCCGTCCAACTACCATCCGCTTGGAACACAAGCCACCTATGTCGAACCTGCGGAAAAGTCAGAGCGTACTATGACGACAGTCAGCCTCCAGGCAGTGCAGGACAAACTTGCGTCAATGGGGCTGTAGCCGCGGGACATCTTAAAATCAGCAGCATGGGCGACGCTACGCTGATTGTGGGCGATCTAGGGATTGGTGACATAATCCTTTCCCATGGCTTGTTGCAGATGCTCAAAGAGAGGGAACCAGATAACCCTATTGATTTCGTCACCACGGAGCGCAATGCCACCATCCCGCTGTTGTTCCCTGAGGTACGCAAAGTACTGGTCAGGCCAGGCAGGGCTGCGGGAGGTTTCAAGATTGACAGGCATTTGCTGGCGTATCTGAAGCGCATGCCTCTTCGCGCATTCGCCTTCCCAGGGCTGCTCCGTCAAATCAAGCGTGGCAATTATTCCAAGGCTTATATCCTGCGCTTCAATCCCAAGGACGCATGGGGGCCATACTTCGCGGGAATTCCGGAACGTATTGGCTATCTCAGGACCCAAAACAGCCAGGTGCTGCTGACCAAACCCTACGCCGAACCAGAACAGCCTCAGCATAAGTCGCGTTCCATAGCCATGCTCGGATATCCGGAAGGAGCTAGTTTCGAAGTACCCGCACCATCTTTCTCCATCCCCGTAGATGCCCCAGCCCCGCTTTCCAGCAACTTGCTCGAGTTAGCGGAAGCCAGTAAGTTGATTGCCTTCTGCCCGGGAGGCACGCGCGATGACAAAAAGTGGCCCGCCTCTTCATTTGGCAAGTTAGCTGCCTGGCTTCTCAAGCAAGATTTCCAGATGATTATCCTTGGTGCCGATGAAGATCAGGCAATGGCACGGCACATCGTCGAGCATTCACCTACAGGTAGCGTTCATGATTTGACCGGACGCTTCACTTTGATGCAAACCATAACAGTGCTATCCCGTTGCCATGCCCTTGTCTCTAATGACACAGGCCTGATGCACGCAGCGGCAGCTCTCGGTGTAATCACCCTAGGCATCTTCATGGCTACCAACCCAGTCGAATGGCACCCTCTAGGGCCTACAGCGCACTATATCAGTACTTATTTAGATGGCTGCGAGACCGGCGCGATGAAACCGCAACCCCCTTCCCCCGACCAAGTCATTGTTAAACTAGAGGAACTGCTCTAAGCAGTCGACTCCCCCGCCCCAGTAGCTCGCTAGCCGATACATACTAAAATACTCCTGATAATGATTGACCTGGATCAGCTATTCATCAACCACAAGAAAATGGTTCTTCACGTCTCTTCTGAGCTCTACCCTCGGCAGTCTGACGACCTGATTAGAGTAGGCCCGAAAGATGACGGCGGATACGTTCTAACCCGGCGCATGTTCGAACATGCCGACTTCCTCATCTCCTGGGGCCTCGGCTACGAATTCTCCTTCGAGATCGACTTCGCCAAAGCCAAGCTCGGCGACAAGTACCCAGACAAGGGGCACGATTGTGTCATCCATGCCTACGATCACACTGTGTTTGAGCGCAGCGAACAGGAAAATTACTATCGCAAGGCCCGCAGCCTTAAACGCTATGTCAGGGGGAAATACGCTAGGTGGAAAGAGATGGTGGCGGTCTGGGACACTTTCTTCACTGGCTCTCCTGCCAAACATATCAAGCGCCAGGTGACACCTGAGCAACAGCAAGAGGATGAGGCAGGCCTAGAGCAGATTTTCCAGGCTGCCACTAGCGAGTGTGGACCGGAAGCCAAGTTGCTTCTCAAAATAGACATCGAAGGTGGTGAGTATGCGACTCTAGAGAAATTGTGCGCTGACTTTAATCTGGCTCGGATCGCCGGCATAGCCTGCGAATTCCACGACATCAACGAGCGCTGCGACCAGTTCCGCAAGGTCCTTGAGACACTCAAGGGCAATTTCTGGCTCGTTCACACCCACATGAACAATAATTCCCAGACTGGCGAGGTTCTTGAACTGAGCTTTGAAAACAAGAATCTAGCTGGTTCAGCCAGTTCAAAGCAAGCCAAAACTGATTACCCACGCCCCGGCCTAGATTATGTCTGCGCCCCGGCTGTACCGGACTTTGTTATCGATTTCCAGGATCCTGCCTTCTTCAAACCTCATGGAGGTGTATTAACAAAGCTGCCGGACTAAAATCAAGCGCGGCAGTACTTCATTACTATTTATCCCTCACTTCTCTGTGCAGTATCTTTCAATGCTCAACAGTTGCGACAAATATTCCCCTCTCCAGCCGGGTCTTCCAGGCGCTCCAGATCACACCAGTTCCTTCGTGGTATTCAATGATGGTGAAAAGCGAGGGCTGCCATTCTTATCGCCTGCGCCATACGCCCTGGCGACGGTGCAAT
This sequence comes from Candidatus Amphirhobacter sp., assembly GCA_965222035.1. Classification (GTDB taxonomy): domain Bacteria; phylum Pseudomonadota; class Gammaproteobacteria; order Tethybacterales; family Tethybacteraceae; genus Amphirhobacter. The sequence goes on along the minus strand of OZ244940.1, from coordinate 45,643 downwards.
CTATGGTTAAGTGCCTTGATCTCTAGCACTCATTGTCGAAAATTGCTTGCTGGCGGCCGTATGAGGTGTCCCTTCTCTGCTTGCTACTTATCAGGAAAGAAGATAAATAAATCTTCTGCTTTCAATGGCTCTTCACCCTCGTTCGGATCGTTATCGATGGGATTGAGTTTTGTTCCTAGCTTCTTGCGGCTACACTCCTTCCATCCTGCTATCGCCCTAATGAACGCCATGAATGCTTGATTCTTATGGTCTGCTTTTCGGGTAGACGCACAAGGAACCTCGCCTTGAGAAGTCTTTTTGAAACAGGTGTTTTTGAAATGCTGGAGGGCTATCGGATTGTCTTCGATTTTGATCTTTTTATAATTCATCCAATGAACAAAGCTCCGCATGGCACGTGCCAACAACACTGGCGTATTTGGCACTTGAACAGTGAAAGCAACATGCTCTTGACCCAATTTGTCACAAATACTCGGCATATCGAGAGAGTCATATACAATGATTGCTCGATTGTCAAATTCTTTCCTCCATTTGAGCACATGGCCCGCAACCGTGCGAGACAAATCCGCCTGCTTAAACAAGTGTACGAAGCCTTTCTTCTCCGCATCTTCCGAGCTCAACCCTTGGCTCTCTCCAAGCCTCTCATCTCCCAGCTCGAGACAGATTTCATGCCCTTGCTTGCAGTACAAGATGAATCGAGCTTCCTGGCACTTCTTCCTTGAGTTGACTGTCAGCAAGCACAGAGCTGCCCTCTCATGATAAGCGGACAGGTCATGTCCGATGTAGTGCATGAGACCCGGGACTGGGGCTGGCAGGGGCTCTAGCCTGGCCTTCAACTCTTCCACAACTTCTGATTTCATACGACGGATGGATTGCATAGAAACCGGTGCTTTGATTATATCACAAATCACTCGCTAGAAACCGTTGAGTAGCTCTTTCCACCCTTTTGCCTCCTCGCCGGCCGTAGAATGACTCGACCGACACTCCGCCTGCTCGCCCGCATCCTAGACACTACTTATCATATCGTCCTAGAGATCCGGGCGCATCTCAATCGACCACCTACCGGGTCGTCTCCCATCAGAAAGCCAATCTTGGCACAATCTATGAAATTCAGGATTATTTCTCCTAGATAGAGTAAAATTGACGTCATGAGCAGCAATCCCAAACAGCAGATGCGCTGTTCGATAATATGAACTCGACCTTCAAACTGCGGCCCTACAGCATTGTGGGCTCCACGGAGGATGGCTACACGCCTTCGCAGATCACCCGGCTCCTCACCCACCACCCCTGAAAATTGCCGCGGCCTTTAGAGCAATGTCTACTGGAGAGATAGTCAAGAGGGCCCTCATCTTCATGTACAAACTCTTCCTGGTATTTTTCTTCTTACTGGTGAAAATTATCAAAAGCGACAGCCGTCGCCGGTAGGGGTCTCCCTAGATGGTAGCCGCCCGCTGCTTCCGCTGGCGGCTCTGGCGAAGGACGATATGCCCACCGAGGAGTCTTTTGCTGAATTGCAGTGGCCACTCAGCCTAGAGGATCAGAAGAGACAATGCATCGCGGGGCATACGAACGTTGCGACAGCGCAAGTCGGTGCTGAGCCAAACCCTTCGGATTAGGCGCAGTCGCTCCTCCTTCTAGGAAGCTATTCTCAGGAGGCAGTACTTCCCGTCCCCTCAAAATAAGTGCCGGCAGGTTTATCTAGAGCTAGGGAAAATCAACGCTTGACAATTATTACCGCCAGGATCGCCACCAGCACGACATATATTTCGTGCATGACCGACTTGACCTCAATTATTTTGCCTACATACCCAAGCAGGGCGAACAGGACAGGAAAGAGGATGCAAAATCCTATTATCCGGAGAAAAGCGCTCTCAAGAGGTTTATCCCCTGGTTTGTCGGGCAAGGCAGGAGCGTCTGGGATGTGAATCCCGTAGGCGGTAGTTGTTTCCTTTCGCTTCTCTAATTGAGAGAAGTCCCATGGCTTGTGCTCTTCTTCCATGCCTATATTCTACATCATTTCAAAAGGTGAGAAATAAGCGATATGGCTAGTAAGGATATACTCCCAAACAATTCCTAGCGGAACCATTTATCGAAGGAGTTGGACTGCTCTATCAATCTAGCAATATGGTTTATCACATCCTGGACGTACTGGGGAGGGCCGGGAATTCCCAGCAGCCCTTCCAAATCATTTTCCCATCCCTGCAGCGAGAGGAGAATGATTTTAAGAAGCGCAATCATCGCCGGAGTTAGTCGTTTGAGAAGATCCTTTCTTCGAAGCCTGCGCTGGAGCTTCTTAATTGCTTTCTCGATATCCTGTTTGGATACGCGCGCAGGCTTCCGCCCCTTGTCTTCTGGTGAGCCTGCTGGCTCAGGGGATCGAGAAGCTTTCGGATTCATTGCCCTGATTCTTAATGAAAGGCTCATCCGCATTAAATTGAATTCAGAGTTTTGAGATAATATGATTCCCTTAGCTATTCTGGAAGCACTCTCGCCTGCGCTGCTCCCCGGGCGTATTATCTTTATCTCATAAGGTTTTTTCTTCGCTGCTTTGCGTTTTCTGCTGCTTGTACTTTTCTTGGGTGATTTGCTCTGATTTACTTCAATTCCTTCCATCTCCCCAGGAGACAGTGATTCTCCATATGTTCTGCTCCGTGCAATCCATTCCGGACCTTTGCTTACTGCTCGGTACTTCTGCAGGAGCTGATTCATCTTGGTCTTGCGCAACCGATGCAGCGGTGAAAAGATTTTCCCTCCTCGAGGGCCAATGCTCACTAGCGCAGCCTGGACCCCTTGTTTGTTCCGAATGCCTGCAATCTTGTGGTTGATTTCTTCCAACTCCATCAACAAGCGGATGTATTCTAAGAATTTCACACGCATACCCTGATCGGCAGCAAGCATAACCTGCCAAATCTCCTCACCTCCGTACAGTTCTTCAATCCGGAGCGCAATCATATTGTCGCTGACCTTCGAAACGAATTTCTCGGCCTCCTTCCGGGCTGTCTTCTTCCTAGGCATGTCTTCCTCGATCCATCTATCTACCAGGGTTCTACTCTGAACTATACCTCCCCATTATACCCGGATCACCCCACACCCCCTCCGCCTAGATCCCAAGCCCTCCAATACTCCTCCTCTAGCCTCGCTCTGGCGCCTGGCGGGCCTTGATCGACGATATGTTGATGCTTCTCCTGCTGCGCCAGCCGGGACCCCATGAACGCTTGCCAAGACACCGAGACATGATGCTCGATCGTTGATTGCCTGGCCTGGCTATCAAGATAGGGTAGAATTACCCCTGATGGCCCCGCTACCCCCCCCCATCTCAGACGTTGCCTAGCCGCTAGGAAGGCTAGCTCTCAATCCCCTCTCTGCGCCAGACAGAGACCCAGGCAAAAAGGAGGAGCAGACGGCTCCTCTCATTCTACCGGCGGCATTGCCGCGACATCCCATCGCCGGCACCCTGCCACGCGGTACCAGCATCATCTGCTGATATGGCTGTTGGCCTGCTCCCAGGAGGCAGCACATGGCTAAGCCTAACTGGAAAAACCGGACTGTCTGGGCCGAGGACAACCTGAGAATTCTGCGAGGCATGAACTCAGAAGCGGTCGATCTCATCTATTTAGACCCTCCCTTCAACTCCAAGGCGAACTACTGGAGACCCATAGGTTCGTCCGGCAAAGAGGCTGGCTTCAAGGATATTTGGGGCCTGGATGACATCAAAATTGCCTGGGTGGACCAGCTGCGCGCCCACAACCAGAAACTGTTCCGAGCAATCACAGCCACGCCGAAAAAAAGCGACATGGCCTATCTGATTTACATGGCTCCGAGGCTGATGGAAATGAGGCGCGTACTCAAGGAAACCGGATCGATGTTTCTGCATTGCGACCCTACCATGAGCCATTGGCTCAAAGTCGTCCTGGACATTATTTTCAAAAACAAATTCTGTTTCCGCAACGAGATTGTTTGGTGCTACGAGACCCCGGGGCGTTCCAAAAGGCACTTTAGCAAAAAGCACGACACGATTCTCTGGTACTCCAAAGGCAAGGAGTGCACCTTTAATCAAATCCGTATTCCGTTCCCCGAATACGATCGCCCTCGCTACGCTCTTGACGACGGGGATGGGAAAGGTCCTTATTACAAGCGCACTGTCAATGGCAAAGAGTACCGCCATTATTTCAATGACGGCAAGGATGCCAATGATTGGTGGGAAGACCTGCTCTACCTGCCACATAATGCACCAGAGCGAACTGGCTATCCCACTCAAAAGCCAGAAGCGCTGCTAGACAGGATTATAAAATCGGCGAGCAACAAAGGCGACGTGGTACTGGACCCGTTCTGTGGCTGCGCCACGGCACTCGTAGTGGCTGACAGGCTGGGCAGGAATTGGGCTGGCATAGATATAAGCCCTGTAGCGGTAAAGTTAGTAATAGATAGAATAAAGAAAGATCAAGGCATGTGGGCAGATGTCAAGCCCCGTACTGACCAACCGGCTAGGACCGATCAAGGCAAGGTACCACCCTATAATTGCAGACAGAACAAGGAAACTTTGTACGGCAAGCAGGAAGGCTTCTGCAATGGATGCCAGACGCATTTTCAACTAAGGCATTTGACCGTAGATCATATTATCTCCCAGAAAGAAGGGGGCGGAGACGAGATAGGCAATCTTCAGCTGCTCTGCCATCATTGCAACTCCACGAAAGGAGCCCGTGGAATGGCTTATCTGAAGAAGGCCTTGCTAGAAAGGGAAATCTTTGCCCGCCCAGTTGCACATGATGTCCGGGCCTCATTCAAAAAAACAGATGTTAACCCGTCAAGTTGATCTTGGTCGAGTATATAATTAGGAGTTATACATTTGAGTTGCCAAGAGATAATTTTCGACTTTGGTTGGTTTTATACATCCCATCCCTAATAGGCTAGAATGTGCGAAGCTACGATCTCATTGCCACTTCGCTACTGACTTAGACTGCGGATCAACTTATGAGTTCCCGCTCAATAGCCGCCTTGGCTTTGCTTTCGTCAGCTAGCAACGAAAACCCTTACAATCCCAACCTTTTCTAGGGAATTATGTAGGATATCACTTACTTGCTCAACTGGAGTCCCGCCAAGGGTAGCGAACGCATGCTTGGCGTTATGTCCAGGAAACCAAGCCTGGAAAATAGCGCGGGGATACTTCGCAGCCAAGTCTGAACTCCAACGGGGAAGCCTTACATATATGAATGGAGGAATGGTTGGCTCGAAGCGAGGAGTGTATTGGCAGTACCCTTCGCCTGCTATTCCTTCCTCCCAAAGTTCTACGGGGTACAAGCCAAGATAACGCGAAGTATAGTATGACAACTCTTGATCCGTCATTCCTTTTGGATGCCTTGTAATCATCCCATCGATCTCTTCTATTGTTTCTGACAAAGGCCTTAGAGTGTAGTGCGATGCAGCGAAATCTACACAATAGCCGGGTAATTCAATCTTCACTTCACAGCGGTCTTGCACTTGAACTGAATGGGCAGCAGACGCATCAATCAGGCGGCCCCCTACACAAAATAGATAAAGACCCTTGAGGAACCTCAGCCTCTTGATTTCTCCAGCTAACTGCCCTTTTTGTACAAAAAGTTCGAGGAGTGTTTGCGCCCTCTTTACATGTGCTGGGAGCGTGTCGCTAGCTTGCCTCTCATCATTGAGGTAAATCTTGAGCTTGGCGAGCACCTCCTCTTGGCTATCCCTCAGTTCCTGTTCCGATGGGGATGGCGCCCGTTTATTTGGATCGTTCACTGAAATCTCCGGCACCTCCTCAACGCAGCCTTGCTCACGAAAACAATACGAACATTTCTGCTTCTATCTTTAATATTGTTGGTTGCATTATCATGTTCGCCAACCCTTTAAGGGGAACTTTTCCCCAGCCACTTGATGGATGGCGCTTAATCCCTATCCTTCCTCCAAAGAAGCATATAGAAAACTTCTTGTTTCCCTGACGAAGCTCGCTCTCTAAAGCACTTTCAGACTTATCCTTGAAGGACTCATCAATGCATAGCGCAAACACTCGTTCGACTCGGGTGACAGTCCCAGGATAAAGCTCTAATCCTTCCTTGAGCCTTTTCTGGGCATCCTCCTCAACTTCTCTTGCCGGATCGAACTCAGTCTCGATTATTGCTTCCCGGCTTTCGCCGGCGGCAAGCATGGACTCGAGGCCTTCGCCACCGGCAAGCTTGAACGCAAGGCCTTCGCCGCCGGCAGGCTTGAACAGTATGTCGGGCCTTACCTCTATCTCTCCCTTGCTCGGAATCTTATTTCCGTTCTCGTCGAGCTTCCACTTCAGGGGCACTGATTGCTCGGCTTCTAATTCCCAGCCCGTGTTTCCGCCTTCTTCCTTGGCGATTACTTCCCGCAGCACTTTAGCGAGCGCTTTGTTAAACAGAACTTCTTGTTGCTTAGCCATGTTACCTAATCCTCTCTTGTTCATAATCGGGGGTGTTTTCGCTATGGAGTACCCGCATTATATGATCATTTGAGCCCGCATGCAAATTTTGGCTAAAATTGTATATACCCTCCTCTTGGTATCTTCGGCACTACAAACCCCAAACTGTGGTCTCCGGTAGGGTGCGCAGCGCATTATCTAGCGTCGCCAGAGGTTTCACAAACTATGAACGCGGTTCCAAGCAAAGACGTAATCAACAGACTAACCGATATGTTCTAAATATGACTTGAGCAAGCCTAACTACATCTGAACTTCCACTACCGTCCGTGTTGGAAAAATTCAAATGCCGCGACCATTTCATTCAAAATCATTCCCGCCAAGCCAGACACATTAGTTTCCGCCCATCCCTCTCTTGGTCCCCTCTGAACTTCTGTGCGAACTATCGCAAACAAGCAAAATTCAAAAGTTATTTTTTGAATCTTGTCCTCCACATTGTCCTCTTCCTTCAACGACTCTGGAAGACGCAACGCGAATGCTCTTTCGATGGGGAAGCTGGATTCCTCTATCGCCTTGCCAAGACGGCCGCGCGCCTCTATCTCAACGTTGCTCGCCGGCGCGAACTCAGTTTCAACGCTGATCGGTACGCTGGGGGAGTAGACAACAATGTCCGGCACATCATCGCTGCCTTTCAAGCATTTTTTTCTGGACGAACACATCCCAGTCAGAGCGCTCTCTCTTCAAAGCCTCAGCGAGCAACTTGTTGATTTCACTCTCGTGGTTTTTTGTCATGTCATCAACTCCAATTCAGATACTGTTTATGCCGTGAAAGTAATCACTGACCTATAGCCAACTGTCAGTACCCGCATTCTACGCAATCACGTCCCGTACACCAAATCGCTCCTCAGATCCGCCGTATCCCTGCTACCCTTGTGTGATTTGAAGCATCAGGACCCATCTCAGCTCCGATCCTTGACTCTCTTTCTACCCTATCTCCCCACCCTGCCAACACCTCTCGGCATCACTATTGCCGCCACACCGCAACTGCCTTGACGACGGGCAGACCCCAGCGCAGCCGCTATTGAGCCGCCATATCACGCAGTCGGTAGCCATATTCTGGCCTACAAGCGATGATTTGCTACGTCGCGCGCTTTCCTAGCCAAGGAGTTTCCCTGCCTCAGGCGCCTCTGTTTCTGGCACGCTTTCGCTGTTCCTTGTAGCATGCCTTGCAGGACATCTGGAGGCCGTCCTCGGCCTTGAAATCGGGCCAGAAGTCATCTATCCCCTTAACCTCGCCACACGCCGCACACCTCTTGACCTTACTCTCGCTGTCCTCCGCCTCGAGACCATGCTCCCGGAGATACAGATGATAGATGCTGTTTTCTCTACCGGATTCATCCAGCTGATTCAGCACCAGCGGGTGCTCTGCGATCAGCTGACGTCTCCGCTCCTCCGCTCTCTTCTGGTCCGGTGCCCACCCCATAGATTGGACGCTATAACTAGGTGTCACCGCAAGACAATGCCGGAGGACGATGTCACACGACGGATTCTGCCTCTGGAGCTCGGCAACTGCCTGCTGGATTCCGCCCGTCGGGACGATGCCAACGTATGCGACCGGCAGTTTCGCGCCGTCGATGACAGCTATAGCTCTAATCTCATATATCTCATACGGCAGAGCGGTATCGTCGTCTAGGATAGCTTGCTTAGATGTGTTTGTCATAAATATGCTCCTCCGAGAGAAAGATGCTATCATATCATTAATAAGGGGATTATATACAGTTCTAGCCAAAACCTCTAAGATAAGAGAACTCTTGCCCTGCTAGCAATCTCGACAAGCTTGGAAATACGTGGCTTTTTAGACTTTGGCTAAAATTGTATATAACCCTCAAACGACAGGTCCGAGCTAGCGATGCCGTACGACACAGTATCAGGGCCATCAACCCCGAGTACATAGAGCGCAGAAACGGGTGGATGAGCTGGCCCGCACAACTTCCTTTTGATAGAATTTGCGAGATCTGGAGAGAATCATGACCCAAACCTTAAGAACGATTATGTTTCTCATAATCTCCCTTGCGGCACCATCATCCCCGCTTGCTGAGGATTACCTAGGCAACTGGAACATCCACGATCGCCAAGACGACTTCGATGGTTTTATCAAAATGTCGGCGGTAACGGCAGGATCGAATTCCATCATTGTCCGAGGCAGGGGAGGAAAGGTGGACATCTATATTATTGCCAGGGGGCACCGTATTTGCGGCAATCATTCTGATGACGTTTATGCGAACTTCATCATAGATGGTAAACGCTATAGCGCGATCCCTATGTGGTTGGCCGACTCTCGAGACACTCTGTTTTTCCCGCCAAGCCAAACCAAGAACTGGTTGAAGCGGATCAACGAAGGAAGAAATCTTAAAATGCGTTATGCAGATACCTGCGGCAACAGGGCAACTTTGGAATTTGATATCAGAGGACACACCCGCTTCCGTCATGAATTATTACTTTAACCTCACAGGCTTAGATACTCTGAACCACGGCGCATTTGAGGCAACCTTCTACTTGCTCCAGTAAACGAGCTAGTGAGAACCGGTCTATGCCGGCCTTCTGGGCGCGCATCCCGCCCGTATCGGCGGGCGGGGCGAATAGCGCTACGGCCTGCTGACCGAGTGCCGCCATCCGCGCCATGCGCCCTCGCATCGAGCCCGATCTTTTGCCGCCCTAGCCCCCAGGGGCCGATTTCGAACTGCTGCCGCCAGCCATCGGAATTCCGGCCGCCCCAATGGAGGATTTCCAAGCCCGCTACCCAGATTGCGCCAATGACCGATGGGTAGCGCCCTGCCCTGGCGCCGCCAATCATCTCGCCAAAGTCTGGCCCGCTGAGCGCTATGGCAAGCTGACTGACTGACTGGCTGAGAGAGGCTGCCGGGTTTTGCTGCTCGGCAGCGAAGCAGACCAGCGCTGGACGCAAGAGATTAGCGCCGCTAGCAGCAGCCAGCCAGCCAATCTCGCCGGCAAACTCTCTCTGAACGATGTGGTTTGCCTGCTTGCTTGCTGCCAGGCGGTGATCGCCAACGATCGGGCCTGATGCACCTCGGAGGGGCTCTAGGTGCCCCTACCCTAGGCATTTGAGGACCTACTAGCCCAGCCAACTACCATCCGCTTGGATCCCAAGCCACCTATATCGAGCCTGCAGAGGGCGCAGAGCGCACCATGGCCTCGGCCAGCCTCTCGGCAGTACAGGACAAGCTTGTGGCGATGCGGCTGTAGCAATAAGCAACCCGTCACCGGCGCCCGCGATGCCTGAGGACGACGCCAAGAGCCCAGATTGCCAGTGGATCCCAGGGACTGACCTAGGCTTAATCGTACTCCACCCCTTCAGAGGCTGTTTGACGCCTCCCCTGAGCTCTCAAAGGGGATCTGACGGGCTCAGAGCCGTCCAACAGCCCGCCATCTTTCCCGAGCTAGCCGAGGCCATATCCTCTCCTGGACCAAGCGCGGCGAGATGGTGATCCTTTTGTCGTCTTTCTAGATGGCCATTATCTTAGATGAGGAGGAAGCTTATCATGCTTCTCCTGCCATGCACGCCACTCGGCCATGGTTTTATCCCCCTTCTGTGCATTGCATCCAAAGCACATCATATGCAGGTTTTCTAAATCATCGCCGCCACCCCTAGATTTAGGCAATTTGTGATCAATGACCATAACTGTGAAGGTGAATTGCTCCCGGCAACCCGTGCAAATACCTTCTTGCTCTCCATAAAGGCGATGCCTGTTTGTTTTGTAATGCAGTACATTTCTTATATCATCTCGTTTAGGCAAATCTTCCTGCAGCACATTTATCTTTTTAAAGAGTCCGCCCTGATCTTCTTGTATTCTTTCCCTAACTAGTTGCCCCGCCAACGGAGAAACATCGCATCCTATCCATTCTCTCTTAAGCCGATCGGCCGCTACCAGCGTCGTGGCGCAACCACAGAATGGGTCAAAGATTAGGTCTCCGGGATTGGAGCTGTTCTGAATCAATTTCTTCAACAAATCCACCGGTTTTCTAGTAGGCCATTTCAACCCTCTTTCGACTTCTGTCCTTCTTCCGAAATTTGTAATACCTATCGGTTTGAGGATTATGCTTTGTGGAGCAACCCCTTGGGCTGCTTCTGCATAACGCTTTAGGCCAGGCCAAAATCCTCTTCTAGGATGATGAATCAGCCCTGCGGCATCAAGTGCATCTAACCGGGCATGCACTCCTTGTATCGACTTGTAGCCGGGTATAAAGTTCTGTTCTATATAATCCGCATACTGACTTCGAAATGGAGGAGCCCAGTGCCTGCCGCGCGAAGCAACATCATACTCTTTCCAGGGCTCAATTGATTCAGTACCCTGGGAACCTGCTCCTGTTATGTTCTCGGACCTGAATCTTCGACCGTCAGAATCAGTGCTCGGATAACTTTCATTGATTTCCTCATCGCTTTTAGATTCCATCACAGGATTCCAAGTATGCGGATCATTGCCACTTTTCTTATAAAAGAGAATGTAGTCGGCGATTCTTCCATACCTCTTAGCGTCGTTATGGGCAACTGCTCGTCGCCAAGTTAGGGCGTTGAGATAATTATCTTTGCCGAATACCGCGTCCATCAGCAGCTTGAGGTAATGGCCTGCAGTGTCGTCGCAGTGCAGGTATATCGAACCGGAAGGACGCAGCACCCTGTGCATCTCTATGAGTCTGAGAGCCATCATTATGAGATAGGCCATCATTCCCTTTCCATGCGCCGCTCTAGCTGCGTTAATCACCGCATATGCGCCAGGATCCCTGTCCGCCATTTCACCATGCTCGTAGATGTTTATGTCATCCAGGGTCCAGATGTCCCTGAACCCTTCTTCACCCCTGTTTTGCCCTCTGCCTATGGGATAGTTTACGTTGGAGTTGAAAGGCGGATCCAGGTAAATCAGGTCCACGCAGTCGCTATTTATGCCGCGCAAGACCTCGATGTTGTCATTGATCCACAACGTACTGGGCTTGAAGTTGCGCCCCCCCCCGTCATCTTTGCCCCTCCCGCAAGAATACTCCGAAGTAGCTTTCCGGCAAGAGCAACTTGGCTGGTACAGCAATAATGCTCTTCTGCATGCCATCAATTTTACATTAACAAGCCTCTAGTTCAATAGCAGACTAATGGCAATGAAATTACATATCTGGAGAACCTGCTCGTGTACTAGCCAAGCATCGAACTTACGAGGTGATTACCATTAATGCTCCTAGGAACACTATGTTAGTTGCGTGAAACTCGTCGGCTTCCTTCTTCTTATCCGCAGGAAGGACATTCTTTAGCCGGTCCTTGCAGTCCTCCCTATTCGTCTTCGGTGTCAGTGGGCTTGAGTCCCATGTACGCGTCCAGACGCATTGTTTGTGCTTTCCAGTCGCCATCCTTGTTCTTATTGCATTCATGGCATACCATTTGCGGCGAGTCATACGACGAGGTCTTTTCGTTGCTGTCATCGACCTCCATTTCTTCGAAAGGGAACATGGCCCAACACCCGATGCACTGGCCGCCCTGCTTGTAATGTGCTCTCCGTTGCTCTTCTTCAGAGAAGCCCCGAGAATCTTTTTTCTTTGCCATGCCGCATATTCTACATTATTTTTAAAAGCCGGTAACAATAGGCTAAAATACGCAGTCATGATGGCCCTACCCCCCCCCATCCGAGACGCTATCTAGCACTCTGGCCTGCTAGGCCAGCAACCGACCCCAGCCCCCGGGGAGGCCTAAACCAAGCCAGCGCGGCCCTGTCGCGCCCCACGGCGCCCCTCCAGCAAGCTCACCCCCGCCACCCTGCCGGCAGCGCCTGCGGCCCGCGCTAGGCTATGCCTCCGTCGCGGTCGCCAGTGCCGTTCAAGCCCTACTCGGTGCTCAACATCGACTGCTTGGACATGATGGCCGCGATCCGCGACAACGCTGTCGATATGGTCTTCGCCGACCCGCTGTTCAACCTGGGCAAGAAATACCGTTCCTACCAGGGCAAGCTGCCGCTTGAGGAATACCTGCAGTGGACCGACCAGTGGCCCAGCGAGGCTCTGCGCATCCTCAAGCCCACCGGCGGCATCTTCGTCTACAACATCCCGCGGCTGTTCGTCCATACGGTCACGCTGCTGTCGCAGCGGGTCTGCTTCAAGAAAGGCAAGTAGCCTACCTGAGCATGCCGAGATCAGATGCTCTTGCGCTCATCAACACGATTCAATGCGGAGATGCGGCATTCATGCTCAAGCAGCTGCCTGCCGGGTCGATTGATCTCGTGGTGACGTCACCTCCATATTACCAGCAGCGGGAGTACAACCAGTCCGAAATGACCATCGGCAACGAAGGCGCTGTCGAGGACTACCTGGAAGCCCTGATGGATGTGTTCGTGGAAGCCCTGCGGGTGGTGAAACCGACAGGGAACATCGTCTATAACCTCGGGGACAAGTATGTGGACAGCTCCCTGTTGCTGGTGCCGTTCAGATTCGCATTGGAGGCTACGGCAAGAACCAAAGTCCGCCTTGTAAACAACATCACCTGGGTGAAAACAAACCCGACTCCACGCCAGTTCACGCGGCGGCTGGTCAGCAGTACTGAGCCGTTCTTCCATTTCGCCAAGACCGGCGACTACTACTATGACAGGAACCGGTTCCTGGCATCGAAGGACAAGGCGGAGCATCGGAAGCCTGGGCCCAAGACGGGTGAGCGCTATAGGGGTTTGATTGACAAATCGCCGATGTCCAGGAAGCAGAGGCGCAGAGCCAACCAAGAGCTTGACGAGGTCATCGATGAGATGCGGCGCGGCGACATTGTCGGGTTCCGAATGAAGATCAAGGGCATCCATGCCGAGGCCTTCGGCGGCCAGGACGGCGGGCGCAAGATGCAGATGGACAGGAAAGGGTTCACCATCATCCGTATGCACGGCAGGAAGATGAAGCGGGACGTGATTGAAACTGCCGTCGAGAGTGTTCCCAATGTCGGACACACCGCAATGTTCCCAGTGACGATTATCCGTGAATTGGTCAAGATGCTATGCCCGCCCGATGGGGTGGTTCTCGATCCCTACATAGGCAGCGGAACTACGGCGCTAGCTGCGAAAAAGGAAGGGCGAAGCTACATCGGGGTGGATATTGACCCTGATTACTGCGAGATTGCGCGGGAGAGGGTGGAAAAATGTCAAAATTGAAGAATATTCTGAAAGAGGCGGTGGCGGCTCCAGACCGAACGTTCGGGCTGGATAAGGTCGTGCGAGACCACCTCGGAGTCGTACTGAAAAACGCATGTAGCGGTCAGCAAAAGGCCGTTCTGGCGGTAGTGCTTACGCTGTCATACAAAAAGCACACCGACCCAAAGCAGGATATTAGGCTGCATCAGGCCGGGCTCCGAGATGGGAATAAAAGAGGATTTTCCGGTCGAGGTCTTGACAGAAAAGAAGTTACACCTTTCCTCCGCGAAGAGCACTTCCCCTATATGGAGGCAGGATCGGGGTGGCTCACTAGATCGCTGGAGCAGTCCGCGCCATATTCCTTAGACTATAGCGGTGCGGTCAGGCCAGCGAAGTTAAAGGCTTCTTTCCTCCAAATAGTGGACCGAGTTGAAAACGGCGAGGACCCTCTGAACTGCATGAAATTCATTCTCAGGGACCTGCACGACTGGCGATCGGAACACGCCAAACTGCGAATGGCGAAGCCTGTAGGGAAAGGGATAACCGAGGTCGTAAGCTTGATTAAAGAGCACTGGGAAAGGACCGAAAGCAACGCTTCGAGGCTGCCTGTTCTCGCTGTCTTTGCCGCCTACCAGCGCCTGACCCTGGAGGTCAAGCGATACAAGAAGTGCAAGCTCCAGCCGCTTCTCCCCCACAACGCGGCTGACAGCAGGACAGGCAGGGCAGGAGACATACAAGTCAATGGCGACAATAACCGGCCGATGGAGGCGGTTGAGATCAAGCACAAGATCCCGATTACTGCGAGGTTGGTCGATAAATCGATGGAAAAGGCCACAGCTGATGGTGCAAAGACGTACTACATCCTCAGCACCAATGAGAAAATCGATCCCAACGAAATGACGAAAATCACACAGAAAGTCCAATCAGCAAGGCGGAAATTCGGATGTCAGATTATCGTCAACGGCGTGGCAACAACATTGAAGTACTATCTGCGGTTGATGGACGACACTGACGAATTCGTCCATGAGTATGTCAAGTTGATGGAATCTGACCGCGGCGTGGCGTTTAGCGCAAAGCAGTTTTGGAACGAACTCGTAGCAAGCTCCAGCTAAGAATTTGTCAAGTATTGTATATAATCCCCTATTTAATCAAGCCTTCCTCACCGGACACAACCGGGAATTTGTCCCCGCCATCAATTGGCGAGACACCAACTAATGCGCGAATCTCATTGATTGTGAATGTACCTGACCTTGCTAGAGTCAGCAATTGGTTCGCCTTCGCAAGAATGTCTATGGGCACTGGTGGTGGTGGATTTTTAAAATCAGTGGTCATATATACCTCCTATCAGCAGTCCGGTGTAGCGAGAGGGCGCTGATTCACATGAATCAGCGCCCCTTTCCTCTCATGATACAGAAGATGGTTGAGCTTGGAGGACTACGCTATCCATGCTGCGACCATCTTGATTTTCACGATTCTACGACCCTTCTGGATCGAGCAATTACCTGCGCGATACGCTCTCCCATCTGGTCCTTTCAGGGCACAGCGATCTGCTAGTTTTTGGAAATCATCCCTAGTAAAGGCCTTGTTTTCAGTGTACCCGCCAGGGAAAAGAAGTATGACTCCAACCATTCCGTCCTTGAAATCAAGTCTTTCCAGCAATTCATCTGCTGACACCATAACTTGCTCTCCTTCTGACCCAAGCCGTTGCTTTTCATCTCTTAGGTCCTTCATGAGGATGCCACGCCTGTTTCTCTCCGAGGTGCACGCACGGCAGGATGGATTGAGAAGATCGGAGGTCCTTTTATTGGCTCCAAACTCCTTGCGCTCCTTGACTTTTCCACAGCAGTAGCACTTCTTGCTTGCAGCTGCGGAACGCCGAGGAGGCAGGGCCCAGCCATTGATTAGATGCTCGCGATGTTCAGACGGAGTTAGGCCTCTGAGGTTGGCTTCGTCAAGGCACAGCTTGCAATCATCCCTCAGCTCCCCTTTGTTCTTGTTGAACTCTTTCAGCTCCTTGTGCGCACCACATGACGCACATTTCTTAGTTCCACTCTCGCAGTCCTCTGCCTCGAGAACAAGCTTGCGTAGATCCTGGAGGTGGATGCTATCTCCCCTATTGGGCGCACATACATGGTTTAGTGCCAGCGGGTAATCGGCGAGCTTTTGGCGCCGCAGGTCCTCCGCACTCTGTATGTCCGGAGCCCATCCCAGGAAGTCCACGTTGTAGCCGGACGCGGCCTCAAGGCAACGCCGTAGGACGATGCCAAGCGGCGAATCCTCACCCTGGAGCTCAGCCACTGCCTGCTCAATCTCGCCCGTCTGGGCGATGCCGACGCATACGAACGGCACTTTCCTGCCGTCGATGACGGCTGTGACCCTGATCTCAAAGACCATATAGGGCAGTGTCTGAACGTCGCCAGAGATGTCGGGCTTGGGTGTGTTTTTCATAGGCTATTCCTCCATGAGTACGACGCTACTATACCATAAACTTCCCGGTAAACGATCGTTATCAGATTGGCGCATCCTGGCTGCCTCCCATGCGCTCGTCGCATTCGACGCATCTAAGCCTGGATAGTGCCCCAACCTGTCGGACAAATCGGCAATTGTGGGCCTTTCAAAGGTCTCCCAGCGGCTGTGGAGCGTAGCGGTGGATATCCCGTTGGATAGGGGTTCCTGACTGGCTGGCAGCACGAGATAAGCAACCTCGCTGACCCCGCCTGGGCTTCGCCCGTGCAGCGATCATGAGGCGCGAAAGGGTGAGTTTACTGGCAGGCATCCGCCCCCTGGTGCACTTCAAGGCCACCTGGGGGCTAGGAGGGCGCCGCTGGGATACGAAAGGAGCGGTCCCTGCCACATCGCAACTAGGATCCGGCGGCCTTGGCGATTTTTCTATCTCAATATGACGTTATCTAGCTCTGCAGGGCTAGTTTCTAAGCTTCGCCCTGAATCAATATATCGTGATTTCAATGATTTAAATCATTTCAGCGCCCCAATCGATGCAACCCCTTGTTTTTCTGTTCTAGAGCGCATATATAAGTCCCTAAGCCCTTCCTGCCGGAGCCTCGCAATGAACTTTTCATTCTACAAGCACAACGAAAAACCCTGGCCCAACAAGCGCCTCAAGAACGGGGTCATCATCGGCCACACCACGGACACGGAGGCCAAAATCTGGATCCGCACCCAAAAGGAAGGCTCGTACCTCCTCGCCCTTGTGCCGGTCGATTACACGGACGAAGACAAGGAAAAGAGGCTCAACCGCTTCCTGGACTCCAAGGAATGCACCTTGGAGGAGCTCGAGAAGAGCTTTCCCGACGCCCAGTCCCAGGAAGTCAAGACTTCTTTCAAGCAAGACTGCACCAAAGTGCTTGAGTTCAAAAAACTCAAGTCCGGCTCTCGCTACAGGTATTTCTTGGCTGCGGTAGGGAAGGATGACCGCTTAGAGGTGGTCATCGACTCTCTTCCGTACATAGCTAGCCGGAAAGCAGAGAAGAACAGCAGCGGATCCGCAGGCTTTTATTTCCAAACCCTGGAGACAAATCCCAAATCCTTCAGTTTCGCGCTATTCAGCTGCCACAATCCATATATAGATGGCAAGGACGAAGACACCGTTGTAGAAGTGGATGCTGAGAACATGAAGGCCTGGGATTCATTCTCTCGGAATCTGCATCGACATCGCTCGCCTTTGGTGGACAATACCAGCAGCAACTTGGCTTTTGTGATCGGCGGCGGCGATCAATGCTATGTCGATGGCAGGGACAAAATCAATATTTGGAACTACCTGTACAAGGTCATGGGCGCCAAGGAAGACGGAGAGGTTTATCCTAGCCAAGATGACATGGTGTCCTGGTACCGAAACATCTATCGCGCCTATTGGGGCTTTCCACAGGTGCGCACCGTCTTCGGCATGTACCCGACCTACATGACTTGGGACGACCATGAGATCGGAGACGGCTGGGGGTCTTTTGAAAATAAAGGCAAATTCAGACATCCTATCTACAAGAAAGCTCGGGAAAAAGGACTGAGCGACAAGCAGGCCAAGGAACTGCTGGATAGGATGTTTGCGGCTGCCAAGCAAGTGTACATCGAGTACGAGCATTCTCACAACCCTACAGTCGATTCCGGACAGCTTTACTACGATTTCTCCTATGGAAATGCTAATTTCTATGTGCTCGATGGCCGCGGCCATCGTGACATTAATCGAAATTGGTTCAAAATCCTTGGCAAGAAACAAATGGAGCATTTCAAGAAGTATGTCTCGAACGTTAAGGATAACGAGGTCTTGTTTGTGGTGTCGGCTGTGCCCCTGCTCCATACAACCGCCCTCGTGACCGAACAAGTTAGCAAGATTCGTTTCACTGGCCTTTCTGACGACCTCAAAGATTCTTGGGAACATCCAATTCATAATCATGAACGCGGCGAATTGATGCACTGCTTATGGGAAGCGGCTAAACGAGGGGTGAAGGTATGCATCCTGAGTGGCGACGTGCACGCTAGCGCAGCGTTCGAATTGAGCAATGGAGAGCATAAGATCTACCAGGTCACTTCTAGCGCCATCACTTATCACCTGAATTTTTTCCAAAGACTAACCTTAAGGTCAGTTGTCACGGACAGCGGAGATGCTGACGGAGGTGCTAAGTACCAAAGGCTAGCTTATTTCAATAAGAGTTCCTACGCCATGCTCGAAGTGAAGGAGGATGCTTCCGTGGCTGTGCGTTTCTATGACGCCACGCAAAATATCGAACTCGATAACGGCAAAAGGAAAAGCATTCTGTCTTCACTAGCAACCATCAAGCTTTGGGACAAAGGCGCTAAGTAGTATCTTACTGCTGCGCCTGTCTCATTGTGCTCGAAGGCACTACCATTATCTGCCCTTGATAGTTAGGAACAAGGCTGGAATAGGCTAGAATTCACCCCGATGCCTCCGCTACCCCCCCCCATCCTAGACGCTATCTAGCCTCTCTACGGGCTTCTTGGCCCAACACCCCGCCCTGCGTCCAGCAGGGCCTGCACGCAGCATCCCGGGCGCTCCCTAGCCCCCTCTTCGCCCCTGCCGCTAGCAGCGGCCTCACCGCAGCCGCCTGGCTGCGCCACATCCGGCGATGAGCCCCCGCAAGACGGGCTCAGCCGGGCGCCAGCGCCCTCGGAAACGGTCTGCCGCGGGCGCTCGCCCCCTCCAGCCCAACTCCTTCTATGTCGGCGATGCCGTCGAGCTCCTCAACACCCGCTGCGCCCCCGATTCAGTCGATCTGGTGCTCACCAGCCCGCCCTACGACGACCTGCGCCTCTACCAGGGCTATTCCTTCGACGCTGAGCAGATGCTTGCCGCCATCTACCGGGTCGCCAAGCCCGGCGGCGTCTGCGTCTGGGTGGTCGGCGAGCGCATCAAGCACGGCCGCCGCAGCCTGACCAGCTTCCGCCACATCTTCATCGGCGAGCAGTGCGGCTTCGGCGTCCACGACGTCATGATCTACCAGAAGAAGAACACCCCGTTCCAGCGCGCCAACGCATATACCAACTGCTACGAGTTGATGATCGTGTTCTCCAAGGGACGACCCAGTACCTTCAACCCCCGCAAGGAGCCCACCAAGCGCAGCGGCTGGGAGACCGCCGTGTCCAACAAGGGCCCGGACGCCGTCAATATCAAGCGCCCGGTCCGGCTGGGCCAGCGCAAGATCCGCAACAACATCTGGGCCTACGCGGTCGGCCAAGGCGGCAGCTCCAACGACAAGATCGCCTTCCAACACCCCGCGATCTTCCCCGAAAAGCTGGCCGAGGACCACATCCTCTCCTGGACTAGGCGCGGCGACCTGGTACTAGATCCCATGTGCGGCAGCGGCACCACCTGCAAGATGGCGGCCTCCAACCGCCGGGACTGGATTGGTATTGACGTCTCCTCAGACTATATCGACATAGCTGCTGAGCGGCTTGGATTGCTGAGATGACCCAGTGGTTTTACTGTCCTCGGGGTCGCGGCTACAGACACAAGCGTAACAAACGTCAAGGGCGCCTATCTGAATTCCCCAAGAATTCAGTAGGTAAGCTGGTGCGAGAGAGTCCCTCTTTCATCGTGCTATGGATGATAGGCACAGGCCGGACTTGGAGCGTACGGCGCACTGAAGCACACAAACTCGACGTAGATAACACCGGCGACAGGCACAAGCACAAAATCTGCAACCTATGCCACATCCTGCTGCCGGTGGGCAAATTCCAGATTAACCAGCGCAATAAGCATGGACTAATCCGCCGGCCCTCCTGCCAGGAATGCCGTAAGAAAATCTCTGGGGAGAAGGCTAAACCCTTGACAGACAGGCAAAAGAGAAAGAAACCGCAGCGTGGAGATGCTTTTCGATGCCCGATATGCAAGAAGAGGACAATATCCTCCATCACCGCTAGAAATGTAGTTGATCATGACCACGGAACCGGAGAGTTTCGCGATTTCATCTGCGACAGCTGCAACACCGGCCTAGGTCGTTTCAAGAATGGTCAGGATTGCGTGAAGGATCTGCTTAAATACCTTCAGAAGCACGCGCATCGCCTGCATAAATCCTAAATTAGCAAAACATCTGCAATGGACTAAGGTTTGGCCAACCACTGCTCCTCTTATCTATCAAAGCCTCGGGAATTTGTCCTTCGTCATCCTTCAGTTCTGATATTTTCTCGAAAGCCAGGTTGCATTAATGCTCAGACACTACTGATAATAGTGAATTTTCAATTTTTAAATCTCGTTCAGCAGTCTATCGTTGGTTTCTTTTCGCTGCAGGGAACAAAAACTCTTGCGATTCCAGCAGTCTTGAAGATATTATTCACAGCATCCTTTATCTGTTCAACTACAACCCCGCCAAGGGTAGTGAATGCATGCATGGTGTCGTGCCCGCGAAAACAACACTGGAAAATCGCGTTGGGATAATTAGCAGCGAAATCTGAACTCCAATAAGGGACTCTTATATTTATTATATTTTGAAATGGAAAGATGTTAGGGTCGATGGGGGAAGAGTATTGGAAATATCCTGCTCTTACTTCCTTTTTATCCCAACATTTTATGGGGTACATACCGAGATAATGCTCGGTATAGTGCAATAAATTCTCATCTGTGATTCCCCCTCCCCGCTGCCTGGGCACCACTTTACTGATATCGGCCATGATTTCTGACAAAGGCTTTAGAGTGTAGTGGGATGCAGCAAAATCTACGCAATATTTAGGGAGCTTGGACTTCACTATAAGACGGCCTTTGTCTTCAACTAAATAGGATTCCGCGGCATCAATCAGGCGCCCTCCTACACAAAATAGGTAAAGCCCATTAGGGCTTTTCAATCTCTTGATTTCTCCGGCCAATTCCCCTTTCCGCACAAGAGTTTCGAGGAGCCTTTGCGACTCCTTTACATCTTCGGGGATGGTGTCGCTATCTTGATCTTCATCAAGGAGATAATCCTTGAGCTTGGCAAGTACCTCTTCTTGGCGATTCTTCAGCCCCGGCTCCGACAGGGGCGGCGGCTGTTTATGTTGATCGTTCATCGCAACTTCCAGTACCTTTCTCAACTATTTCCTGCCAATAAAGACAAAAACAACATTTGCGTCTCTATCCTTTCTATTTCTGGTTCCCTTACCATAGTTGCTAACTTAGTGAGACTAGCCTGTGCCCAACCATCTGTTGGAGTGCGCTTGATGTTTCCTTTATCTGCAAAAAAGCATATAGGAAATTTCTCGTTTTCTTGACGGAGCTTTCTCTCTAACGAGATTTCAGACTCTTCCTTAAAGCGCTCATCAATGCGTAGCGCAAATGCTCGTTTTACGTGAGTTACAGTCCCAGGGCGAAGCTCTAGTCCTTTCCTTAGCTTTACTGTGGCATCCTGCTCAACATTGGGAGCTTGCTCGAACTCAGTCTCGATTATGACCTCCAAGCCTTCGCCGGTAGGCTTGAACAGTAAATCGGGCTTCACCTTTTCTTTTTTGGGCGGCTTCTCCTCTCCGCTCTCGTTGAGATCGTACTTCACAGGAACGTACCGCTCAGCTACTAATTCCCATCCCGCGCTACCTCCTGCGCCCTTGGCGATAATCTCTCGAAGTACTTTGGCGAGCACCTTATTGAACAGAACTTCTTGCTGCTTCGCCATGTTTCCTACTCGCTCTCTTGTTCGTGATCGAGGATGCTTTCTCTAAGAGGTACCCATATTATATGATCTTTTGAGCCCGTAAGCAAATGGAGATCTGCTCCCCACCTCGGCGTCGCACTGCTGCCCTCCCACAAGGGGCACGGACACCTAGGGCTAGGCCGTTATCTGCATCCGAGCCAACAAAGCCTCTTGCTCACGCCAGGTTCTCCTAGCAGGCGGTCGCCACCAGCACCATGAAGAACGCAAATCTCAGTAATATCTCTTTTCAATCCTAATCCCTCGATTGAGCACCTTGCCATACGCGCTGGTGAAGAACCAGCACTTGAGCAGCAAGGTGCCTACCCGGCCATATGACTCTGCTGCGCTTCGCAGAATCCCTCGTACATCAACCTGCTGCTCTGGATCAAGAATATACGCAGATAGGAACTTTGGGTTTCCCGCCTTGATGCCTCCGGCCTTGGCCCATCCGATTTCACTGACCTCTTGCCCCTCAAATGAAGCGAAAATATGTGTGCTATAGAAATCGCTCTGTTTTGGCTTGACGTTGAACATTGCATTTGGATATTTTTCCAAAGCCTGCTTGACTGAAAGACCTTCGCCAGCCAACTTGTATTTCTTGAAGCCTATCTTGCCGTAGACGTGCTCCATGAAGCCATCTTCTACCCCTCCGTAATTATAAATACCACCCACCTTGTCAGCGTATCTGAAGACCTCTGACTTCGCGACCTTGAAGGGAGTTTTGGTTGTGGCAGCAAGCCCTACCGCTGCGCAGCAGTTTCTTGCCTCTCTGACCTCATAGCCCGCCTCTCCCTTGTTTCCCACCGCTGTGGGCAGGACCAGCAGGTTTTTATATCTGTAGAAGTAGAGACCGTCAGTGACTTTGATGGGATCCGACTGCAGCGCTTCAGGCAGCTCTTCCTGGAGGAGCTCCACGTCTGGGACACGGACCCATTCATCTATGTTCTTGTGGGTCTCTCTACTAGACACTTGCGGATCCCTCTTCACTGAGCGTGATTTTAACTCCATGCCCTGGTAAATCCCGAGGCAGGGGTCTGCTTATAGGCCAAGTATATGATCATCAACTGCCAGGCTAGCGTGCCTATTCCGCACTGGCTGGCTGCAAGGTGCAAATGGCAAGATATGGTAAGATTAAAGAACCCACAGGCCTGGAATGACCGACAAAGAAGTTATCTGCCTCGAGCTCAGCGACGACCACACGGTAGTCGAGCGCGAGGACGGCAAGTTTGAGATTGTGCACACAACTCCCCTCTTGAGGACTTACCAAACCGACACGACGTACAAGTTCACGTACCCGGGAGGTGAGATCACCGGAACTTTCCTGTGCCACCTCTACGCTACCAGGGAGATGAAAAACATCCACGTCTTCGCCAAAGCTTGATTGAACTATCATCCGAGCACAATCCCTCAATTAGTATAGAATAAGCAGCATGGGTATTTTCAAAAATACTAAACGAAAAAAGTTCTCCATAACCGAGGAGGAACTTCGGACCGTCACCATCATGTTCAACGGCAAGGAGGTTCAAGGCCCTGCAGGCTTTGGCCTAGATCGCAAGGGGCTGGAAATCGGACGACTGTGGGCAGAGCGGCAGAAGCAGAAGGAACAGGAAGAGCAAAAGCCTGAGGATTCCTGATCCCAGGGTTCGCCGCGCCCCTACATCAACCAAAACAGCCCTAGCCAAGCCCCCTGCTGGGGCTGGAACAGACCTTGATTTCCCCCTTCTAGTTCCTGCGTTCAAGCTCCCTCGGTGCCGCACTTGCCGATGACTCTCCCCTGACCTATCCTCACTCACCGAAAATGTGTAAAATCGCAGGCATGACCGACAAAGAAGTTATCTGCCTCAAGCTCAGCGACGACCACACGATAGTCGATCGCTGGGATGGCAAGTTTCGGATTGAGCACACAACTCCCCTCTTGCGGACTTACAAACCCGGCAAGACCTACAAGTTCACGTACCCGGGAGGTGAGATCACCGGAACCTTCCGGTGCAACCTCTACGACACCAGGGAGATGAAAGACATCCACATCTTCGCCAAAGCTTGATTGGACAGCGCCTCAGCGCTAGTTCTCACTGCTTTGGCTTAGCCACGCCCCGGTCTACGCGGGCCTTCTATCTGCTGGAAGTCTCCAAGGGGCCCGCAAGGCAGCGCCCTGCGGGGCCGGAGTGAGCTGTATAGCTCCCGTTTATTTAGCCAAGGACGGCTCGCTCGCCAATAATTGGCTCCGCTTATGCTCTGCTTTGCAATATGTGAAGAAAGAGGGGATTCCTCTCTTCACCTCCCTGTAATCTTCAAGCCAAATTAACCCGTGATCCAAGAGCTGTTGGAAAATCTTATTGGCCTGTTTTTCTTCCATGCCGTCGTTCGCAGCTGCTAGCCTTGCGACTACTACTTCAGGAGGAAGTGATGAAGCGGCTTCATCTACTATTGCCACCATCTGGCTGGCGTATGGCAACAGCTCGTCATTTCTTATGTCCTCGTACAACCCTCCGTAAAAATAACCGCACTCTTTCTGTATGGCAGGTTTGGCCTCCTCGACCAAGGATGCATTGATTTCCGTACGCCCTTTCTTACTGTCCCAGACCACTCGACCTACAATCTGGGTAAAGAACGGATAGTTGTTCGTCCAGCCAGCCATCAGTTCCAGCGCCTCATCCGATATTTTTATGCCGCGCTGCTCAAAAGGATCTTTCAAGGCTTCGCGCACCGCTTCATCACTCAATTCATTGATAAAAAGATTTCTGGAACGCTTGACGAAGGAAGCGTCTACATCGCGCAGGTGGAAATCTAGCGCCGGAGTCCCTGCTAGAATCAATGCCAACGGCCATCTCTCGCTGCTCAGCCTCTGGCTTTCCTGCAGAACCTGGGCCAGCAAATCCTTGTCGTAATGCATGACCTCATCCAGCAACAACAGTACCGGATGCCGCTTGAGACGCTCAGCTAGGACTTGCCTGAAACTAGTTTTCCGTATCTGCCCTCGCCGCCACTCCCTAACAACCTTGATGAAGGGGATTTTCCCCTCTATCTTCGTGCGCGGCTCGCTTTTCGGGCCACCGATCAACTCGTCCAGCAAGGACTCGAACGTTTCTTCCGTGGTTTTTCCCTGCACATAGGCCCAACGGACGGCCATGATTTCTTTCGGTTTTCCCTCGCGCTGCATCCAATTCAACAGCGCCATCTTGCCTACGCCACGCGGGCCAACAATCTTCAGATGCTGTGGTGCTTCATCCTGCATGACATCGCCAGCAGCAACACGAGGAAAGAGAATCTCAGCCATCATCCCTTGAATCACCTCTTGCTCAGATGAACGCCCCGCCAAATGCGCAGGCGAACGTCCGGCACCTGGCTTGAAAGGATTGCTAGTCTGCTCAGCCACATTTTGATTTTACTCTAAACAGCCACTACACTAGTATAAAATGACAGGCATGGGCGATACCAAAAAATCCAAGGAAGAAGAATACGTCATAACCGAGGACGACCTGCGGACCGTTATGATCGGGTTCAACGGCAAGGAGATACCAGGCCCCGCCGGCTTCGGCCTGGATCCTATAGGGCTAAAAATCGGACGGCTGTGGACAGAGCGGCAGAAGCAGAAGGAACAGGAAGAGCAAAAGCCTGAGGATTCCTGATCCTAGGGTTGCTGCCCCCCCCCTACATCAACCAAAAGAGCCCTAGCCAGGCACCCCTGCTGGGGCTAGAACAGGCCTTCATGCCTTCCCCCTTCTAGTTTCCCTGCGTCAAGCTCCCTCGATGCCGAACGTGCCGAGGACGCTCCCCTGACCCACCATCACTGCCTGCTAGATGTCAAGGTGTGATAAGATTAAGCCCCACAGGCCTGAAAATGACCGACAAAGAAGTTATCTGCCACAAACTCAGCGACGACCGCACGGTAGTCGATTGCGGGGACGGCAAGTTTCGGATTGAGCACACAACTCCCCTCTTGCGGACTTACAAACCCGGCAAGACGTACAGGTTCACGTATCCGGGAGGCCAGATCACCGGAACCTTCCGGTGCGACCTCTACAACACCAAGAAGATGAAAAACATCCACATCTTCGCCAAAGCTTGATTGGACAGTTCCTCATAAATAGTTCTCACTGCTTGTTGGTTTGTCCGCACCTGGGCCTTCGCTTAAGCCCCGCTCGTACGCTTCCTTGAAGTAACTGAAAAAAGATGGGATTGCCGATCTCACGCTGCGGTCATCTCCTTCCCAAACCAAGCCCAAATCCAACAACTGGCTGTAGATCGCATGGGCGTCTGCTGAAGAATCCAGGCTAGCCAAGCTCTTTATTACTTGCTCCGGGAGGAGCGGATCAGCTCCCGCCGTCTCCACCATGCGCACTACTTGATTGGCATAATCCAATAATTTGCTTTGGGAAATCCTATGGTAGACGTGTTTGTAATAACCTTCTCGCTTCCGCCACACCTCTTCCTGCAACTGTTCAACCAAGGACAGATCGACATCTTGGCGCTCGGAATTCTTCATGTCTTCCCATACCACTTGCCCCGCATACTGAATGAAATATGGGTAATTGTCGGTCAGTTTCGCTAGGAAAGCTAGCGCGTCGTCAGATATTTTGATTCCTTGTTCCTCGAAGGTTCCGCCCAGGATCTCGAGCGCGGCTTCCGCGCTCACCTGGTTGATATATATGCCTAAGCTGCGATCAAGGAAGGTGGCATTTAATTGACCTAGCCTGTCATCTAGCGATGGTGTCCCTGCCATGATTACTGCTAGCGGTTGCTTGTCACCAATCAAGCTCTGACATTTCTGCAACAGCTTGCCAAAGGATGCCTTGTCGTAGTGCATGGCTTCATCCAACAGCAAGAGTACGGGCTGTCGCTTCAATCTCCCTTCTAGCGCTTGCGTAAGCGTCTTCTCTCCGTGTTTCTGACGCTCCTCGAAAGAGACTCCATGCGGTCCGATAGAGGAAATTCTGCTGAAACCGCTCATCCAAGACCAGATCCTCTCCGGCCAATCATCGATGCGCAGCAAGCCGCTGATGATGTCTCCTTCTGGATCCAGGCTAGTTAGCGTCTCATTATCCACTACGCGAATGCCTTGTTGCTGCGCCTTGAACTTGGCATCCTTGAGCAGCGTTGTCTTGCCCACGCCACGTGGGCCAATTATCTTGATTGGTGATTGTGGCGCTATTTCCAGCATCCCATCCTTGAGGGGCTGGGTAATCAAGCCCAAGGCTTCTTCGATGATCTGACGCTCATCGCCACGGCCTGCCAAGATCAGAGGTGGTCTAGCAGTACCTGGAGTAAACGGGTTGAAGTCTGAATCGGGTGTCGCCATAAGGCATATTTTAGGCGCCTCCCTTATATCTCTGCAGAAACAGCCTGGATGCTAGCCTATGAATCCTTTAGGTTTTTGATTTCTTCCCGCCAATTCTCCCGGTGCTGCAGCACTAGCGCCGGGTCCTCCAGCGCCGCCACCCGCCGCACGCCCGGCGGCGGCAGGTCGGGCGAGACCAGCCGCAGCGCGCCGTTGGTGGTCCCCGTCTGGTCCGCGCTCGCATAGACCTGCTGCTCCGGCCTCAAGCTCGCTAGTACCGCCAGCAGCAGCTCGTTGCGCCCGAAGGACCCTTCCACCACCACATCGCCGGCGCTCGCGACCAGATCCAGCGTCACATCCAGCATCAGCGCGCAGTACAGCGCGGCTGCGGCTGCCTTGCCGCGGTCATCCAGCTGCCCGGGCAGTTCCACCTTCGCATCCGGCAAGCCCTGGAAGGGCCCGCCCTGCCCGCCCTGGTTGGGCAGGATCAGCAAGGGAGGACCGCTGAGCAAATCCCGCAGGTCATCCATGCTCGCCTCAGCCCTGTTGCCGCTGCCCACCAGCCGGCTGTATTCCCTGCCGCCCATCCAGCGCGAGGACGCTACCGGCTCATTGGCGATGGAGACGTTGCTCGCGCAGTCGCGGGCCGGATCGAGGGCGTCCAGGCTCGCGCCCACCGCCAGGTTGATCACCCACGTACCGGTCGAGGAGATGCAAAACGGCTGCGGCCGGCTCAGCCACGGCAGCAAGGAGGCATTGCTGTCGTGGATCCCGCAGACGATGCGCACGTCCTCATTCACCCCCATCTCCGCGGCCAGCTCCGGCTTGATCACTCCCAAGGTGTCGTCGGCCCGCCGCAGCGGCGGGAACAGCTTGCCCCAGCCCAGCTTGCCCACCAGCTGCGAATAACCGCCCTGCTTCGGCGCCCACAAATCAGAGTGGCTGCCGATGCTGGTGCACTCGGTCGCGGCCATTCCGCTCAGCATCCAGGTCCAGTACTGCGCATAGCTGAGGATGTGCTCGGCCCGGGCGAAGTCGTCCGGGAACTTGCGCGACTGCCAGAACAAGCCCTTGCCGTAGTTCAACCCGCCCGGCAGCGGCGGGCTGAAGCTCTCGGCGAAGTCCGGCCTTAGCGGAGCATAGTCGGGCTCGCACTCGTCCGGCGTCAGGTCCTCATAGTCGAGCACCGGCAGCACCAATCCATCTTTGTTCACCACCGTCGCGCAGGCGCCGTGGGCGGTTACCGCGATCGCTTCGAGCCTGCGTCCCTCAGCCAGCCGGCCCAGCTCGAGCTTGAGCCACTCCCAGCGGCCCTCGGTATCCAGCTGCAGATAGGGCGGACCCGGCAGGGACGGGAACTCCCGCGCCGCTGAGGCCACCACCTCCCCGCTCGCCATGTCGGCGAGCGCGATCTTGGTGTTGGTCTTGCCAATGTCCCAGACGGCGGCGAGCTGCTCCGCGGCCATCGCTTGGACCCTCCTAGGTGATGCCGCCCCCGGAGCCCTGCTGGCTCTGGCGCTTGGACGCTACCTGCTCCCGGTAGCCCGACGCCCGGTAGGCCAGCACCGGATCGAGGGCGCCGCCGGCTTCCAGGCGTCCCTGCGCGAGCAACGGGCCCACATCGGTCCTGAACGCCGTCTGCAGCACCCGTCCGGCCATCAAGGCGTCGTTGTCCTGCTGCGCGGCCGCCAGGGCCTGCCAGTCAATCAGGGCCGCTTGGACCCAGGCGCGCTGGATATCGACCGCGCTGGAAATCAAGCTCGCAATCGGGTCGGTCACGTTGTGCGACTGATCGATCATCAAATCGATGCGGCTGTTATCCCCCCGCTGCCGCGCTTCGGCAAGCTCGGCGCAGATCAAGAACAAACGGTAGGGATTGGCCGAGCCGCTGTCGAGGTCGTCGTCGCCGTAGCAGTTCTCGTTGAAGTGGAACCCGCCCAGCTTGGCCGCTTTCAGCAGCCGCGCGACGATGCTCGCGACGTTGGTGTTGGGCGCGTGGTGCCCCAGGTCCACCAGGCAGTAGGCTTTCTCCCCCAATTCCTGGGAGGCCAGCAGGCTGGTGCCCCAGTCGTTGATCACCGTCGCGTAGAAGGCGGGCTCGAACAGCTTGTACTCGACATAGACCCGCCAGTTGTCCGGCAGGGCCTGGTAGATCTTCTGCATGCTCTCCAGATAGCGGTCGAACGCCCCCGCCAGGCTCTGCTGCCCGGGGAAGTTCGAGCCGTCGGCAATCCAGACCGTCAGGGAGTCGCTCCCCAGTTCCTGCCCGATCTTGACGCACTCGATGTTGTGGGCCACCGCCTGCTCGCGCACAGCCGGATCGATGTGCGTGAGGCTCCCGAACTTATACGAATGCTTTTGGCCTTCCACATCCTGGAAAGTGTTGGAGTTGACCGCGTCAAAGCCCAGGCCCAGCTCTTTTGCTTCCTGCGCCAGGGCCGGGACGTCGTCGACCTTGTCCCAGGGGATGTGGGGCGAGACCGTTGGCGTGATGCGGGTTACCTCGTTGATGACCGAGCAGTCGCGCAGCTTGTCGTGGATGTTCGCTGGCTCTCCAGGACCCGGAAAGCGCGCGAAGCGGGTCCCTCCAGTCCCTACCCCCCAGGTCGGCACCGCCACCCGGAACTCCTTCGCCGCCGCCAGGATCTTGCCGGCGTCGATCCCGCGCGCGGCAAGGGCCTCGCCCAGGCGGGCGTACTCGGACTCATGGGCCTTGGCGCGCTCTTCATTGCTCTTGGCGATGTGCTCTTCGATCATGGCTGTTGACTCTCCTTGTCATCTAGGTAAGGATTTGAGATGTCCTTGCGCAGAGGTATGTGGTCGCCAAACATTATGCGATTCTCCCATCTTTTTGAAAAATCGCGTCAATTCTTTTAATTCTGTTCCTGTAGCCGCCTTCTTTTGCAAAACTAATGTCACCACAAACCTCCATGCCACCATAAGTAGCAAAAGCATGATCGGTCCCAGTTTTGCTATCTTTCGACTCCACCAAGAAAAGAGCATTCGGGAACTTTTCAAGGTTCTCCTCAAAACTATCAGGTACTTCCTCTGCCGGAACCTGTTTCGCCCCAGCGGCGCCGGCAAGATATACGACTACTTGCCTGGAGAACCCCTCTGCAAAAAGCTCTCTGCTGGCTTCCGCAAGGCCTTTCAACAAAGACGAGGCACCTGTGGATGAGATCATCAAGAATGTCGACAGAGCCGACACTGCGCAGCTACTCCTCTCAGGGAGGCGTACTGAAAACTCACTGCCAACAACAGACATCTCAACTCCTGGGTGGAACAACAGGTTTTCATAAGGGTAGAGAAAGAGGCCAGGAGCAACCTTGATGGGATACCCCTGTAGCGCTTGGGGGAGCATCAATTCCAAGAAAAGCCTGTTTGCTCTAAGAGCGAAGTTGTCGTGGAGGTGGTTATATGTGTCCATGTCTGTAATTATATCTCCTCATCAGCGCGGGAAGGACATGGGATGGCCGGCGTCGACGTTCAGGACGTTGCCGGTGGACTTGGCCGCTGCGTCCGAGGCGAGGAAGTACACCGCTTCGGCGACGTCTTCGGCGTATACGCTGCGCTGCAGCAGGCTGCGCTTGCGGTAGTGGTCCTCCAGCTCGTCCTCGCCGATGTTGTAGGCCGCGGCGCGGTCCTGCCGCCAGGAGCTCGACCACAAACCCGAGTTCCGCAGTACCGCGTCCGGATTGACGACGTTCACCCTGATGCCGCGCGGTCCGCCCTCCAGCGCCAGACAGCGCGCCAGATGGACCTCAGCCGCCTTGGCGGCGCAGTAGGCCGAGGCGTTCGGCGAGGCCGCCATGCCGTTCTTGCTCGCGATGAAGATCACCGATCCGCCCATGCCCTGCCGGTCCAGCAGGCGGAAGGCGTCCCGCGCCATGAGGAAATAGCCGGTACCGAGCACTTCCATGCACTTGTCCCAGGTCGCCAGGTCGGTGTCCTCGATCGGCGCGGCGATCGACAGACCGGCGCAGTTGACCAGAATGTCGAGCCCGCCGTACTCCAGCGCCAGGCGGTCGAAAGCCTGGGCAACTTCCTTCTCCTTGGTGACGTCCACCGCGCAGCTGCGGACGCGGTCGGCGCCATGGGTGGCGGCCGCGGCGGCATGCGCCTGCTCGAGACGCTTGCCGTCGATGTCGGTGAGCATGACGTTCGCGCCGGCGTCGAGCAGGCGCGCAGCGATCGCGCCGCCGATTCCGCCGGCTGCTCCAGTAACCAGCGCGGCCCGGCCCGCCAGCGGCTTGGGCGCGGGCATGCGCCGCAGCTTGGCCTCTTCGAGCTCCCAGTACTCGATGCGGAAGGCCTCGCGCTCGCGCAGGCCGGTATAGCGGTCGACGCCTTCAGCCCCGCGCATGACGTTGATGGCGTTGACGTAGTACTCGCTCGCGATGCGGGCGGTCGCCTTGTCGCGCCCCAGCGTGAACATCCCCACTTGCGGCAAGAGATAGACCACTGCGTTCGCGTCCCGCATCGGGGGACTGGCCGCATCGCGGCAGCGCCGGTAATAACGGGCGTAGTCGGCCCGATAACGCTCGGCGAGCTGCGCCAGGCCCTTGGCGTCGCCGTCGATGGCTGCGGCTGCGGTCGCATATGGGACCACCAAAGGTCGGATCTTGGTGCGCAGGAAATGGTCGGGACAGGATGTACCGAGTTTTGCCAGGGCCGTCATCTTGCGCGAGCACACGAACTCCAGCACCGCCGGGTCGTCGACGAAGTGACCCGCCTTGTGCGGGTCGGTCCCCGCCAAACCACGCAGCATCGGCAGCAGCTGGGCCGCCATGCGCCGGCGCGCGGCCGGCGCCAGCGGCTTGGCCACCCGCCCGAAGGGCAGGCGCTTCGAGCCCCGCTTGAGCCAGCGCTCGGCGGTGTTGATGGCCCACAAGGTGCGGTCGTAGCACTCCTTCGGATTGTCGGACCAGGTGAACAAACCGTGGCTGCCCAGGACCACCCCGATGGCGTTGGGATTGTCCTTGACGAACTTCTCCAGCCACAGACCCAGCTGGAAGCCCGGCCGCCGCCAGGGCAGCCAGCCGATGCGGTCGCCGTAGATGCGGCGGGTGATACGCTCGCCGTTGGCCGCCGCGGCCACCGCGATCACCGCGTCCGGATGGACATGATCGACGTGCTTGTAGGGCACGAAGGCATGCAGCGGCGTGTCGATGGAGGCCGCGCGCTTGCTCCCCGGAAAGGCGCAGTGCGGCAGCATGTGAGCCATCTCGTCCTCGTATTTGGGACCGCGATAGACCTGCTTGAGCTGCTGCAGGGCGTCCATGCGCAGGATGGCGAAGCCGTCCAGATCCATGCTGCCGAGGTCCCCGCCGGAGCCCTTGACCCACATGACATCGACCATGCGCCCGAAGACCGGGTCCTTCTGCCGGGTCTTGACCGAGGTGTTGCCCCCGCCGTAGTTGGTCACCCGCTTGTCGGATCCGAGCAGGTTGGAGCGGTAGCGCAGGATCTGGGCGTCCTTGGACCGGCCCTTCATGCGCGCGACGGCGCTGGCGCTCCACTTATTCGGTATTGGCATGCTCTCTCCCTCGGTCCCCTTGGCGGGACCCCTCTGTCTGCGGTTGTTATTCTAATCTTTGTTGTAAAATCATGCCTGCGTTATACCGCTAGGAGGAGAACTAGATATGACCAAACAACTAATGGCTGCGGCTGTCGCCGCAACACTCGCTTTCTCGCCCGCCCAGGCGGCGTGGGACGGCGCTGACGACCTGGCCACCAACCCGCTGCCCTGCAGCGGCGGCGGCGGCGCGGTCGCGTCCAAGCCCTATGACGGCGGCCAGCCCAGCGGCGCGGCCAACATGGCCGGCAAGGACATCAGCCTGGTCGACGTGCCCAAGCTGATCGGCATCGGCTACTTCAACGCCACCGCGCTGGGCATGCAGCAGGCGGCGCAGGAGCTCGGCAACGTCAAGGTGGTTACCGACGGGCCCACCGAGGCGAACATCGATGACCAGATCACCTTCATCGACAACTTCATCACCCAGGGCGTCGACGGCGTGCTGTTCGCGGCCAACGACCCGGTCGCCATCGCTCCGGTGCTCAAGAAAGCGCTGAGCAACGGCATCCACGTGGTCGGCTACGACGCCAACTCGCAGCCGGACGCGCGCGAATGGTTCGTGAACCAGGCGGAGTTCAACGGCATCGCCAAGTCCATGATCGATTCGATGGCGGCGGAGATCGGCGAAGACGGCAAGTTCGCGATCGTGACCAGCACCTTCACCACGCCGAACCAGGCGCGCTGGATCGCCGAGATGGAGGCCTACCTGAACAAGTGCTATCCGAACATGGAATGGCTCGAGACGGTCGAGGCCCAGGAGGACAACGTGCTGTCCTTCAACCAGGCGAACACCCTGATCAACAAGTACGGCGACGACCTCGACGGGCTGTTCGGCATGACCAGCGTCGCGACGCCGGCCTCGGCCGAAGCGGTCACCCAGGCGGGAGAATGCGGCAATGTAGCCGTGGTCGGCCTGGCGACCCCGAACGCCATGAAGCCGTATGTCAGCTCCGGCTGCGTCAAGTCGGTGGTGCTGTGGAACCCGGTCGACCTGGGCTACGCGGCGGTCTACGTCACCCGCGCGGTGGTGGACGGCGACCTCAAGCCCGGCGGCAAGACGGTGAACGCCGGCCGGCTGGGCTCGCTGCAGGTCATCAACGGCAGCGAGATCCTGCTGGGCGCGCCCTTCGTCTTCGACAAGTCGAACATCAACGACTTCGATTTCTAGTCGCGTCCTCCCCCGCGGCCTGGGGGCGTAATGAAGCAGGCCGCAGCTGAAGTGCCCGCGGGTGCTGCGCCGCCAAGCGCAGCGCCCGTCGTGCGCCTGGCGGGCGTAAGCAAGGGCTTTCCGGGCGTCGCGGCGCTCACCGACGTCAGTTTCGACCTGCGCGCGGGCGAGGTCCACGCCCTGCTGGGCGAGAACGGCGCGGGCAAGTCCACCCTGATCAAGATCCTCGCGGGCGTACACACGCCCGATGCGGGCCACATCGAGATCGACGGGCAGCGAGTGGCGCTCGAGGGCCCGGCGCACGCCCAGCACCTGGGGATCGCGACCATCCACCAGGAGCTGCTGCAGTTCCCGGACCTGACGGTCGCGGAGAACATCTTCCTCGGCCATGCGCCCTTGCGGTCGGGCTTGCGCATCGACTGGGAGGCCATGCGCTCGAAGGCGGCGGAGCTGCTCGCGCAGCTCGGCGCGCAGGACATCGGGGTCGATACCGTGGTGGGCTCGCTGTCGGTGGGCAATCGCCAGCGGGTGGAGATCGCCAAGGCCCTGGCGCTTGAGGCGCGGGTGCTGGTGATGGACGAGCCCACTGCTGCCCTGACCGCGCATGACACCGAGCGTTTGTTCGCGACCGTGCGCACGCTATGCTCCCAGGGGGTCGCGATCGCCTACATCAGCCATCGCCTGGTGGAGATCTTCGAGCTCGCGCAGCAGGTCACGGTGTTGCGCGACGGACAGCGCGTCGCGACCGAGCCGGTTGCGGACATCGACCGCGACAAGCTGGTGCACATGATGGTGGGCCGGGAAGTCGAGGCCATGTACCCGCGGGGCTCGCATACGCCGGCGGGCCCGGCCCTGGCAGTGCGCGGGCTGCGACGCCACGAGCGCGACCAGCCCATCGACCTCACCGTACGCGCCGGCGAGATCGTGGGGCTCGCCGGGCTGGTGGGCGCGGGCCGCTCGGAGCTGGCCCAGGCCTTGTTCGGGATCGAGCCGCCCTACGCCGGCGCGATCGAAGTCGACGGCAAGCCGGTTGAGATCCACCGTCCGCAGGACGCCATCGCCTGCGGGCTGGGCTACATCCCCGAGGACCGCGGCCTGCAGGGCCTGATCCGCGAGATGGACGTGACGGCCAATTCCACCCTGGCGATTCTCGAGCAGATCTCGGCCATGATGGTGATCGACTCAGCCCATGAGGATGAGATCGCCGCGGACGTCATCAAGCGCTTCGGGGTGCGCACTCCGAGCGCGCGGCAATTGGTGGGCAAGCTGTCGGGCGGCAACCAGCAGAAGATCGTCATCGGCAAGTGGCTCGCGACCAAACCCAAGGTGCTGATCATGGACGAGCCCACCCGCGGCATCGACGTCGGCGCCAAGAGCGAGATCCACGCGCTGATGGTCGAGCTCGCGTCCCAGGGCATGGGCATCTTGATGATTTCGAGCGAGCTGCCCGAGGTCATCGGCATGAGCGATCGGGTGGTGGTGATGCGCGGCGGCGTACTGGTGGGCGAGTTCGCGGCGGCGGACGCGACCGAGGAGAGCGTTGGCGCGGCGATGATGGCCGATGACGACTGAGACCAGCTGGCTGGCGGCGCGCCCGCGGCTGCGGAGCACCCTGCTGAGCCAGGAAGCGGTGCTGCTGCTCGCCCTGCTCGGGCTGCTGCTGATCGTGGGCCTGATCAACCAGCGCTACGTCGCCGAGCGCAATCTGATCAGCATTGCCCTGGCGCACTCCTACATCGCGGTGGCGGCGATCGGCATGTCCATGGTCATCATCACGGGCAACATCGACATTTCAGTGGGATCGCTGATCGGGGTGCTGGCTGCGGTAAGCGGGACCCTGGCGAACATGGGCCTGCCCATCGGCCTGGCCTGGATCCTGCCCATTCTGCTGGCGATGCTGATCTCGGGCTCGCTGGGCATCTTGGTGGCCTATTGCCGCATACCCTCGATCGTGGCCTCGCTGGGCTATCTGAGCATCCTCAAGGGCGGGCTCATCATCTGGACCGGCGGGGCCTGGATCACCGACCTGCCGGAGAACTTCGGCCTGTCGCTGCAGCGGTGGTTCGGCATACCGGCCCCCATCTGGGCGATGCTGGTCCTGACGGCCCTGGCGGCCTACTGGATGCGCAACAGCCGCACCGGGCGGTCGTTCTACGCCATCGGCGGCAATGCCGAGGCGGCGCGCCTGGCGGGCATACCGACCCAAAAGCTGGTGGTGCTGGTCTTCGTGCTCAACGGCATGTTCGCGGGCATCGCGGGCATCTTGTTCGCGACGCAGCTGAAGGTGATCCAGACGACGGTCCCGCCCTACTTGGAGTTGACCATCATCACCGCCGCGGTCGTCGGCGGCGTCAGCATCCTGGGCGGTACCGGCACGGTGATCGGCTCGACCCTGGCGGCGATCATGCTGGCGGCGATCGGCTCAGCCCTGATCTTCATCGACGTCTCGCCATTCTGGCTGCGCGCGACCTACGGGACCTTGATCTTGGTCACAGTGCTCTTCGACCTGCACCGCCGCCGCTTGCAGCGCCGCGCCCTATGATGAAGAACCTGCTCGCCGGCGACTACATCCACGAGAAGATCCTGGCTTTGATGCTGGTGCTCTCGCTGGCGGTGCTGTCAGTGCTGAGCGACAAGTTCATGACGGTCGCGAACATCCTCAACCAGGGGCGCCTGATCGCCGAGATCGGCTTGGTGGCGCTGCCGATGACGTTGATCATCGTGACCGGCGGCATCGACCTGGCGGTGGGCTCGATCCTGGGCCTGTCCGCGATCGTGCTGGGGATAGCCTGGAAGGGCCTGGGCCTGCCGCTGGGCGCAGCGATGGCGGTCTCGGTCGGCGCCGGCATCCTGGCGGGCTGCTGCAACGGGCTGCTGATCACGCGGATGAGGGTCCCGCCCTTGATCACGACCTTGGCGACGCTGGCGCTGTTCCGCGGCATCGCCGAGGGCCTGAGCCAGGCGCGCTCGGTACGCGGCTATCCGGAGTGGTTCTTCTTCCTGGGCCAGGGCGAGATCGCCGGCATTCCGGTCCAGGTCATCATCCTGGTGGTGATGGTGGCGCTGTTTTGGTTCCTGCTGGCGAAGACGACCCTGGGGCGCAGCCTGTATGCGATTGGCAGCAACGAGGTGGCGGCGCGCTATGCGGGCATACCGGTCGACCGCATCAAGGTGCTCGCTTACGGGCTGTCGGGCCTGATGTCGGGCCTGGCAGCGGTGATCTTCGTCTCACGCGTAAGCACGACGCGCTCGGACATGGGCTCGGGCCTGGAGCTGGACGTGATCGCGGCGGTGGTCCTCGGTGGTACCAGCATCTTCGGCGGCCGCGGGACGATTGTCGGGACCATCCTGGGCTTTTTGCTCATCGGGCTGCTGAAGAAC
Organism: Candidatus Amphirhobacter sp.; assembly: GCA_965222035.1. Taxonomy (GTDB): domain Bacteria; phylum Pseudomonadota; class Gammaproteobacteria; order Tethybacterales; family Tethybacteraceae; genus Amphirhobacter. Next base: position 8,555 of record OZ244940.1, on the reverse strand, counting down.
GGCCTGGCGCTGACGGGGGTCAAGGGCGACGCGACCATCGTCGTCATCGGCCTGGTATTGATCCTAGCTATTTTGGCTTCGAACCTGGCGGAGCGCTATCGGCATTAGAACCGGTAGATTTCCTCAACTCTGCTGCCACTGCCCGGCACATATCAGGCAATGGAATTATTTCCACGCCCTGCCCATCTTCATGCCTTGCTATATCAAGCCTGCCATGCGCGACAAAACAACGGTCGGGTTCGATAATATCGCGCGCTGCATAAAAACCTGAGCTGACGCCAGGATTGCCTTTCTTGATTTCAATGCCCCATACCGGTCCTTTCTTCGGAAACTTAAGAACCAGATCCATCTCAGTACCGTTCTGAGTACGGAAATAACTTCCGGTCACTTTATCATCAGTCTGACGCATTATGTTTTCTATCGCAAAGCCTTCCCAGCTCCTGCCCTCCATGTGAGAGTCATGCAGTTGCTCCATGTCATGCAACTTCAGCAACTGATGAAGAAAGCCGCTATCTCGATAATAGATTTTCGGCGTTTTATTGAAAATGCTAACTCTCCTTGGCCTGAACGCCGGCAACTTCCTGATTATGAGCAAATTGGCCAGTTCTTTTATGCACTCTTCAACTGAACGCTGGTCATCCAACCTCAGCTCCTCTGCAATTTTAGCTTTATTAAGCGGGCCTCCATGTTGATAGGCTAACACTGTCAGCAAATCCTCAATTTGATCCTGGGACAGGGGCAATCCCTGTCCTGGGAGTTCCCATCGGCTCAGGGCTTCGACAATGTCCTCGCGAATCTCAGAGCTTTCCTCATCATTATTAGCGGTGAAGGAATCTGGCAAACCTCCGCGCAGCCAGAGTTTGTCCATTTCATCAGGAACGGATATTTCCAGCAGATCCAGGGGGTCGAGCGGAGCAAAGCTGATTCTTCCCAACAAGGACTCCTTGGACCTATTAGTTATCGCCAACGAAGCGGAACCCAGCAACAAAAAGCGGCCTTTGCCCACGCCAGCCGTGCGCTGCATGTCTATGATAGACCTTAGCTGGACGAAGATGTAGGGGTGCGCCTGCACCTCATCGATGATCGTCAAGTACTTGCCGTGCTCCTCAATATACTTGTCCAAGCCTTTCTTGCGGACCTCCCTAGCCGTTGCCTCTTTGGACAAGTCCATATAGTGTGCATCCATATCCTTGCTAACCTCCAAGGCCAGCGTGGTCTTGCCAACTTGGCGCTGGCCAATAATAATGACCACAGCAGCCCTTTTCAGCTTGCGCTTGATTACTTCTTGTTTCCTTCTGGCTATCAGATTTCTCATGCCTCTATTTTATCACGATAATGAAATTTTTACAATATTGTATAAACTCAATTCAGATTTCATAAACTATTGTTTCTATTGATTTAAAATGGGTTTATTTTCTACAATTACTGCCTATGTCTGTATTTTTCCATTATAACAAATGAAATTTTGACAATAGCGGATAAATCGTTTTTGATTTCTATAACTTATTGTTTTTATTGATTTTAAAGGGGATTTATGTTGTCACAATCAAGCATTTTCTGTATTTTTTCATTTATCTGAATGGAATTATTACAATATTGACAAAAGCGAATTAGCCCATCGTCCCGTGGAGCGCAGGCAAGACGGCGGTACGCTAGACAGGATCGAGCAAGCCAGCCCTGCTCAATTAAGCTATGCTGCTGAGGCTACAACGAAAACCAGGATCTCTAGCCGCATATGCTTCCTGGCACATTTCCGGCAGCGAGATGATTTCCACACCCTGGCTGTTCTGGCGACGCCGCAAATCGTGCCTGCCGTGCACCGCGAAGCTGCGGTCGGGGCGCAAGCTCGATAAGGCGCTATAGAAACTCTTATGGATGATAGGTATGTCGTGCGAGATGTTGATGGCCCAGACCTCTCCGCTCGAGTGTTCGAGTACCAAATCCACTTCGTCGCCGGCTTGATCGAAAAAATAACTGCATTTAGCCCCTACACCAATTTGGCGCAGAATGTTTTCCATCGCAAAGCCTTGCCAACTCCTTTCCATCATATGAGAAGCACGCAGCTGAAGCATGCTAAATATTCCCAGCAGTTCATGGAGAAGGCCGCTGTCCTTGAAATAAATCCGGGGTCTTTTATGACGTCCTCTCGCTCCAACCTTGCGATACGCTGGCAATTTCCTAAGTGTCAGCATGTCGCACAGTCTGTTGATGTACTTATCGACGAGTTGCGGCCGCAACCTTACCTCTTGAGAAATTTGGGGTTGATTCAATGCGCCGCCATGTTGGTATGCCAGCATAGTGAGCATATCTCCTTGTGTTTCGGGCGATATTTTTAGGCCTCTATCTACCACATAGAGTCGGCTCAAGCATTGAGACATGCCTTCCAGCATTATATGGCGACGCGCTCTGTCTGCTGTCGAGAAAACCCTTGGCAAACCACCGCACAACCAGAGTTTGTCAATCTCATCTGGCGCAGCAATTTCCGTCACATCCAAAGGATCGACACCTACAAGACTGATGAGCCCCTCCAAGGTTTTCCTGGTCTCGGTCTTCAGCTCCAGGGACGCCCTAGCTACTAGCAAGAAGCGGCCCTTGTCAGTACCCTCTTGCCTCTTTGCGGCAATTATGGCAGGCAGCTCATCCAGAACACGGGGGTAGTACTGCAGCTCGTCGATGATGGTCAAGTGCTTGCCATGCCCTGCCGCGTACTTGTGCAAGCCTTGCTTCTTGATTGCTTCGATCTCCGGCCGGCTACACAGGTGCAGGTAGTGAGCATCATGCTCCTTCTCCAAAGCACGCGCAATAACGGTCTTGCCTGATTGACTCTGGCCAAGCATGATGACTGCTGGAGAAAGAGAGAGTTGCTTCTCGATTTCCTTTTGTTTGTTTCTGTTGATTGTAGCGGTCATGAAGCACATGATATCACACATACCAATACATAAATTAGAGAGCTATCCTAAAGAAGTGGATAACATCCTCGGCAACTCTAATGCGTGCCAAATTTGCACAATTTTGCGAAAATTTGGCTGGGATGCAGTAGGATGCTGTTTTGGCTAGATTAAATCGGCGTAATTTTTCCGGGGAAATAGAAAAATGGCATTTCCTTCGTTGTCCCTATCTGGCTCCGCGTACATCGCTACCCGTAGGGATCTGCCGCCCGCAATGTCCTGCTCGACGGCATCGCCGATGGCTTGGCCGGCGACTGAAATCGGGCCGGTAGCTAGCTCAATGGCGCGCCAGCTACTGAGCAACGGTACTCTAAGGGAGGGACCCCTCGACAAGCGACAAGCGCTTGTCGTGCTGTTCATTTAAAGAATGCTCGCGGCCTCGGCAACTTCACGGCACATTTCAGGCAAGGAGATGATTTCCACTCCCTGATCGATTTTGATGCTAGACCAATTATGCTGTCCATGCACAATAAAGCATCGATCAGGCTTGATGCTCTTCCGGGCTGTATAGAAACTTGCGCCAACATCAGGTGATCCTTTCTTGATTTCGATGGCCCAAACTTTCCCTGTCGGGAATTGCAGAATCAAATCCATCTCGCTTTTGCCACTTCCAGTACGGAAATAACTGCTTTCCACCTCGGGACCGGCCTGGCGCAGGACATTCTCAATCACAAATCCTTCCCAGCTTCTCCCCTTCATGTGAGATTTGCTCAATGTAGTTATGTTGAACAGCCGCAGCAAGCGATGCAGCAATCCGCTATCCCGGTAATAAATTCTTGGCCTTTTGTCAAAGTTCCTGACAGCGGCCTTAGAGTATGCCGGCAGCTCTTTGACAACGAGCAAATCACTCAACTTGCCTACGCAACTGTCCACTTCATGCCAATCCAATTCTATTTGCCTTGCAATATCCTGTTTATTCAGTTGACTACCGTGCTGATTGGCTAATCCAAGCAATAGTTTCAGAACCTTGTCTCGCGCCAGCTGTACTCCTTGCTCGAGCAGTTCTTGCCGACTCAGATTATGAATCAAGTTGCGCAGTAGAGTAAAAGCCTGGCGATCATTGCCTGAGGTGAACGGGGCCGGCAAGCCTCCGCGCAGCCATAGTTTCTCAATCTCATCAGGTCTGTTTATCTCCATAATATCTATGGGATCAAGATCGACATAACCTATCCTCCCCGTCAAGGTTTGCTTGGATCTGTTTGCCAGTTCCAGAGATGCTGAGCCCAGCAGTAAAAAACTGCCATTACCATTCCCAGCCCGTCGCCGCTTATCAATTATTGATTGCAGCTCAAGGAACAATCCAGGATAAGTTTGTACTTCATCTAGAACTGTAAGCTGTTTGCCATGCCCAGCGACGTATTGGCGCACGCCCTCGCTCCTGATTAAGTTCGCTGCTTCCGGATCACTCAAATCCAGGTAATGAAAATCATTGCCCTCCTCCGCTACATCCAAGGCGAGCGTAGTCTTGCCAACTTGGCGCTGGCCAAGGATGAGTACCGCGGGGAAAAGAGACAGCAGTTCCTTGACTTCCTCCTTCTTTCTTCTATGGATTTTGTTTGTCATGCGCCCTAAATTATAACATTTAAATCGAATTTTTGAAATTTTGCCGAAACTTGATTTGGATTCTATAAGTTATTATTTTTGCTGAATTAAATTATGGTTATTTTTTACAGAAGGGTCTGAATTCACTGCATTTTACCCTAGTAATAAGAGTTATTAGATTGAATTTTTGAAATTTTACCGAAACTTGATTTGGATTCTGTAAGTAATTGTTTATAGTAAATTAAATCAGTGTAATTTTTTTAGAGGGGAGGGGCTTGGCGCTTTCTTTGCTGGCCGGCCTAGCACGAAATCAAAGCCTGTAGCGATATGCCAATCCGTCCTGCTCCGCGACAGCGCCGATGACCACCTGCCAGCAGTCTGATCTGACCGTCTGCTAGCTCGCAGCGACGGCGCGCTGGTGCTGACCTGGATGAGGAAGGCCCAACGGAAAAATATGGCGGCAGCGAGAGGCTGTCGAAGATGCGCCCCAGGGCCGGTTTCGAAGCCAAGCAGCTGCGTTCGCTGAACTCGGCAGCGGGCCGGTACCGCTCGATCGCAGGCGGTATCTGCGAGCAAAAGCTGCCTGTGCCCTGCGCCAAAAAAAAAGCCCGCTTGATCAAGGCGGGCTCTCCGAAAGTCCCATGCTATTACTAGCAGGCTTTCTAGGAGAAATAACGGTTCGAACCTAAATGCGTGCCCGTCTCCTGGCGGACATAAATAATGGGAAGCCTTAAAGCTTCTCCATGTTATTAATGAAGTCAGCCTACGACTGTAGTCTGCTTAACTTATATTACGATGGATTTACCATCTGCGTCGATATTCTATCATACTAGCCCACCTGGGTGGGGGCCAGCCTGACAGAAAAGAAAAAAGCTTGGCGACGTCCTACTCTCACATTGCCTATGCAACACTACCATCGGCGCTAAAGCGTTTCACGGCCCTGTTCGAAATGGAAAGGCGTGGATCCACTTTGCTATGGCCACCAAGCAAAAAAACGTACCCCCTGTCCCGATCAAATACCAAGACAAGGTGGAACACAAGCAGTTGAAACGAAAATGAGCTTCGCTTGCAGCCTCGACCGCCGCGTTGCGACGACCAAGACTATGAAATCAAGCCTCACGGTCAATTAGTACTGGTTAACTTAACGCATTGCTGCGCTTCCATATCCAGCCTATCGAGTCATAGTCTCTGACAGACCTTCAGAGGGCTCAAGGCCCTGGGGAAATCTCATCTTGAGGGAGGCTTCCCGCTTAGATGCTTTCAGCGGTTATCCTTGCCGAACTTAGCTACCCGGCGATGCCACTGGCGTGACAACCGGTACACCAGAGGTTCGTCCACTCCGGTCCTCTCGTACTAGGAGCAGCTCCTCTCAAATTTCCAACGCCCACTGCAGATAGGGACCGAACTGTCTCACGACGTTCTGAACCCAGCTCGCGTACCACTTTAAATGGCGAACAGCCATACCCTTGGGACCTTTTCCAGCCCCGGGATGTGATGAGCCGACATCGAGGTGCCAATCCGCGCCGTCGATATGAACTCTTGGGCGCGATAAGCCTGTTATCCCCGGAGTACCTTTTATCCGTTTCGCGATGGCCCTTCCATACAGAACCACCGGATCACTATGACCTGATTTCTCACCTGCTTGACCCGTCGGTCTCGCAGTCAGGCATGCTTGAGCCATTGCACTTCGAGGCGCGATTTCCGACCGCGCTAAGCATACCATTGCGCTCCTCCGTTACTCTTTGGGAGGAGACCGCCCCAGTCAAACTACCCACCATGCATTGTTCCCGCTCCGGCTAACGGAGCTGGGTTAGAGCTTCAAATAAATCAGGGTGGTATCTCAAGGGTGGCTCCGCCGAGGCTGACGCCTCGACCTCAAAGCCTCCCACCTATCCTGCACAAACTTATTCAAAGCACAGTGCAAAGCTGTAGTAAAGGTTCACGGGGTCTTTCCGTCTTGCAGCGGGTAGATCGTATCTGCACGACCATTAAAACTTCGCTGAGCATCGGGTGGAGACAGTGTGGCCATCGTTACGCCATTCGTGCAGGTCGGAACTTACCCGACAAGGAATTTCGCTACCTTAGGACCGTTATAGTTACGGCCGCCATTGACCCGGGCTTCGATCAGGAGCTTCTCCGAAGATAACCCCGTCAATTAACCTTCAGGCATTGGGCAGGCGTCACACCCTATACGTCCACTTGCGTGTTTGCAGAGTGCTGTGTTTTTGATAAACAGTCGCAGCCACCGATTCACTGCGGCCCCGTACCGCTCAGCCAGCAAGTGGCTTCACGTTGTAAGGGCGCACCTTCTCCCGAAGTTACGGTGCCATTTTGCCGAGTTCCTTCACCCGAATTCTCTCAAGCGCCTTGGAATTTTCTTCCTGCCCACCTGTGTCGGTTTGCGGTACGGTCTGAACATGACTGAAGCTTCCGGGACTTTTCCTGGAAGTCTGCGTAACCCACTCCAGCTATCCGTTAGGATCGCATCGTCCGCTCCTCACCGCGCGCCTAAATGGCACGCGGCCGCAAGCATCACCGGGATATCCAACGCCCGGCCGGGCTAGCAATCTCCGTCACCCATCGCATCATGCTCAGGTATCGGAATAAAAACCGATTTCCCATCGACTACGCGTTTCCGCCTCGTCTTAGGGACCGACTAACCCAGGGATGATTAACATAGCCCTGGAAACCTTGGGCTTTCGGCGAAGGGGTTTTTAACCCCTATTATCGCTACTCATGCCAGCATTCTCACTTCTGATACCTCCAGCGGACCTCGCCGGTCCGCCTTCGACGGCCTACAGAACGCTCTTCTACCGATCCTAGGCAACAAAAGTTGCCCTCGATCCTGCGGCTTCGGTGCACAGTTTGAGCCCCGTTACATTTTCCGCGCAGAATGACTAGACTAGTGAGCTATTACGCTTTCTTTAAATGATGGCTGCTTCTAAGCCAACATCCTAGCTGTATTAGTCATCCCACCTCGTTTTCCACTTAACTGTGTCTTGGGGACCTTAGCCGGCAGTCTGGGTTGTTTCCCTCTCGACAACGGACGTTCGCACCCGCTGTCTGTCTCCCGTGATTGTCGCTTGCCGGTATTCGGAGTTTGCCATGGTTTGGTAAGGATCTACTCCCCCCTAGCCATAACAGTGCTCTACCCCCGGCAGTGATACACACGAGGCACTACCTAAATAGTTTTCGAAGAGAACCAGCTATCTCCAGGTTTGATTGGCCTTTCACCCCTTACCACAACTCATCCCCTAATAATGCAACATTAGTGGGTTCGGCCCTCCAGTCCATGTTACTGAACCTTCAGCCTGGCCATGGTAAGCTCACCTGGTTTCGGGTCTACGACCACAGACTAATTCGCCCTTGTCAGACTCGGTTTCCCTGCGCCTCCCCTAGATGGTTAGGCTTGCCTGTGACCGTAAGTCGCTGGCCCATTATGCAAAAGGTACGCGGTCACGCCACAAGGGCGCTCCCACTTTTTGTACGCACGTGATTTCAGGTCTGTTTCACTCCCCGTCCCGAGGTTCTTTTCACCGTTCGCTCACGCTACTAGTTCGCTATCGGTCGATTGCGAGTATTTAGCCTTGGGAGATGGTCCTCCCATCTTCGAGCAGGATTTCACGTGTCCCGCCCTACTTGTTGGCTGTCCAGCAGCTCCGCCGTCACATACAGGGCTTTCACCTGCTATGGCTGGCCTTTCCAGAACCATTCTGCTAGCTTTGCTGCCTTGATTCAGCCTGGCTGATCCCATTTCGCTCGCCACTACTTTGGGAATATCTGTTGATGTCTTTTCCTCTGGCTACTTAGATGTTTCAGTTCGCCAGGTTCGCCCGTCCGGTCTATGTGTTCAACCGGACGCAATCCGCAAGCGGATCGGGTTGCCCCATTCGGAAATCCCCGGATCAAAGCATGTTTGCTGCTCCCCGGAGCTTATCGCAGTAATCCACGTCCTTCATCGCCTGCAATCGCCTAGGCATCCATCACGCGCGCTTAGTCGCTTGATTTCATAGTCTTGACCAAGCGCCGCAAGCGGCGTCGGCCAAAGCTCTAGAAGTTTTTTCG